>NZ_PZKO01000020.1:0-172140 GCF_014926485.1 Pseudarthrobacter sp. AB1
CTGACATGAAAATTGCGGTGACGTTGTCCCGTTGACTGGTTGCCCTGGCGGTCGTCGTTTTGAGGCAGGATTATCCGGTGGGTTGCAGGGGCGCGAGGGTCACTTGGTAGCCCAGGGCTTCGAGCTGTCCGATCGCGCGGGCCTTGGTTTTGGCTGGTGCTTGCAGCCTGAAGTAGTCGGCGCCGGCGTCTTTGTAGAGTTCGCCGGTGGTGAGCATGTGCCAGGCGGCGGTGAGCATGGCGTGTTCGACCGCGACGAGGGCCTTCATCGGTCCGCGCCGGGCGGCGAGGCGGGAGTACTTCGCGGAGAAGTAGGTGTTCTTCGAGCGTGCTGCCGAGAGGGCGGCGATTCCGAGGGCTCCTTTGAGGTAACGGTTGCCGGGGCGTGTTTTGGTGGACTTGACCCGTCCGGCGGATTCGTTGGATCCCGGGGAGGTGCCGGCCCAGGAGGCCAGATGTCCCGCGGTGGGGAACACTGTCATGTCGGCGCCGGTTTCGGCGATGAAGATTTCCGCGATGGTGGTGCTGAATCCCGGGATGCTGATCAGGAGCTCCCGGGCGAAACGAAAGGGCGCCATCGCCTCCTCGATCCTGGCGCTCAGGTCCTCGATATCTGCGGTGTGGGCATCGATCCGGTGCAGGTAAAGTTCTGCCATGTAGCGGTGGTGGCTGCTGAACCTGCCGGTGAGCGCGTCGGTGAGCTCGGGGATCTTTGAGCGCATCCTGCGCTGGGCGAGGTCTGCCAGAGCGGCCGGGTCCTCTTGCCCCTCGATCAGTGCCTGCAGCATCAGCCGTCCCGAGACCCCGGTGATGTCCGAAGCCACCGAGGAGAGCTTGATGCAGGCGTCCTCGAGGAGCTTCTCCAGCCTCTGGATCTCCCGGGTCCGTTCCCGGGTGATGACGGTCCTGGCCCGGGTCAGGTCGCGCAGTTCACGGATCGGCGGCGGGGGCACGAACGAGGCCCGCACCAGCCCGTGGGCGCCGAGGTCGGCGAGCCAGGCAGCGTCGGAGACATCGGTTTTGCGGCCCGGGACGTTCCTGGCGTCACGGGCGTTGACCAGGATGACGTTCAGTCCCTCGTCCTCGAGCAGGTAGTAGAAGGGACGCCAGTAATCACTGGTCGCTTCCATCACCACCAAGCCCACCTGCTCCTTAATCAGGTGCTCCTTCAGGTCCAGGATCTGGCCGGTCATCGCACCCCACGTGGTGACCGTCGAGACGGTTGACCTGGACCCGCGGCCCTGGACACGGACGCAGACCTTCGCGTCCTTCTTCGAAATATCAATACCCGCGCACCGCGGGTGGATCACTTCCATCTCGGATCACCCTTCCCAGTCATTCCGGCAGGAATCAAGGTGCATGCGTTCCGGGGAAGGCGGATAAAACAACAAATCTGACATTCGTGCTCAAAGGCAACAGTCCACGGTCCCGCGGACAACAAAGCTGTGCCCTCCACCACCAAACTAGCCGACAGGCTCACCGGCACCATAGACGAATCGGGGTCGACCGAAACACACACATCAAGTCTGTCCCCTGAGCGGCCGCCAGCACCAGATATCCCTGGGAACAGACCTGACACGGCCAAATTTTCCGTCCCCACGGCGGAGCGAAGCGCCCCTCAGAAACTAGCGAGTGTTGCCGGGCAAGAAGGATGAAAGACTGGACCAGGAATAGGCACATCTCACGGAGGTAAGCGTGGCAGAAGCAGACCAGGTACAGGGTTCACAGGCGGTCTACCGCAACGGCCAGGAGATCGAATGCTGGCTGACAGACATGGACGGCGTGCTCGTCCACGAAAACCATGCCGTCCCGGGGGCTGCCGAGCTGATCCAGCGCTGGGTGGACACGTCCAAGCGGTTCCTGGTGCTGACCAACAACTCGATCTTCACGCCCCGGGACCTGGCCGCCCGGCTGCGTGCTTCCGGGCTGGAAATTCCCGAGGAAAACATCTGGACGTCCGCGCTGGCCACAGCCCACTTCCTGAAGGACCAGGTGCGCGGTTCCGGCTCCGGGAACCGGGCCTACACGATCGGCGAGGCAGGACTGACGACGGCGCTGCACGAGGCCGGCTTCATCCTCACCGACCAGGACCCGGACTTTGTGGTGCTCGGCGAAACCCGGACGTACTCCTTTGAGGCCATCACCATGGCCATCCGGCTGATCCTGGCCGGAGCCCGCTTTATTGCCACCAATCCGGACGCCACCGGCCCGTCCAAGGACGGTCCCATGCCCGCGACGGGGGCCATTGCGGCCCTCATCACGAAGGCAACCGGCCGGGAGCCGTACATTGTGGGCAAACCGAATCCCATGATGTTCCGGTCCGCCATGAACCAGATCGATGCGCACTCCGAGACCACGGCGATGATCGGGGACCGGATGGACACCGACATTATTGCCGGCATGGAGGCAGGCCTGCACACGGTGCTGGTCCTCACCGGAATTACGCAGCGCGAAGACATTGCCGCCTATCCGTTCCGGCCCAACCAGGTGCTGAACTCCGTGGCCGACCTGAAGAACCAGATTTAGAAGACCGCCACCTTCGAGCCGCCGCGGGGCAGCGGGAAAAAGTCGTCCATCAGCCGCTCCACGATGGGCCGGTAGATGAGCGGATTCCAGCCGGGGCTCGCGTGCGCCGGCAGGGCACCGTCCGTTTGCAGGTCCGTGGAGACCATCTGGGGTTGGAACGCTGCCGACCACGCGTCCTTGGCCGTCGGGTAGCGGACCGTGCGGTCTTTCGGGTTGCCGATATACGCCATCCGCGTGCCGCCGAGCTTGTCCACAAACCGGTTTCCATCGAAGTGGTAGATGTAGGCCGACTCGGACTGGATGAGCACACTGGACGGGGCGATCGGGGACAACTGCTCCATGGTCTGGTCCAGGATCTGCCGCCAGGTCCGCTCGTCCTTATGGATGACGCGCTCCCCCAGTTCGTAGCTGCCGCGGACCACCGACGGGACCCGGAAGCCGTTCTCGTACAGGAACACCACGCCGTCGAACCAGCTCTCATCCAGCACGTCGCTCCGGCTGTAGGGGCTGGAATCCAACAGGATGAAGTCGACCTCCACGCCGTGGAATTCCCTTAGCCGCGCGGCCACCTGGGTGGCCACCATGCCGCCGAAGCTGTGGCCGTAGAAGAAAAGCTTGGTAAGCTTTTTCGCCCGGACATGCTCGATGACGGCGATCACCACCTCATCAATGTCCAACCCCTGGTTGGAATAGCCGACGGCGGCAAGCTGGCCACGCTTGTTCAGCGCACCACGCATGACGTTCAGGATCCAGAGCGCCTCTTCCCAGCTGGTCTTGTAGCCGGGGAAGAGGAACCAGCTGGCGTTCGGGTAATAGGCGTCGGCGAAATCGTCCGCGATCTGCAGGATCCTGGTGACCCGCCGTTCCGCCTGGATGCGGCGGGTAACCAGCATGTCTGCTGCCAGCAGGGCAGAGGCACCCGTTCCGGCCAGGAACCCGCGGCGCGAAAACCGCTTGAGTACGGCGGCACTGGCAAGCAGCCGGGCTTGATGGGCACCAGGCTGTTCCTGCGGATCTGTTTCCTCGCTGTACGACACACCTCTACCGTAGCCACAGCGGAAGCCGCCGCTGCAACCCGGGCCTGGGGCAACCCTGGCCCGGAGTCGCGGCCCTACTTGCTGCGAGAGGCCGGACTAGGACAGGCCCAGCTCGTCCTTGCCGAAGGCGAACAGGTAGGGCACACCGGTCTCGGCTTCGATTCTTTCCTTGGAGCCAGTGTCCCGGTCCACAATGACGGCCACGGCAACCACGTTGCCGCCGGCCTTCCGGACACCCTCAACAGCGGTGAGTGCGGAGCCGCCGGTGGTGGACGTATCCTCCAGCACCAGGACCTTGCGGCCCTCAACCGATGGGCCTTCAACTTGGCGGCCCATGCCGTAGGACTTCTGGGCCTTGCGGACCACAAACGCGTCCACGGTGCGGCCGGCGTCCACGGCGGAGTGCATAACAGCGGTGCCCACGGGGTCAGCACCCATCGTCAGGCCACCTGCGCACTCAAAATCGATTCCGGCGTCGTCCGTCAGTGCCAGCATGACCTGGCCCACCAGCTTGGAGGCCTCATGGTGCAGCGTGATGCGGCGCAGGTCGATGTAGTAGTCGGCCTCGGCACCGCTGGAGAGGATCACCTTGCCGCGGACCACGGCAAGTTCCTTGATCAGTTCCAGCAGGCGGGCACGGGCAGCAGTGTTGGAAGCAGCATCAGGGGTGGCAGTCATGGTCTCCAGTTTACTGGAGGCCTCGACACGGAAATGGCCCTGTGACGCAGAAAAGGAATGGCGCTACGCGTATCCGCGTAGCGCCATTCCATCTGCGAGTCGTCAGCCTAAAACCGCAGCGATAACCCTAGAGCCGGGTGTCGAAGGATTCGCAGAAGACATTCTGGTTGAACGTCCCCTGGAACTCGGACTTGCCCATGATCTTCTCGATGGTGGCCCGGATAGCCTCCACGGTTCCCGCATGCGCATGGATGGCGGTCTTGACCATCGGCACATCGATGAGGTGGTTGGGCTGGTTCAGCGACACAAACACTGTGGGAACCTCGGTGACGTACCACGGGATTTCCGCGGCCATCGGGGTGGACCACTTGATCCGGATGGCCGCTTCCTGGGCGAAGCCCTTGACGTTGGCGAAAACAAACGCGGCGTCATACTTGTCCGCGTAGTCGCCTGTGGCTTCCTCAGAGATGACGGACATGAAGTTGATGCCCGTCTCCCCCGCCGATTCGCGCTGATCGGCGGTTTTGAACAGGTGCACCTCGAAGCCGGCTTTCTCCAGCTCGTCCTTGACCGTGTCCAAGTAGGCCAGCGGGTCCGCCCGGGTGAAGTCCGAGCCGGCCGAAATGCCGTACAGGCGGATCCGTTTGTGCGTCTCCGGCCGGATGGGCAGGTTGTTGGCGGTGTCCTTGACCAGGGTGACGGTCTTGTCCGCGATCTCCGCGGCCACGGCACGGTGCTCCGCGCTGCCGATCTTTGCCAGGGCTTCCACCGGAGGAACCAGTTCGTTGCGTGCCTTCAGGTGCAGCCCCAACGAGGCCTTGAGGGCCAGGATGCGGCGCAGGGCGTCATGCAGGCGCTGCTCGGTGATGACGCCGGACTTGTAGCCGTCCAGCATGTACTGGAAGTCTTCGTCGGCGTTGCGGAAGAACAGGAACATGTCGCAACCGGCGGCAATGGTCGCGGGAACCAGGTCCTTGCGCTTCATGGCCTGGGTGAGCCCGATCATCTGCGAGGCGTCCGTGAGGATGAGCCCGTTGAAGCCGAGTTCGCCGCGCAGCAGGTCCTGGAGCAATTCCGGGGACAGGGTGGCGGGACGGATGTCCTTGTCCGCGAGGCCCGGGCGGAAGTGCCGGGAAAGCTCCGGCGCACCGATGTGCCCGATCATGATCGACTGCACGCCATGCCCGATCATTTCGCGGTACACGTGGCCGTACGTCGTGTTCCACTCGTCGTAGCCGAGAGTGTTGTAGGACGTGACCACGTGCTGGTCCCGCTCGTCCATGCCGTCGCCCGGGAAGTGCTTCATGGCACAGGCAGTGGGCGATTCACTGATGCCGTCGAAGTACTCCTTGGCCCGTTCCACCACGATCTCCGGCGTGTTGCCGAAGGCCCGGGTGGAGATGACCGTGTTCCGCCAGTTGTAGTGGATGTCCACGATCGGGGCGAAGGCCCAGTTGCAGCCCAGGGCGGCGGTCTCCACGCCGGCAACCTGGCCCATTCGGCGTGCGATGGACTTGTCCGGGTGCGAACCTGCCTGCAGGTGCGTGGACACGAATGTGCCGTCGTCGCAGCTGCCTGCACCACCCATTTCCGGGTTGGACGCCACCAGCAGCGGCACCTTGGACTTCGACTGCGCGTGCCGGATGTGTTCCTGCACGGCAGCGGACGGGCCCGGCCGGTAACGCATGCCGCCCACATGGAAGTTCTCCAGCACACCGTCGAGGTACTCCGGGGAGTAATCGTTGTTGTGGTTGATGAACAGCTGCCCGATCTTTTCCTCAAGCGTCATCGATTCCAGGGTGGTGTTCACCCAGGTGACCGCTGCATCGTCGAGGTTGAACGGCGCGGCCTGGAGGTCGACGTCGAACTGGCGCCCCGGGGAGCCAGCGGCACCGGCTGCGGCAGTTCCGTTACCGTGGGCGGAGCTTCCGACGGCGGCAGTCACCGCAGCTGCGATGCCCGCCAATGCGTCGGCCACGACCTGGTCCACTGGGCCGGCGATGTCAACCACAATGCCTGCCTCATCGGCTTCGAGCGCTTCGAGGGTGGCCAGCTGGGATTTCAGCAGGGCTGCCGGCATGAAGTGTCCTGAGCGTCCTTCCAGCCGCGACCCGAGTACTTCTTTGCCGCCGTGCAGATGCAGGAATACCGTGTCCGGCGCCTGGGCGCGGATGGCGTCGCGGTAGCTGCGGCGAAGAGCAGAGCAGGCCAGAACCAGGCCGCCCTTGGCGGCTGCCAGCTCGGAGCCCACTGTGGCGAGCCACGGCCAGCGGTCCTCGTCGGTCAGCGGAGTGCCAGCTGCCATCTTGGCGACGTTCTCCACAGGGTGGAGGGAATCGCCGTCGAGGAACTGGATGCCCAGCTCGCGGGCCACCAGGTCACCGATGGTGGTCTTGCCGCAACCGGAGACGCCCATCACGATGACGTGGGGACCGGCGGCGCCCACCGTGGAGGGAGAAGTAGCGGCGGTCACCAGTCGTGCACCGTTCCGTCTACCAGACGGTTGTACGGCAGGTAGGCCTGCTGGTACGGGTAGGCTGCCGCGGCTTCCTCGTTGAATTCGACGCCGATGCCGGGCTTGTCGCCCGGGTGCAGGTAGCCGTCCTTGAAGGTCATGGACTGCTCGAAGACCTCGTTGGTCTTGTCCGAGTGCTGCATGTATTCCTGGATGCCATAGTTGTGGATGGCCAGGCCCACGTGCAGCTGGGCGGCGAAGCCCACCGGGGAAATGTCCGTGGGCCCGTGGAAGCCTGACTTGATCTGGTACTGGGCGGCGAAATCCATGACTTTCTTCAGCGGGGAAATGCCGCCGAAGTGGGTGGAGGCTGCGCGCACGTAGTCGATCAGCTGTTCCTTGATCAGGGTCTGGTAGTCCCACACGGTGTTGAAGATTTCACCGATGGCCAGCGGGGTGGTGGTGTGCTGGCGGACCAGGCGCAGGCCCTCCTGGTTTTCGGCCGGGGTGCAGTCCTCAAGCCAGAAGAGATCGTACGGTTCCAGGGCCTTGCCGAGCTTGGCGGCCTGGATGGGCGTCATGCGGTGGTGACCGTCATGCAGCAGCGGGATTTCGGGGCCGAACTCGTTGCGCACGGCTTCGAACACGGTGGGCAGGTGGCGCAGGTAGGCGCGGGTGTCCCAGTCCTCTTCCTGCGGGAACGCGCCGCGGCCGGCGGGTTCGTAGTCGTAGCGTTCGCCCGAGGCCTGGGCCTGGGCGGCCACACCGTAGACGGCCTTGATACCGGGGACAGCTGTCTGGATGCGAATGGACTTATAGCCCAGTTCCAGGTGCTCACGGACGGAATCGAACAGCGATTCAGTGTCCGCGCCGGAAGCGTGGCCGTAGGCGCGCAGGCCGTTGCGTGAGGCACCGCCCAGGAGCTGGTAGACCGGCATGTTCGCCATCTTGCCCTTGATGTCCCACAGGGCCATGTCCACGGCGGCGATGGCTGCCATGGTGACCGGCCCGCGGCGCCAGTAGGAGCTGCGGTACAGGAACTGCCAGGTGTCCTCGATCCGGTGCGGATCCTTGCCGATCAGCAGCTGGGCCACGTGCTCTTTGAGGTACGCGGCAACAGCCAGTTCGCGGCCGTTCAGGGTGGCGTCACCGATGCCGGTGACCCCGTCGTCCGTAGTGATGCGCAGGGTCACGAAGTTACGTGACGGGCTTGTCACGAAGACTTCAGCGGCAATGATTTTCACGGCAGATCCTTTCGGGGACTTCTGGTCAGTTGGTGGTGCTGGACGTTAGTGGCTGGCGGTTTTGCCGGCGCCAACCGGCGTGCCGGCGTCAGTGGTGGTGCTGGTTTCAGCCGGCGTGCTGGCGTCAGCGTCGTCGCCGGCGCCCATAGTTTTGGTCCGGCGTTCCTGGATCTCCTTAAGGATTTCCGCGTGCTTGGCGTCGGTCAGCGTGTACTTGGTCATAACCAGTACCGCAAGGATAGTCAGTACGGCAGGGATTGCGCCCGCGGCAATCTGAATGCCGAACAGGGCCTCCGCGGTCTGGGCCGCGCCGGACTTGTAGCCGCCCAACGCCAGGGCGTATGCCGCCAGGGCGCCGCCCACAGCCTGGCCGGACTTGCGGGTGAAGGAGAACAGCGCATAGGTGATTCCCTCGGTGCGGACACCGGTCCGCCATTCGCCGTACTCCACCGTGTCGGCTTCCAGGGCCCACACCACGATGTTGACGGCAAGGACACCCACGAGGCTGATCACGAGGCCGGTAAAGCCCATCCAGACCTGGCCGGTTGGAGTGACGAAGATGATCGCACCGCCGATGACAGTGACCAGCGAGGAGTAGATGTAGACGCTCTTCTTGCCCACGTTACGGACCAGCTTGGGCATAAAGGCGGCCAGGAAGAAGGTGAGCGCAAGCTGGATAATGGAGAGCACCGGGTAAAGGTCCAGGCGGCCCAGGACGTCGCGCAGGTAGTACAGCTGCACGGAGGTCAGTGCGAGGTAGCCGGAGAGGAAGAAGAACGAGCTCAGGCACAGCATCAGGAGGGGCTTGTTGCCTTTGAGCGTGTCCACGCTCTGCTTGAACGTCACCTTCGGGACGGCACGATGCACGCGTTCCTTGGCGGTCAAAGCTGTGAAGAAGTACAACGCCGCTCCGATGACCACAAAGACCAGGGTGATGGTGGTGAACATCGACTGGAGGTCGGCGCCGGGTTTGATCAGCGGGGCGACGAAGATGCCCAGGGCGGAGCCCACCAGCAGCGCGCCCACCATGCGGGCCGAGCCCAGTTTTGCGCGCTCTCCCGGATCCTGCGTCATGGCGCCGGCAAGCGAGCCGTACGGGATGTTCACGAGGCTGTAGGCAAGACCGAGGGCCGCGTAGGTGACGTACGCGTACAGCAGGGTACCGGATTCACCGAGCTGCGGAATCGAGAATGTTGCCACGCTCAGGAGGAGCAGCGGGATGGAGCCGAACATGATGAACGGGCGGAACTTACCGAAGCGCTTGCTGTAGGTGCGGTCAACGATCCGACCGGCGAAGACGTCGGCGAAGGCGTCAAAGAGCCTTACTACCAGCAACAGGGTTCCAGCGGCTGCTGCGGAGATACCGGCAACATCGGTGTAGTACACCAGCAGGAACATGGTGGCGGTGGTGAAGGCGAGGTTGTTGGCTGCATCGCCGGCGCCATAGCCGATGATGCTGAGCTTGTTTAGCTTTTTCATGAGTTGGGGGCTCCTTTACCCTTACCGCCGTGTGTTTCTCGTTGCCTGTAATCCTAGTCACTTGGCAATAAAATGGCAAGCGGTTGCCATAAATTTCTGTTGAAGCTTCACAAAACAGAAACTGCCCGGTCCAGGTTCCCGGACCGGGCAGTTCGTATAGCAAATAGTCGGTCAGCCGTTGCTGGCGCCCGCAGTGAATGTGCCCAGCAGGCGGGAAACCAGCTCCACTACGGCGTTGTCCGCAGCGACGGCGGGATCCACCAGCGCCAGGACCGCCCGCACGCGCTCCGCACCTTCCAACTGGTTGGCTGCGGCCACCTCAGTTGCCAGCGGATCGTGGAACGTCTCCGCCGCTGCGCTGAAATCAATCCAGGCCGCGATCATCAGTGCTGCGGCAGCACCGGACCTGCCCTGGGCCCGATCGGCCAGCAGGACAGGCACGGCGCGCATGCGCAGCTTGGTGCTGCCGTCCATGGCGATTTGGGCCAGGTGGTGGGCAATGCGCGCATTGCTGAAACGGGCCAGCAGGGCAGCGCGGTACGCCGGGATCTGCAGGTCCGCGCCACCGGCCGCGGCACCCGACAGGTTTGCCTCGGCCTCATCCCAGAAGCTTTCGACCGCGTTCAGGCACTGCGGGTCCGCGAGGGCCTGCGCCACGGTGGTGTGTCCGCGGAGCTGGCCGGCGTAGGCCAGCAGGGAATGGGCGCCGTTCAGGAGCCACAGCTTGCGGTTCTCGTACGGCTCGATGTGGTCAACAAAGACCGCGCCGGCATCCTCCCAGCGTGGACGGCCTGCGGGAAAGTCGCCGCTGAGCACCCAGTTGGTGAACGGCTCAGCCACTACGGGCGAATTGTCGCGGTAGCCGCAGGCGGCCTCGACGGCGGCGATGTCCGCTTCCGTGGTGCGCGGGGTGATGCGGTCCACGGACGTGCTGACAAAGCTGACGTTCGCCTCGACCCAGGCCGCCAGCTCGCCGTCCCAAGCCTGCGCCAGGCCCGCCACCGCGTTGCGGGCTACCGTCCCGTTGTTGGCGAGGTTGTCGCAGCAGACCACGGCGAGCGGCCCGGCTCCGGCAGCCCGGCGCGCGGCGAGCGCGAAGACAAGCCGGCCCAGCGGCGTCGAAGGGCTTCCGCTGCCGGAAGCCAGCAGCGCAAGGTCGCTGGCGACGTCGGGCGCCGTAGTGTCCAGCTGCCCGTCGGCACCGAGCCGGTACGCCGCTTCGGTGACCGTCAGGGTGACAATGGCGGTGGCCGGTGCCGAAACGAGCTCTGCGAGTCGCTCCACGTCCGCGCCGTCTACCGCTTCAACGATACTGCCGACGACGGCGAACGAGTCGCCGCTGTCAGCGCGCTCCACGAGCGTGAAGAGGCCGTCCTGCTTGGCAAGAGCCAGGGCAGCATCCGGGCGGCGGCCGGTGAATGCGGCGATGCCCCAGTCGGCGGCGTCGCTGGCCTGGCTGGTGTACCAGGCCTGATGCGAGCGGTGGAAGGCCCCTAGTCCGAGGTGGACGATCCGCACCGGCGGCTTGGCGGCGACGTGCGTGGTCCGGTTCAGCTGCGGCAGGGATTCGGCCGCCTGGACTCTTGCGTCCGTTTGTTCGATGCTCACAGTTTGAAAACCCTTCGCGGGGAGGAATCGACGGTGTCCACGATGATTTCGTGGGCACGGTCTTCACTGACGCGGTGCTCAGCCACGAGGCGGGCCAGGAAGGAGGCCTCGATCCGGCGGGACGCATCGTGGCGGGCGGGGATGGAGCAGAAGGCCCTGGTGTCGTCGATGAAACCAGAGGAGCGGGAGAACCCGGCCGTTTCGGTCACGGCGGACCGGAAGCGGAGCATGGCATCCGGGGCGTCCAGGAACCACCAGGGCGCGCCGAGGTAGACGGACGGGTAGAAGCCGGCCAGCGGTGCGAGCTCGCGGGAAAAAACGGTCTCGTCCAGCGTGAACAGCACCAGGTGGAAGTCCTTGGCCGTGCCGAAGTCCTGCAGCAGCGGGCGGATGGCTGCCGTGTAGTTGGTGGCGAACGGGATGTCGTGGCCGGTGTCCGCTCCGAAGGCCTCGAACGTCGGCGTGTGGTGGTTCCGGAACGAACCCGGGTGGATGGTCATGACCAGGCCGTCCTCGACCGACATGCGACCCATCTGGTACATCATGTGCGCCTCGAAGGTGTTGCGGTCCCCGGCCGTGGCCTTGCCGGCGCGGGCGAGCTCGAAGATGCGCTCGGCTTCGGCGCGGTCCAGCTTGAGCGTTGCCGGGGTGGCCACACCGTGGTCTGCCGAGACTGCGCCGTGCTCCACGAAGTAGCGGCGGCGGTTTTCCAGGGCGGTGATGTAGCCCGCGTAGCCGTTGGCGCCGTCACCGGCGGTTTCAATCAGACGGTCAACGTTGGCGCTCCAGGTGGGGTGCGCAATGTTCAGGTAGGCGTCCGGGCGGAACGTGGGCAGGACGCGGCCGTTGAAGGTGGCGTCCTCGGCGATGGCCTCGTGGCTGGCGAGGTTGTCCAGGGGATCGTCCGTGGTGGCCAGGACCTCAATATTGAAGTCCTTGAAAAGCTGGCGGGGACGGAACCCGGGCTCTACGAGTTTGGCGGCGATGGCGTCATAGCTGGCATCAGCGGACATCTCGCCCAGGTCTGCGCCCAGATTGAAGACACTGTCGAACTGATTGCGCAGCCAGTAGCCGGAGGCCGTGCCCTCGAAGAGCGGCCAGGCAGCCACGAACGTGCGCCAGATTTCGCGTGACTCGGGCGCGGTGGGACCGCCGGCCCCCAGCTTGTCCAAGGAAGCCCCGTTGGCATGGATCAGGCGCGTGACGTAGTGGTCCGGACTGACGAGCAGCGCTGCCGGGTCAGGGAACGGCGTGTTGTTCTCGATGACAGCGGCATCAACGTGTCCATGCGGGGAGATGATGGGGAGGTCCTGGACTCGCGCCAGGAGGTCCCGCGCAATGCTGCGCGTTCCTGGGTCGGCGGGCAGGAGCCTGTCTGGGTTGGCAGCAATCGACTGTGACATAGATCAATAATCTGCCTGGCGCAGAGTTTTGTCAACCGGTTGCCATAATTTGCCAGGGGCTTGAATCAGCCCTGCCGGGACTCACTTCGTGGGCAGGATCCTACCGCTGGAGCCGCGCAGCACCAGCTCAGTCTCGACGCTCAAGGTGCCGGCCTGTTCCCCGCTTCCGTGAAGAAAGTCCAGCAGGCGCTTGGCGGCTGCCTCGCCGCACTCCCCCAGCGGCGAACGCACGGTGGTGAGCGGTGGCGTCGTGAAATCTGCGCCGAAAATGTCGTCAAAGCCAATGATGCTGATGTGGTCAGGCACCACTACGCCGGCAGCCTGGAGCTCCTGCATAAGCCCGATGGCCAGCAGGTCGTTGTATGTCAGGACCGCCGTGGCGCCGCTGGCGCGGACATCACGCGCAGTCTTCCGGCCGCCGTCGACCGTTGGTTTGGTGGACTCGAGCCGCACTGCCTCAAGCCGGGACCAGTCGCAGGCTGCCTGCACACCCTCCCACCGGCGTTCGGACATCCAGGATTCCGGCGGCCCCGCCACATAGGCAACCTTCGTGTGGCCGTTGGCGGCCAGGCTGCGGACCGCCTCGCTGATCCCCTTATTGACGTCCGGCACCACGCACGGCACGCCCTTCACTTCGCGGTTGATGACCACCACGGGCTTGTCTTGGGCCAGGGCGCGGATGTTGTCATCGTCCATGCGCGGGCTCGCCAGAATAAGGCCATCCACGGTGGCCATCAGCCGCCGGGCGGCAGTCAGTTCAGTTGCCGCGGACTCCGCCGATTCGGCGAGCACCAGCGTATAGTCCCGGCTTGTTGCCGTGGTCTCGGCGCCGCGGATGATGTCAAAGAAGGTGGGGTTGGTAATGTCCGCGACGATGAGGCCGAACGTATTGGTCTTTCCTGTGGGAAGGGCGCGCGCGAACGGATTGACCTGGTAGTTCAGCTCGGCAGCCGCGTCCTCGATGAGCTTCTGTGTTTTGGAGCTGACCCTGCCCGGCTTGCTGAGCGCGCGGGAAACGGTGGACGCATTGACGCCGGCCAACTTGGCGATGTCATAGATGGTCGCGTTGGATTTGCCGTCGCGGCCGTGCTTTTTGCCCGAGCCAGCTGGTGGGGCGGCGTCCGGCATTTGGGGTTCAGTCACCGCCCCATCCTAACGATGAAACCACTCAAGCAGGTGGCAGCTGTGGCCGTTTTGATGGTCCAAAACGGCCACAGCTGCTACTCAGCTTCGCTGCTTGCCCGGGAGGTTACGTGCGCTGCGCGAACTTGCCCTCTTCGGCGATGCGCTTGTTGAGCTCGGCGAGGAACTCGTTCTCGTCGAAGTCCAGTCCGACTTCCTTGCCGGTCCAGGCTGAGAGGTGGATGGCGTTGGCCAGGCGGACGCCGTTGATGCCGTCCGAGCCCGGAGCGAGCAGCGGCGTGCCGTCCAGGATGTTGGCAGCGAAGTTCTCCAGGACGCCTGCGTGCTGTCCGCCCCAGACGGACTCGAACTCAATGACCTCGGTGGTGTAGTACTGCTCCGGGTTCAGCTGGCCCATGAAGAGCTTGCGGACATCGTCCATGTCCATGCCGTCGCTGAGTTCGCGCTCGGGCTTGTGCAGACGTGTAACCGTGGCGGTCTTGCTGCCTTCGACGACGATCTTGCCCTGGTCCCCCAGGATTTCGAAGCGGTCGGTGCCGGTCAGGTCGTGCGTGGCGGTGACGAAAACGCCGGTAACGCCGTCTCCGTAATCGACTACCGCGGTCACTTCATCTTCGACGGCGATGTCGCGGCGGAAGCCGAACGAAACCTTGGAGTAGACGGACTTCGGCACGCCGCAGATCCACTGCCAGAGGTCCAGCTGGTGCGGTGCCTGGTTGACCAGGACGCCGCCGCCCTCGCCGCCCCACGTCGCGCGCCATTCGCTGGAGTTGTAGTAGCCCTGGGGACGCCACCAGTTGGTGATGATCCAGTTGCTGCGGCGGATGGCACCGATCTCGCCGTTTTCGACGATTTCCTTGAGCTTTTTATACAGCGGGTTATTGCGCTGGTTGAACATAATGCCGAAGGAGAGCTCCGGCTTGCTGGCAGCGAACTCGTTCAGTTCCTTGACCTGCTTGGTGTAGACGCCGGCCGGCTTCTCCACCAGCGCGTGGATGTTGCGCTTCAGAGTCTCGATGCCCATTTCGGGGTGCAGGAAGTGCGGCACGCAGGTCACCACGGCGTCAACGACGCCGCTTTCCAGCATGGCGATGTAGTCGTTATAGAAAGGTGCGTCCGGGTACGTGGCAGTGGCCAGTTCCTTCTTGGCCGGATCGGTGTCGCAGATGGCTCCGATCACCATGTTGGGGACCATTCCGTCCGTGATGAACTTGGCGTAGGCGCCGCCCTGCTGGCCCAGCCCGATGATGCCGAGGCGTACTTTCTTGCTCACAGTCATTTGTCCTTTTTCGTTGGTTGGGCTTGTCGAAAAAATTGTGGAAATCAGGCCGCTTAGAAGAGCTCGGACTGGCCCAGGGCAATCAGGTTGTCGTAGGAGGTCTGCAGCGCTTCCCACACCGTGCGGCCATAGAGTTCGTCCTGCTCCACCAGCAGGTACTCGGCGCCGGCAGCCTGCGCGGCCGGGATGATGGACGCGAAGTCCAGGTTGCCTTCGCCCACTTCGGCGAACTGGACAACGTTCTTGAACTCGGCCATGAAGCCCATAAAGTCGCCGGAATCCAGCAGACCCATGGCCGACTCCGGCATTTGGCCTATCCGGTAGTCCTTCAGGTGGACCATGGCCGTGCGGCCGGCGTACTTTTCGAGGGTACGGACCGGGTCCAGGCCGCCGCGCTGGACCCAGTGCACGTCGATTTCCATGCCCATGACCGGGGAGTTCTCCGCAATAATGTCCAACATGTATTTGCCGTCGAACTTCGCGAACTCGATGTGGTGGTTGTGGTAGTACAGCCCCAGTCCCTGCTCCTGCAGGCGCTCGGCGTACTCGTTGGCCTGCTTGGCGAAGTCAATCACCGCGCCGATGGACGTCATTGCCTCGAACGGCAGCATACCGATCCGCAGCAACTTCGAGTCCAGGCTCTTTGCGTCATCCACGATCTTCTCAAAGTGCTCCGCCAGGGAATCGCCGGGCCTGCCCTTGGGGGTCTCCATGGCCACGGAAAGGGCTGCGATGTCCATGCCCAGCTCGCTGCGGGACCGGTCCAGTTCAGCGACGTTTTCCGGCGTCATCGGGATCTGGGAGATCTCGACGGCGTTGTAGCCGATGTCGCTGACCTTGCGGAGCGTTTCGAACGCCCCGATTTCGGTGAAGCTGTCCTTCAGCATCATTGCCTGTACGCCAATTTTGGCCACGTTATTCCTCCATTGTTGTTGCTGTTGAGTTAGTTCGGACACGAGCCCTAGGCAAGGACAGCGGCCTGCTCGTTCTGCTGGCGCTGTTCTTCGAGCAACCGGTGACGGTCGGCACGGCGCTTCTCCTGGCGGTCCGGATCCGGCACCGGGGAAGCGAGCAGCAACCGCTGCGTGTAGGGGTGCTCGGGGTTGCGCGTGACGATCTCTGCCGGCCCCTGCTCCACAATTTCTCCACGGTACATCACGGCTACACGGTGGCTGATGTGGCGGACCACGTCAAGGTCGTGGGAGACAAAAAGGTAGGAGACGCCAGTGTCCTTCTGGATCTGCAGGAAGAGATCCAGGACGCGGGCCTGGGTGGACAGGTCCAATGCGCTGACCGGCTCATCACAGACGATGAGCTTGGGAGACAGCGCCAGGGCGCGGGCAATCGCCACGCGCTGGCGCTGGCCGCCGCTGAATTCGCGCGGAAGCCGGTGGATGGCGTCCGACGGGAGGCCAACCTGGTCCAGGAGCTCCTTCACGCGCTTTTTTGCTGCTGCCTGCTCCATGCCCTGCACGCCCAGGGGTTCGGCCAGAATGTCACCGATTTCCAGGGCCGGGTTCAGCGACGTGTAGGGATCCTGGAAGACCACTTGCATGTCGCGGCTGAGGACACGCCGCTGCTTGCGGGTGGCGTGGCTGATGTCCTGGTCTTCGAAGGTGATCTTGCCGCCGCTCACCGGCGCGAGACCGAGTACAGACCGGCCCAGGGTGGTCTTGCCCGACCCTGATTCGCCCACCAGGCCCAGGGTCTCACCCTGGCCGATGCTGATGTTGATGTCGGTCAGGGCGCGGAATTTCCTTGCACGGAATCCTTTGCCGGGGTACTCGACGACCAGGTTTTCCACGCGAAGGAGTTCTTCGCGTGCCGGGGCTGATACCGCGGCGCTTGAGGCTGCAGTTTCCGTCACAGGACATTCTCCTTAGCACTTGATGACGCGGTTGAAGACGAAGCAGCTGAAACCAGCATGGTCATCGGTTCCTTGCCTTCCAGCATCGAAGCCAACAGAGTCTGGGTATAGCGTTCCTTCGGTTCGCGCAGGATCTCCCGCACGGGGCCTTCCTCCACCAGCCGGCCGTTCTGCATGACCACAACACGGTCGCAGAGGTCAGCCACAACGCCGAAGTTGTGGGTCACCAGGATGACCCCGACGCCGAGCCGGCGCTGGAGGTCGCGGATGAGGTCCAGCACATCGGCCTGGACCGTGACGTCCAGTGCCGTGGTGGGCTCATCGGCAATGATGAGGTCCGGTTCGCAGCTGATGGCGCCGGCGATGAGCACACGCTGGGCCATTCCACCGGATACCTCGTGCGGGTAGGCCTTGAAGGTCCGCTCCGGGCTGACGATGCCGACGTCGGAGAGCAGCTTCATGGCCCGCGTGGTGGCTTCGGCCTTGGTGATTCCCAGGACACGCACCATGGGCGTAACCAGCTGGTAGCCGATGGTGAAGGCCGGGTCCAGGTTGCTCATGGGTTCCTGCGGGATGTAGGAAATCCGCTTGCCGCGCAGCTTGGAGAGGCGGCCCTGGTTGACCTTGTCCTCACCTGGAGCGACCGTGTAGTTGCCATCGAACTGGATGGCGCCGCCCACGATTCGCGCGGTGTCCGGCAGCAGGCCCAGGATGGAGAAGGCAGTCTGGGACTTACCTGACCCGGATTCGCCCACGATGCCGAGGATTTCCCCGCGGTCAACGTGGAAGGAAACGTCGTCCACCACTTTCTTGATGGATCCGTCGGCCTGGGGGTAGCCGACGCCGAGGTTGGTCACCTTGACCAGATGGTGTTCTGTTCCGGCTTCGACGGCGGCGATGGTCTTGCGTGCTGTCTTGGCGGCGCTGGCGGCGGCAGCGTCCTGCGCCTCATGTGCTTTTTTCCTGCGGTGCTTGATCTTTTCGCCGTCTTCCAGGGCGTCACGGATGGCGTTGCCCAACAGGACCAGGGCCCCGATGGTCAGCGCCATGGCAAGCGCGGGCCAGAAGAGCAGTGTCGGCGTGAGGTAGACGTTCTTGAAGCCTTCGCTCAGCATCACACCCCAGGTGGCCTTGGCGGGATCGCCCAGGCCCAGGAACTCGAGCCCGGACTGGATGGCGATGGCCACCCCGGCGATCGCGGCAGTCTGGATGATGATGGGCGCGCGGACCACGGAGAAGATGTGGCGGGTGATGATACTGACGTCTGACAGGCCGGAGACGCGGGCGGCATCGACGTAAAGCTCGTTGCGGACCGACTGCACCGCTGATCGTGTCAGGCGGAAGTAGGAAGGGCTGATCAGCACACCGAACGCGATCATGGCAATCCATACTGACGGACCGAAAGCGGCCCGGATGGTGAGGAGGACGATCAGGCCGGGGAGGCTCATCAGGATGCTGACAATCCAGTTGGAGACCGCTTCAAACTTGCCCGCGTAGTAGCCGGCCACGAGGCCGGCCGGGAGGCCGATGGCAATGGCGACGGCGGCGCACAGCAGCGCGGAGCTGAGGGTCAGCTGTGCCCCGAAGAGCAGCCGGCTCCAGACGTCGCGTCCTGAGCTGTCCGTGCCCAGGATGTTGACAGCGTCCGGCGCGGCGAGGGTCTTGGAGATGTTGGCGAAGTTCTCGTCGAACGGGGCCAGGACATCGGCGAAGACGGCCATCACTGCCATTGCCAGCAGAATGACGATGGCGACGATGCCGAGAGGATTCTTGAACAGGCGCTTGAGGACTGTTGACCGGACGACGGTCCCGGTCTGGCCCGACGTCCCAGGTCCGGGCGTCAGTGCTGAGGTTTCGACGGACTCGGTCACGAGGCACGCACCTTCGGGTTAAGCCAGCCGTTGAGCAGGTCAACGATGAGGTTGACCACAATAACGACGGCGACGGTGTACATAACAACGCCCATGACCACCGGCTGGTCACTCTGGCCGGTGGCGGCTACGGCCAGCGGCCCCATGCCGGGAAGGGCAAAAATCTGCTCGATGATGACCACGCCGCCCAGCATGCCGATCAGCTGGAGACTGAGCACGGTCAGGCCCGCCGGAGCGGCGCTGCGAAGGACATGCTTGAACAGGACCTCGCGCTCACCGATGCCGCGGCTGCGCAGCGTGCGGACGTAATCGCGTTCGAGCTGCTTGATGACGGCACTGCGGATCTGCTGTGCACCGCCGGTGACGCCGTTGATCAGCAGGGCGATCACCGGAAGGGTCAGGGAAAGTACCCAGGCGTCCGCGCCGACACCGGGCGAAATGGTACTGGTGGCGGGGAACATGCCCATCTGGATAGCAAGGATGGTCACCAGGATGATGCCGATGACGAAGCCGGGGACAGAATCGCCGATGATGGCACCGATCTGGACCACGCGGTCCACCCAGCCGCGCTTTACTGCTGCGGCGACGCCGATAAGCGTGGCGATGATGGAGATCAGGAGCATGGCTGCAATCACCATGGTCATGGTCACCGGAATGCGTGTGGCGAGGGCGTTGGAGACGGGTTCAGACGTGAACCAGGATGTGCCCAGGTCCCCCTGCAGGGCGCCCGTGAGCCAGCTGAAGTAGCGCGTGAAGATGGGCTGGTCCAGCCCCAACTCGGCTTCCTTCACGGCCAGCTGATCCGGCGTGGCCTGGTCACCCAGGATGTTCCGCGCAATGCTGCCGCTCGATACGTAGAGCAGGGAAAAAACGAGGATCGAGACGGCGAACAGGACTACGAGTCCGCTGCCGAGGCGTTTAAGGATGAAAGTGATCATTGCTGGCTCCATTGAACTGGCATGGATTGGTTGCCCGGTCCGGCAGCCCACCGTTGGTGATGGGCTGCCGGACCTGCGCAGGGTTATTGTGTGGCTACGTACCCGGTATTATTTGGCGGGCGAGTAGTTGTAGATCGATGGAACGGCCTGCTGGATCTGGGGTTCCACGGTGATCTTGGAGTTGTGGTAATACATCTGGTTCACGCGGAACATCGGGGCGAACCATGCCTGCTCCACCACGTACTTATTGACTTCCTGGGCCAGCTTGCCAGCGTCCTTGCCGCCCTTCTCGACTGCATCGATCTTGGCCTGCAGCTCGGGAGTGGTGTTCTTGAACGGGTTGTAGAGGGCCTTGGTGGAGATGATCTGGTTGGTGGCAACCCACGGCTCACCCTGGAAGAGGGAGAAGAACATGGTGGTGAACTTCTGGGCGGCGACATCACTGGTGAACGTGTTGGTGATGGCGGCACCAATGTTCACGGTGATTCCAACGTCCGCCAGCTGCTGCTTGATCACTGCGAGCTGGGTTTCCCAGCCCGGAACCGACGGGATGTCGAGGACGACGCCGGTCTCGTAGCCGGCGTCCTTCAGGAGCTGCCTGGCTTTGGCCGGTTCGTAGCTGTAGTAGTTTTCGAGCTCTTCGGTCCATGCACCGCTGGCCTTGCCGAACGGCTGGGACGTGGGGGTGCCCTGGCCCATCAGGACCTGGTCCAGGATGGTCTTGCGGTCAAAGGCGTAGTTGATGGCCTGACGGACCTTGACGTTCCCCAGCGCGGGGTTCTTGGTGCCGTCGCGGTCCATCAGCAGGAGACCCTGCCAGTCCACCTCGGTGGCGACCAGGTTCATCTTGGCGCCTTCAGCCTGCTTGCCGGTCTTGGGGTCCAGCAGCGTGGCGTCCACCTGGCCCGAAACGAGGGCGTTGGTGCGGGCGGTCAGGTCAATCAGGATCTTGAAGGTGACCTTCTCGAACTTCTGGAGGTCCTTGTTCCAGTAGTCCTTGCGGGCGGTGAACACCGACTGCGAGTCCTTCACTGTGGCGGCCTTGTCCATGACATACGGGCCGCTGCCTACGGGCTCGGTCTTGATGGCGTCGGTGCCCAGCGCCTTCGGGCTGCCCATCAGGCCGGCGGCCTGGCTGAGGTAGAACTCCAGGGACGGATCCGGGGCGGTCAGGTTCAGTTCGATCGTGTCGGCGTCAACAACCGTGACGTCGGAGACGGCGGTCAGCTGGGCCATCTGCGGGCCGTTGGCCTTCTTGAAGTGGTCCATGTTGGCCTTGGCGGCCTCGGCGTCGAACTTGGCGCCGTCGCTGAACGTCACGTCCGTGCGGAGGTCAACGGTGAGCTTGGTGTTGGCCTCGTTGTACTTCCACGCGGTGGCCAGCATGGGGCTGAGCTTGCCGTCCGGTTCCCGCAGGATCAGGGAGTCGTACGCTGCCTGGTAAGGCTGGAGATAGTGACCGACGTGGGCCTGTGCCGGGTCCCAGGAGCGGAGTTCCTGAACTGCACCCAATGTCAGCGTCGCTGTTTTGGCCGTTGCGCCGGCGCCGGCGGGAGCGCCGCCGCCGCAGGCTGTCAGTGCCAGCGCTGCGCTGACGGTAATGGCGGCAGCTGCCGCCTTGGGACCTAACTTCATTGTTGGCTCCTGAATCTGTGGAACGTGAGAGTTGCGATTGGGCCGGTGTGGCGTGGGCCACACCGGCCTTCGAGATTCAGAATACGCATGATTGCCAATTTTGGCAACCGATTGTCAATATTGTTGCAATCTAGGCGAAAATCGTTGTGAATGAAAAGATCTAACTGCCTTCAACCGGTTGCCATGAGGCGGTCAGGAATCCTTCGCCGCCGTGTCCGGGTAGCTCTGGCGGTAAATCTCCTTGACGATTTTCAGAGACTTCTCGGCCTCTTCGGGGTTGATCCAGAACGAGCCCTGGTCAGCGAGCCGGGCATAGAAGTCACTGATGAGCAGCTCGTGTGAGACACCCCAGTAGGGGCGCCCGCCGGACTCCACCACACGTTCGGGGACCACGTCCACGCGGCCGTCCGCGTAGGTGACGGTCAGGTCCCCGCGAAGGCTGAGAGTCGCCTTTTCGGTGACGATGTCCAAAGTAACCGGCGCATTCACTGCGTTTGCGAGCGTGGCATAGAATGCGCTGCGTGCACCGTTGGCGTGCTCGGCAACAAACTCCGCGGTGTCCTCCACCTCGATGGCTTCGCCCAGGAACCTGGTGGCCGCGTTGCCGGACAACGAAACGACGTCACCCACCAGCCATTGCAGCAGGTCAACGGTGTGGATGGCCTGGTTCATCATGAGCCCGCCGCCGCCACCTGCCCACGTGCCGCGCCACGGCCGGCTGCGGTAGTAGTCTGCGTCGCGGTGCCACAGCACCGTGGCCGAAGCCCCCACTACGGCGCCCAGTTCGCCGGAAGAAAGCAGGGCATGCATGGCCTGCGCGGTGGCGTTGTATCGGTTCTGGAAACAGACGGCGATCTTGGCAGTGGACGCCTTGGCAGCCTCCACCAGCCGGCGGCCTTCCTCGAGCGAATGCGCGAGTGGCTTTTCAACTATCACATTCACGCCACGCTCAAGGCAGTCCGCAGCAATCGAGGCGTGCATGTTGTGCGGCGTCGTAACGTGCACAACATCCGGTCCGATGGCCTCGATCAGGCTGAGGTGATCCGGGAACCCCGGGACGCCATAGGCGGCAACAGCCGCCGCAAGGCGGCCGGGGTCTGAGTCACAGACCCCGGCCAGCCGCGCGCCGTCGAGCCTTGCGATGGCTTCAAAGTGCACTGCCGACACATCACCGCAGCCAATAACTGCGGTTTTGAGGCCGGTCACGAAAGTTCGATTCCGTTCTTGGCGGCAAGGACAGCGAAGGCGCGCGCAGCCGTGCCGAAGGCAGCCGCCCCGGAGAAGCCACCCAGTTCGTGGTGGCTGGCGAGGTGCGGTTCGAGTGAGGCAAAGCCCGCGTACCCGTCCGCCTTCAGGGCGGCGATGGTGGCGTCCAGTTCGCCGTCGCCATGGCCGGACGGCACCACCTCGCCCGTGGCCATGATGGCGTCCTTGACCTGGAGGTACTCGAGGTAGGGGCGGAGCATGGCGTAACCGTCTGTGTAGGGCCGGACGCCAACCTGGACGAAGTTGGCGTTGTCCCAGGCGACGCGCAGCGCGGGAGAGTCGACGGACTCCATAATGTCCAGGACCCGCTGCGGCGTATCGCCGTAGATGTCCTTTTCGTTCTCGTGCAGGAGTACGACGCCGGCGCTCACGGCTTCAGCGGCCAGTGCCCGCATGCGCGTAACGACGTCGTTGCGGATTTCTTCCGGCGTCTGGGTTTCACTCCGGTAGAAGGAGAAGATCCGGATGTACTTGGTATCCAATCCCTTGGCCACGGAGATGATCTGGCGGAGGCGTTCCACCTCGTGCTCCACAGGCAGACTGATGTCCACCTTGCCGATAGGGCTGGCCACGGCGGAGACCTTCAGGCCCTTGGCGTCCAGGATGTCTTTGAGTTCAGACACCTGCCCCGGCGTCAGCTCGGAGACATTGACACCCCAGGCGCTGCGCACTTCAATGTAGCTCGCGCCCAGCGCCAGGAGGACGGCGGCCTGGACAGCGGGGTCCGGATCCACTTCATCGCCGAATCCTGAGAGCTGCCAGGCGGTAGTAGTTGCTTCGCTTGTTGCTTCGGTCACGGGAATCTCCTTGGGTATGCCCGCGACGGGACAGCCTTGGTGCCGCTCCGGCGCGCGGGTGACTCAGTTCACAAAAAGTGCTGCCCTAAGTCTAGACACGTCAACTGTCAATGACAACCGATTGCCAACTGATTGCATGTTGTGGCAATCTAGGAGCTACAGGGCTGTGGCAACCGTCACAAGCCCCTGTCATCCCGTTCAGTGAGGAGCGCGCCATGGCGATGCAAGCAGCCGGAACCGACCGCCCTGCCACCATCCACGACATCGCCGCGATCTGCGGCGTGGCCGCCTCCACCGTGTCCCGCGCACTTTCCACTCCGGACCGGGTAAACATCCGTACGCGCGCCCGCATCGAAGCGGCAGCCGCCGAGCTGAACTACACGCCGAACAGCCAAGCGAAGGCCCTGAGCTCCGGCCGCACCGGCGCCGTCGGCGTCCTGGTGCCTGACATCACCAATCCCTTCTATTTTGACCTCATCCGGGGCACCCAGCTGCAGCTCAAGGCTGCCGGCTACACCCAGCTGCTCGTGGACACTGAAGAGTCCGACGAAGTGGAGGCCTCCACCATGGAGCAGCTGCGCAAGAGCGCCGACGGAATCATCGTCGCCGCGTCCAGGCTCACTGATGAGTCGCTGGTGGCCGCGGCCGCCAAGATTCCCCTGGTGGCCGTTAACCGCGACGTAGCTGGCGTTCCCGCCGTCGTCATCGACACGCCGTCCGCCACCAGCCAGGCCCTGGACCATCTGATTTCCCTCGGCCACACGCGCGTCGCCTACATGGCCGGCCCCCTCACGTCCCAGTCCAGCGCCCTTCGCTGGGCGGCACTGGCGGCCGCCGCCGAGGACCGCGGCGTGGACGTGCGCAGGCTGGGTCCGTTCGCCCCCAAGACACAATCGGGTGCCGCCGCGGCCGACGCTGCCGTGCACTCCGGCGTCACCGCCTGTATTGCATTCAACGACCTCATCGCCATCGGCATGCTCCAGCGGCTGCGCGAACGCGGCATCCGGGTCCCGGAGGACATGAGTGTGGTGGGCTGCGACGACATCTTCGGCGCGGACTTCTGCAATCCCCCGCTGACCACCATGACATCGCCGATCGAACAGGCCGGCCGGGTGGCCGTGTCCATGCTCCTGGCACAGCTCAACCCGCTGGCAGGCGGTGGCAGCCGCAGCCGGTCGCTGATGCCCACGCACCTGACTGTCCGCGGTTCAACCGGAGCGGCACCCGGAACGCGGTAGCCTGGGCCCGAAGTGCCCGTTCGCGCCCGGGTGCCCAAGAATCCGTTCGCACTGAATCGTGGGTGGTTCGGGTTGACACAGTTGAGCGTTGTTGACAGGGCTGACTAGGCTGGATCACATGCGCGAACTCCAGGCCACCATCATCGAAGAAATGGGCGTGCAGCCCCGGATCGACCCCCTCGGGGAGGTGCGCAAGCGGGTGGATTTCCTGAAGGATTACCTCCGGGCAACCCACACGAAGGGCTTTGTCCTGGGCATCTCGGGCGGGCTGGATTCCTCCCTCGCCGGAAGGCTGGCCCAGCTGGCCGTAGAAGAGCTTGAAGCCGAGGGTGTGGAGGCCAACTTCGTGGCGGTCCGCCTTCCCTATGGCATCCAGCACGACGAAGACGACGCCCAGGCCGCCCTGGACTTCATCCAGGCCAAGACGGAATGGACCTTCAACATCTCCGCCGCCGTGGATGGCTTCGAGGACGAATTCGAGAAAACGGTGGGCAACGGCATCTCCGATTTCCACAAGGGAAACACCAAGGCACGCACGCGGATGATCGCGCAGTACGCGTTGGCCGGGGAGCACAACTACCTGGTGATCGGCACCGACCACGGCGCAGAGTCCGTCACCGGGTTCTTCACGAAATTCGGCGACGGCGGCGCGGACATCCTGCCGCTGTTCGGCCTCAACAAGCGCCAGAACCGTGAACTGCTCGCCGAACTGGGCGCCCCTGCCCGCGTCTGGGAAAAAGTACCCACCGCCGACCTCCTGGACGGCAAGCCCGGACGCACCGACGAGGACGAACTGGGCCTGACCTATGACCAGATCGACGATTACCTGGAAGGCCGGGAGATTCCGGAAGCGGCCGCTGAGCTGATCGAGCAGAAGTACCTCCGCACACGCCACAAGCGCACCGTGCCTGTCACCATCTTCGATACCTGGTGGAAATAGGCTGAGCCGAGGTACTTCTGGTCAGCGGCGGCAACCCGGGACTATCTGCCACCCAGTTTGTTGGTCATCCGGTGGGCTTCCTCCATCAGCAGCTTACCCAGGAGCTCCTGCCGTTCCGGCCTGAACCGGGGTTCGATGCCGGTGAGCGAAAGGGCGCCGACCGGCCTGCCCAGCTGGTCGAACACGGCAGCCCCCATGCCCCAGCTGCCTTCAAGCACCAGGCCGGGATTCACGGCAAAGCCATGCAGCCGGGTCAGTTCCAGATTCCGGCGGAGCACGTCCAGGCTGTGGCCTGCTGCGAAACCGCCGGCGTGCCCGTCCCAGCCGGACAGGATGGCGTCCTGTTCCTCGGCCGGGAGGAACGCCATGATCGCAGTTCCGGCCGAGGCCACGCCCAGCGGAAAACGGACTCCCTCATGCAGCACAAAGGAGCGTACCGGGAAGCTTCCCTCTTCCCGCAGCACGCAGACCGTCTCCTGGCCCCTGCGGATGGAATAGAAGGCGCTCTCGCCGGTCTCCTCCGCCAGCCGGCGAAGGCTTGGCCGCGCCAGGTCCTCGAACGGGAAGCGGGCCGCCGCCACTGATCCCAGCAGGAAAATCTCCGGGCCCAGGATCCAGTTTCCGCTGTGGGTATCGTGGTCCAGAAGGCCCTCCGCAGCAAGGGAGGCCAGGAGCCGGTGGACGGTGGGACGGGTCAGCCCCGACTCCCGGACCAGCCCGGAAATCGAGCTGCCCTCGGGCTTCCGGCCGACAAGCCGGAGCAGTGAGGCGACGCGCCCCACCACTTGCGCCCCTTGGACTGGATTTGTCATTCCACTCACCAAATTTCAAGAAATCCTCCACAATGTGGACACCTCCAAGCCTAGCGTCCACGCTGTGAAATATATTCCCTGCTGGGCGAATCACGCCGTTGACCAACTTTCGCGAACGCCCTAGGCTCCTTTATCAGGCCCCATGTCCACAACGTGGATACCCCGAACGGCTCTGCACGCTCGATGACGAGGAGACGGAATGTCCAAACTGAAATCCAACGCGGCCGCTGCCCTGGCCGAAGTGATCCGGGACGGCATGACGCTCGCCGTCGGCGGCTTTGGCCTGAGCGGCATCCCGGCCGACCTCATCGAGGCCGTGCGCGATTCCGGCGTGCGTGATCTGACCGTCGTGTCGAACAACATGGGCGTGGACGGCAAGGGCCTGGGTGTGCTGATCGAAGCCGGCCAGGTCCGCAAAGTGATCGCATCGTATGTCGGCGAGAACAGACTCTTCGCCGAGCAGTACCTCGCGGGCCTGCTTGAGGTGGAGTTCACGCCGCAGGGCACCCTGGCCGAGCGCCTTCGCGCCGGCGGCGCCGGGATCCCCGCCTTTTACACCCAGACCGGCGTGGGGACGCTGGTCGCGGAAGGAAAACCGCTGACAGAGTTCGACGGCGAAACGTACGTCCAGGAGCGCGCCATCCGCGCCGACGTCGCACTGGTCCACGCGCACACCGCGGACACGGAGGGGAACCTGATCTACCGTTTCACGGCCCGGAACTTCAACCCCGTGGTGGCCACCGCAGGCCTGGTGACCATCGCCGAAGCTGAAGTCATCGTGCAGGCGGGCGCCCTGGATCCGAACCACATCGTCACACCGGGCGTGTACGTCCAGCACCTTGTCCAGGCGAGCGGCCGGGTGAAGGACATCGAACAGCGCACCGTCCGCACCCGGGAAGCGGCACCAGTCCCCGCCTGAACGGCTACAGCCTGAACCAACCCGCAGCGCGAACGAACACCTAAGCCCCACAAAACTTTGAGCCCCAAGGAGAACCCATGGCCTGGACCAGGGATGAAATGGCTGCCATCGCGGCCGAGGAACTGAACGACGGCGACTACGTGAACCTGGGCATCGGCATCCCCACGCTGGTGGCCAACAACCTGCCCGACGGCGTCCGCGTGATCCTGCAGAGCGAAAACGGACTGCTCGGCATGGGCCCGTTCCCCTATGAGGGCGAGGAAGACGCCGACCTCATCAACGCCGGCAAGCAGACCGTCACGGTCCTGCCCGGCGGCAGCATCTTCGATTCCGCCACATCGTTCGGGATGATCCGCGGCGGCCACGTCAAGGTGGCCATTCTGGGCGCCATGCAGGTCTCCGGCAACGGCGACCTCGCCAACTGGACCATCCCCGGAAAAATGGTCAAGGGCATGGGCGGCGCCATGGACCTCGTTGCCGGAACGCCGCGCGTGGTGGTCCTGACCGAGCACAACGCCAAGGACGGCACGGCGAAGATCGTCACCGAATGCACCCTGCCGCTCACGGGCCTGCGGTGCGTGGACCGGATCATCAGCGACCTCGCGGTTTTTGACATCGTGAAGTCGGAACAAGAAGCGGACGACGACGGCGGGCGGCAGCTCACGCTGACCCGCCTTGCGCCGGGGGTCACCGTGGAGGAAATCCGTGAAAAGACCGACGCCGCGTTCACCGTCGCCTTGGACGCGGCACTGAACGAAGCAACACTGAACGAAGCAACACTGGAAGGAGCCACGGCATGAGCCTGAAGGAACAGTTTGGCAAGGATGTCCTGCTCACCGGCTGGGGTCACAGCCGGTTCGGCAAGCTCACCGACGAGACCCTCGAATCCCTGATCGTCCAGGTGGCCACCGAAGCCATCAGCAACGCCGGGATCGAGGCTGGCCAGATCGACGAGATCTACCTGGGCCAGTTCAACTCCGGCATGATGCCGCTGGCCTTCCCGTCGTCCCTGGCGCTGCAGGTCTCGCCGGAACTGGCCAACGTCGCGGCCACCCGGGTGGAGAACGCCTGCGCCTCCGGCTCGGCGGCGTTCCAGCAGGGTACTAAAGCCCTGTTGGCCGGTACTGCCAAAACCGTCCTGGTGATCGGCGCAGAGAAAATGACCCACGCCGGTGCCGACGTTGTGGGGGCCGCCCTGCTGGGCGCTGACTACGACATGGCCGGCCAGACGTCTACCACCGGCTTCACGGGCTTGTTCGCCGACGTCGCCAAGCACTACGACAAGCGCTATGGCCGCGGCGACGGAAAGCTGGGCGACGTGCTTGGCTCCATCGCGGCCAAGAACCACCGCAACGGCGTGGACAACCCCTACGCCCAGCTCCGCAAGGACCTCGGCGAGGAGTTCTGCCGCACCATTTCAGACAAGAACCCCATGGTGGCCGATCCCCTGCGTCGCACCGACTGCTCCCCCGTGTCCGACGGCGCCGCCGCCGTTGTACTCTCCGGCTCACCGACCGGCGGAGTGGCTCAGCCGGTAAGGCTCGCCGGTTTTGGCCACGCGAACGACTTCTTTCCGGCCGAACGGCGGGACCCCACCGCCTTCGCCGCCACCCGGGTGTCCTGGCAGCGCGCGCTGGGGATGGCCGGCGTCGGGCTTGAAGACCTGGACTTCGCTGAGGTCCACGACTGCTTCACCATCGCCGAGCTGCTGATGTACGAGGCTATGGGACTGACCGAGCCGGGCCAGGGCGCCCGCGCCATCGAGGAAGGCTGGGTCTTCAAGGACGGCAAGCTGCCGGTCAACGTCTCCGGCGGGCTGAAGGCCAAGGGCCACCCCGTCGGCGCCACCGGCGTCTCCCAGCACGTCATCGCCGCCATGCAGCTCACCGGCACGGCCGGAGCGATGCAGCTGGCCAACCCGCGTCGGGCCGCGGTGCAGAACATGGGCGGCGTAGGCATCGCCAACTACGTCAGCGTCCTCGAGGCCGTCTAAGAAGCAACGCGGGGTCACATTACGCCCTTGCAGATCAGATTTTCGGGCCCAATCTGACCCCGCGTTGGATTTAGGGGGCTAGCCTGTCCGAATCAGGTTGGCGATCTCCACAAAGCCCAGGCGTTCGGCGTTCTCCAGGGCGGTCCGTCCCTGGGGATCCCTGACGTTCGGGTCCCCGCCGGCCTCCAACAGCAGCCGGACCACGTCCTGCTGCCGGGGCCCGCCGTTGTTGAGCAGGATGCTCTCCTGCATGGCGGTCCAGCCCAGGTTGTTCACATGGTTCACGGGCACCCTGGCAGCCAGGAGGATGCGGACCGTCTCCACGTGGCCGTGCTCGCTCGCGGGAATCAGCGCGGTTCCGCCATACCGGTTGGTGCTTGCAACGTCCGCTCCGGCCGCCAGCGTAAGCCGGAGAATGTCGTTGAATCCCTCGGCCCCGGCATAGAGGAACGCTGAATCCTGGATGGCGTCCTTGGCGTTCACGTTGCCGCCGCGGCCGATGAGCTCGCCGACCAGCACCACGTTGTTGGCCTTTGACGCGGCGATCAGATCCTGGTCCAGCTGTGCCTGCGCTTCGCCGGGCAGCACTGGCGCCGTGGTGGCTGCCGGTGTGGACGGTTGCGGGCTGCCCGGGTTGACCAGGACGTACGACGGCGGCGACTCCAGCCGCTGCGGCTCACCGGGACCCGCCTGGCAGGCGGCCAGGCACAATGCAACCCCAGCCGCGAGCGCGAGTACCGCCGCGGCCCTGCGTGCCCGGCGCCAGGTCCTGAACCGTCTCATGGAGCCGAGCCTACTTGGCCGGGCTGGCTGCCAGCGCGGCAATGGCCTCGGCGCCGGCGGTGGCGCAGGCCTCGTCCAGAGTGCCGTCGGGGGCGCCGCCCACTCCGATCCCTGCCACGGACACACCGTTCACCTTAAGCGGGACGCCACCGGCGAGGAACAGGGTGCCGGGGAGGTCCGCAATGCTGGGCCCGTTGCCGTTGACGCGCTTGGCCAGCTCGCTCGTCGGCGCACCGAACGCAGCCGCGGTGTAGGCCTTCTGCGTGGCTGCTTCGATTGTGTGTTCGGCGGCATTGTCCCCGCGCAGGAGTGCCTGGACGGTGCCGAACCTGTCCACCAGGGCCACCGTAACGAACGGCAGCTTGTCCGCCTGGCATTTGGCGAGGGCTGCCCGGACTGCCTCGGAAGAGGCTCCCGCGGTGATGCGGTTCTGCGCCACGACGGTTTCCGGCGCCTGCGGGATCTCGACGACAGGTACCGCAGCAGGGGCGGCGGCAGGGGCGGCCACTTGGCTGGTCCCGGCATTGGCTGCAACGGTCAGCCCTCCGGTCAGCAGCAAAGCTCCGGCGGCGGCAGCGGCGGCAATCTTGTTGGACTTCTTCACGGTGATCTCCTTGGGTTGACGTGCCCACGTTGATGGACCACGTTGGCGGGATGTGCTGATGGGCATCGGCTCCATCCATCCTGTCCAGGCCAGCCGGAACAAACATCGGGCCTTCGGCTACGCCCGGCTCCCCCGGAAGGCCAGCGGCATCAGCCAAAAGGCTGAGAGACCAGTAAACGGCGCGGGCAATAGCATGGGATAGGAACACTCCTGACCTGAACCGGACCCCATGCCCTCCCCAGCCCCTCCCCGCAAAACCCTGACCGCCGGATCCCCACCCACCACCGGATCCTCCCTCCCTGCCGAGCCTGCCTCGCCGGCCTCGGCAGCCGGCCGGTTCGGCCGGATCGACGCCGCCGTCCACTTGGGCTTCGCGGTCCTGCTAGTCGCGTCGGCCGTCCGCTATGTCATGCGGCACAGCCTGCCGGACAACCTCCTGGTCCTCGGCCTGGCAGGAGCGGTGTGCGCCCTGTACGCCGTGATCGCTGTACTTGCCCGGCAGAGGCGCCCGTGGGCACTATGGATGCTCGCGTTTGTGGTCGTCTGGGCTGCGCTGGTCATTGCCGCACCCAGCTTCGCCTGGTGTTCCTTTGCGATTTTCTTCCTGTGCCGCACCGCCTTTACGGGCGCTGTAGGCTACGTGGCGGCGGGCGCAACGGCGGCCGCCACCGCCGTCGGGCTGTTCCGGCTCAGCGACGGGACGGACCTCGCGATGCTGCTGGGGCCGCTTGCCGTGGGCGTGATGCTGACGCTGATCCATGACCGGATCGAGCACGATGCCGCGGAACAGCGGCGCCTCCATGCCGAAGTTTCGCTGGCACAGGGTCAGCTGGCGGCCAGCGAGCGCCGGGCCGGCACCATCGCCGAACGCGAACGGATATCGCGGGAGATCCACGACACCGTGACGCAGGGCCTGGCCAGCAGCCTGCTGCTCCTGGAGGCCGCTGGCCGTTCGTGGCCAGGCCAAGCATCGCGCCAGGAGCTCAGCCAGGCTACGGAGCTGCTGCGCCGGAACCTCTCCGAGACCCGCAGCCTGGTCCACGAGCTCGCCGCTCCGGGCCTTGACGCGTCGCCGCTTCCCGAGGCCCTGCACCAAGCGGCCGCCCAGTACGTCCCGCACGCCCGGCTCCTGGTCACCGGCGAGCCGGGGGACATTCCTCCGGAAGTCCGGCACACCCTGTTGCGGGTTGTCCAAAGCGCGGCCGCGAACATCCAGCAGCACGCGCACGCCACCACCACAACCCTGACGCTGGGGTTCCTTCCTGACTCGGTCACCCTTGACATCTACGACGACGGAACAGGCTTTGACCCGTCGGCGGCAGCACCGCCGTCGGACGCCGGAGGATACGGGCTGCGGGCCATGCGCCAGCGTGTGGAGCAGCTGGGCGGCATATTCTCGGTTGAAAGCACCCCCGGCGAAGGGACCATTGTGGCCGCACAAGTACCGGTTCGGGTGCAGTCAGCGCCACCAGCGCAGCAGAGCACCCGGGGCGACGCATGACCGGCATCACCGTCCTCCTGGTGGACGACCACTTGGTGGTCCGGAGCGGGCTCAAGGCGCTGCTGGGCACGCAGCCTGACTTTGATGTGGTGGCTGAGGCCGCCTCCGGCGAGGAGGCCCTGGGGCTGGTGGAACAGCACTCCCCTGCCCTGGTGGTGATGGATCTGGCCATGGGCGCCGGAATGGACGGGATCGAGGCCATCAAGCAGCTGCGCCAGCGCAACAGCCAGCAGGCCATCCTGGTGTTCACCACGTACGATTCGGACGCGGACATTGTCCGGGCCGTGGACGCCGGCGCCATGGGCTACCTCCTCAAGGACGCCGCCCCGGACGAAATCTTTGCCGCCATCCGCGGTGCCGTACAGGGGAAAAGCGTGATGAGCGCCCCGGTGGCGTCCCGGCTCTTCCAACAGCTGCGCAATCCCGACGAGGTCCTGACGCCCCGGGAAGCGGAGCTGCTAAGCCTCCTGACCGAGGGGCTCAGCAACCGGGAGCTGGGCCAGCGGCTCTTCATTTCCGGGGCCACGGTCAAGACCCATTTGGCGCACATCTACGCCAAGCTCGGGGTGGAAACCCGCGCCGCTGCCATCGCCACTGCCATCCGCCGGGAGGGTATGCGTTAGCCCGGAGCAGGTAATTCCCGGGCACCATTTCTGTAACAGGAGTGACACTTGATGACTGCAGCTATTGCACGCCCACCGCGCAGCCCCTAGGTTTGAGACAGCGGACTACAGACTCCGCGTCTGCCTGCCGTCCGAGCAGGACCAGAAAAGGGTTACAAAGGAAGTTAGCAATGGCAACAGGCACAGTTAAATGGTTCAACGCTGAAAAGGGCTTTGGCTTCATCGCTCCGGACGACGGATCCGCCGATGTTTTCGCGCACTACTCCGCGATCGCCAGCAGCGGCTACCGCTCACTGGACGAGAACCAGAAAGTCGAATTCGATGTGACCCAAGGTCCCAAGGGCCCGCAGGCAGAGAACATTCGCCCGCTCTAAGGTTCTGATTAACTGCCCTGGCCGCGCTGCAAAGCATGGCCAGGGCAGTTTTTTGTTAAGTTCTCCATTACCCGTGAATTTCTAGACGAAAGCCGATTTACCGGTGACGGCCCGGCCCACAATCAGAGAATTGATTTCGTAGCTGCCCTCATAGGTATAGAGGATTTCGGCATCACCAAACAGCTTGCCCATTTCATAGTCCGAGCTGATTCCGTTGCCGCCCAGCAGCGACCGTCCCATCGCCACCGATGCGCGGGCCAGCCGGGTGCAGGTGGACTTTGCCATGGCCGCCTGGGCCATTTCCAGCTTGCCGTCCGTCTGGATCCGGGCGAGCTGGGCCATCAGCGCCAGTGACGCGGAGGCGTTGCCGAGTATTTCCGCCAGTTGCTGCTGGACCAGCTGGAAGCAGGCCAGTTCCTTGCCGAATTGCCTGCGTTCCAGGGAGTAGGAACGGGCGACGTCGAACGCGGCCAGCTGGATCCCGGCACCCTGCCAGCCAACCCAGGCGCGCGAATCCCGCAGGAGCTCGTTGGCTGTGGAGAAGTCGGTGGCGCCCGGCAGCATGTTGGCCGCCGGAATCCTGACGTTGTCCAGCACGATGTCCGCGTTCTGCATGATCCGCAGGCCGATCTTGTTGGCAATCTTGGTGGCCCGGTAGCCCGCACGGTCCGTCTCCACAATGAAGCCTTTGATGTGCCCGTCTGCTGCGTCGCGCGCCCACACCAGGGCAAAGTCCGCGATGGTCCCGGAGCCGATCCAGCGTTTGGCGCCGTTGATCACCCACTCGCCGTCCTCGAGCCGCGCGGATGTTTCCAGCCCGCCGGCGATGTCCGAGCCGTGATCGGGTTCGGTCAGGGCGAAGGCGCCAAGTTGGGTAAAGGCTGTCAGGCCAGGCAGCCACCGCTGCTTCTGCTCCTGGGAACCGAGGGCGTCGATCATCCCCACGATCAGTTCGTTGTGGATCCCAACGAGAGCCGACAGCGAAACGTCCGCCCTGGCGACTTCGACGTACATCAGGCCCTTAAAGAGCTTGGATGTGCCGTCCGTCTGCAGCCTGCCCAGCCCGTGCTTGCCCATTTCCGCCAGCAACCCGAACGGGAATTCCTCGCGGTTCCAGTAGCCAATGGATGCCGGCCGCACCGTGGACTGCAGGAAGGCCCGGATCTCCAGATAGCGCACGCGTTCCGCCTCGGGCAGGAGGTCCACGATGTGCATCAGGTCTGCCTCGGGAAAAGGCAGGGCTTCGGTCACAACACGCTCACGTCCTTGTGGCTGCACGCTTCATATCCCTTCGGTCTTCCAAACCCTTGGATGTCCTAGTATATTGCACAGGGATGGATTCTTAGTGATGCGCATCACTGGACGAAAGGTGCCCCCCATGTCAGTCACCGATGACTTCCGCGAGGCACGAGACCGCCTGCTGGCCCTGCATTCCGACTACCACCAGGCCAGGCGCGAGTTCGTGTGGCCACGGTTCACGGAATTCAACTTTGCCCTCGACTGGTTTGATCAGATCGCCGCAGATCCTGAGAAGGCCAATAATCCGGCCCTGGTCATCGTGGAGCAGGACGGCTCGTCCACCCGCCGGAGTTTCGCGGACCTGGCCGCCCGTTCGAACCAGGTGGCCAACTGGCTGCGAAGCCAGGGCATGCGCCGCGGGGACCGCATGATCGTGATGCTGGGCAACCAGGTGGAGCTCTGGGAGCTGATGCTGGCCGGCATCAAGCTGGGCATTGTCCTGATCCCCACCACCACCCTGATGGGACCAGAGGACCTGGCCGAACGTGTGGAGCGCGGCGAGGCGGGCTGGGCCGCCGTCGGGCGTTCCAACATCGGCAAGTTTGCCGGCGTCCCAGGCGATTACCGCCTGGTCGAAATCGGCGGGATCGGTGCAGCCAACGCAGAGGCTCTCCAGTACACGGATTCGACGACGGCTGCAGTCACCTTCGTTCCCGACGCCCCCACGCAGGCGGACGAGACGCTGCTGCTGTATTTCACCTCCGGAACCACGTCGAAGGCCAAGCTGGTGGAGCACACGCATACGTCGTACCCGGTGGGGCACCTCTCCACAATGTATTGGATTGGCCTGGAACCCGGCGACGTGCACCTGAATGTGGCGTCGCCGGGCTGGGGCAAACACGCGTGGTCCAATTTCTTCGCCCCGTGGATCGCGGAGGCGTGCGTTTTTGTCTACAACTACGAACGGTTCGACGCCCGTGCTCTGATGGAGCAGATGGACCGCGAGCGCGTCACCAGCTTCTGTGCCCCGCCCACGGTCTGGCGGATGCTGATCCAAGCGGACCTGAAAGTGCTGAAGTCCCCGCCCACCAAGGTGGTCTCCGCGGGTGAACCGCTGAACGCCGAAGTGATCGAACAGGTCCAGCGCGCGTGGGGCCAGACCATCCGGGACGGCTTCGGCCAGACCGAAACCACCGTCCAGGTGGCCAACACGCCCAGCCAGCCGGTCACCATCGGCGCCATGGGGCGGCCGCTTCCCGGCTACGACGTTGTGCTGGTGGACCCGAGCACCGGGGAAGAAGCGGACGACGGCGAGCTGTGCCTCCGCCTGGACCCCCGGCCGGTGGGGCTGATGAAGGGCTACTACGGTGACGCGGAACGGACCGCTGAGGCGTTCCGCGGCGGTTATTACCACACGGGCGACATGGCCAGCCGGGACAAACACGGCGTCATCACCTACGTGGGCCGCGACGACGACGTCTTCAAATCCTCCGACTACCGGCTATCGCCGTTCGAGCTGGAGAGCGTGCTGCTCGAACACCCGGCCGTGGCCGAGGCCGCTGTGGTTCCGTCGCCGGATGCGCTCAGACTCTCCGTCCCCAAGGCCTACGTTGTCCTGGTGTCCGGACTGGAGCCGGGGCCGGAGCTGGCGGAGGACATCCTGCGGTACTGCCGCGAACACCTGGCGCCGTTCAAGCGGATCCGGCGGCTGGAATTCGCGGCGCTGCCCAAGACCATCTCGGGCAAAATCCGCCGTGTGGAGCTGCGGCACAATGAGCAACTCCGGCACGGCGGGGTCACCCATCCCGACGGCTTCGGCTTGGAGTACTCCGAGGCGGATTTCCCGGGGCTGAAAGGCTGAGGATGGCCGCGCCACTGCCCCGGGACCCCATCGCCGATGCCCAACGGAACTGGGAGGAGCACGGTTGGGCCGACGTTGCCGCTCCCATGGCTGCGATCACCGCGATCATGCGCACCCAGCAGATCCTGCTGGCCCGGATCGAGGGCGCCCTGAAGCCGTTCGGGCTGACCTTCGCCCGCTACGAGCTGCTCGCACTCCTCAGTTTCGCCCGCAGTGGAGCGCTGCCCATGAACAAGGCGAGCGCCCTGCTCCAGGTCCATCCCACCTCGGTGACCAACGCCGTCGACCGTTTGGAAGGCTCGGGACTGGTGGCCCGTTCGCCGCATCCTACGGACGGGCGTACCACGCTGATCGAGCTCACCGCGGAGGGGCGGACCGTGGCCAAACGCGCGACGGCGGTGCTCAACACCGAGGTGTTTGGCCAGTCAGGTTTCGACGCGGCCGACGTGGACCAGCTGATCCATATCCTGGGCACGTTCCGCCGGAATGCCGGGGACTTTAGGGACGGCTAATCCCGTCAGCGGTGGTTGAACCCGGGCTGGCGCTTCTCCGCAAAGGCTGCCATGCCTTCCTTCTGGTCCTCGCTGGCGAAGAGCGAGTGGAAGATCCGGCGTTCGAACAGGACACCCTGGGCGAGTCCGGTTTCGAACGCGGCGTTGACGGCCTCCTTCGCGAGCATGGCCACGGGCTTGGACTTGGACGCGATGACCTCCGCGGCCTTCAGCGCCTCCTCCACCACGTCCTCCGCGGGCACCACGCGCGAGACAAGGCCCGAGCGTTCCGCTTCCTCGGCGCCGATGAAGCGCCCGGTGAGGATCATGTCCATGGCTTTGGCCTTGCCCACGGCACGGGTGAGCCGCTGCGAACCGCCCATGCCCGGCAGCACGCCGAGGTTGATTTCCGGCTGGCCGAACTTGGCGTTGTCCCCGGCGATGATGAAATCGCACATCATGGCCAGCTCACAGCCGCCGCCCAGCGCGAAGCCGGACACCGCCGCGATGACGGGAATGCGCAGCCGGGTGAAGTCCTCCCAGCCGCGGAACCAGTCCGCGGCGTACATGTCCATGTAGCCCTGGGATGCCATTTCCTTGATGTCGGCCCCGGCGGCGAACGCCTTGCCCGAGCCGGTGACCACCACCGCGCCCACGCCGGGGTCCGCGTCCATGGCAGTGACGGCTGCCACGAGCTGTTCCATCGTGGCCTTGTCCAGGGCGTTGAGCGCCTGCGGCCGGTTGAGCGTGACCAGCCCTACCCGGCCGCGCTGTTCCACCAGGATGTTCGTATACTCCGTCATGCCTGACCTTTCAGCTGTTCGTGGATGTTGCGTGCTGCAAGTGCTGCAGATGGTGCTATTCCTGCGATTTTTCGCGGATGTCCGTGATGATTCCGGAGAAGTCCCGGCCGGCTCCGCCTTCAGCGGCAAACGTATCGTAAATTTCGGAAGCGAGCGGTCCCAGCCGAGCAGCCACCCCCGTACTTTCCAGCGCATTGAGCGCCAGTCTCAGGTCCTTGGCCATCAGCGCTCCCGCGAATCCCGGCTGGTAGTTGCGGTTAGCAGGGCTGGTGGGGACCGGCCCGGGGACCGGGCAGTTGGTGGTCAAAGCCCAGCATTGACCGGAGGCGTTGGAGGCGACGTCGAACAGCGCCTGATGCGTCAGGCCCAGCTTCTCACCCAGCACAAAGGCCTCGCTGACCGCGATCATGGAGACCCCCAGGATGAGGTTGTTGCAGATCTTCGCAGCCTGGCCGCCGCCGTGCGCGCCGCAATGGACCACGCGTTTGCCCATCACCTCGAGCAGCGGCCGCACGGCCTCGAAGTCCTCCGTCCCGCCGCCCACCATAAAAGTCAGCGTGCCGGCTTCCGCACCCACCACGCCGCCGGAGACCGGGGCGTCCACAGCACGGTGGCCGGCCGCAATGGCGAGCGCGGAGGCTTCCCGGGCCTCGTCAACGTTGATGGTGGAGCAATCCAGGAACATGGTGCCCGGCTTGGCTTCGGCGAGCAGGCCCGGCTGACCTTCGGCGCCGAGGTAGGCATCCAGCACGTGCTGGCCGCTGGGGAACATGGTCAGCACAATGTCGGCACCGGCGATGGCATCCAGCGGACTGGCCGCCGTGGGGACGCCGTGTGCCTGGGCGGACTCCAGGGCGGCGGGGACCACGTCGAAACCGGCCACGGTGTAGCCGGCACGGACCAGGTTCACTGCCATGGGGCCGCCCATGTGGCCCAGGCCCAGGAAAGCGACGGTGGTTTGTTCAGGCATTGTCCGGCTCCTTTGTGTTCAGCGTGAGCTCCCGGTCCCCCAGCGGCTCGAAGAACCGTGCCACGTCCGTCGCGTGCACCTCGTGCAGCGTGGCCGGCTTCCATTGCGGTGTGCGGTCCTTGTCCACCACCTGCGCGCGGATTCCTTCGCGGAAGTCCGGCGCAACCAGGAAACGAAGACCTACCCGGTATTCCTGCGCCAGCGCTTCGTCCAGCGTCAGTCCCTTGGCCTGGCGGAGGGACTCCAGGGTCACCTTCACGGCCGTTGGCGACTTCGCTTCGATGGTGGTGGCAGCATCGGTGGCCCCGTCCCCCTCCACGCCCGGCGTGCCATCCGGCGCCCCATCCATGGTCCGTAGCCGCCGGACAATGTCCTCTACGTCATCGCTGGCGTAGGCGGCATCGATCCAGCCGCGCTGCTCCTCGAGCCCGGAGGGCGGCGGGTTCCGCGCAAAGCGGACGACGGCGGCTTCCGCAGTTTCGTGTTCGAGCGCGGCCGCCAGCTCCGGCAAGTTCCCCGACGGGACAAAGTGGTCCGCGAGGCCCAGGAACAGCGCATCCGCGCCGGTCAGGTGGGCTCCCGTCAGCGCCGCATGGGTGCCCGTCTCCCCAGGTGACTTGGCCAGCAACCAGGTCCCGCCGACGTCGGGCACAAACCCGATGGTGGTCTCCGGCATTCCCGTCCGGGTCCGTTCGGTAACCACCCGCACCGAGCCGTGCGCTGAGATTCCCACGCCGCCGCCCAGCACCAAGCCATCCATCAAGGCCACATAAGGCTTCGGGTAGGCGGCAATCAGTGAGTTCAGCCGGTATTCGGCCTGCCAGAAGTCAGCTGTTTCCGTGCCGCCGCCAAGGATGTCCCGGTAGATCGCCACAATGTCGCCCCCGGCGCAGAGGCCCCGCTCGCCTGCACCGCGCACCAGGACGGTGGCAACGCCGTCGTCGTCCGCCCAGGCCGTGAGCTGCGCCAGCATGGCATCCACCATGCCGGCATTCAGGGCGTTGACGGCTTTAGGCCGGTTGAGCGTGATGATGCCCAGGTGGCCGCGCTTCTCGAACAGAACCTCCGTCATCAGCTGCCTTCCGGCATGATGAAGCTGGCGCCCTGGCGGATCCCGGACGGCCAGCGTGTGGTGACCGTCTTGGTCTTGGTGTAGAAACGGAACGCGTCGGCGCCGTGCTGGTTCAGGTCGCCGAAACCGGACGCTTTCCAACCGCCAAACGTGTAATAAGCGATGGGCACCGGAATGGGGACGTTGATGCCAACCATTCCAACCTCCACCCGGCTGGCAAAGTCCCGGGCGGCGTCGCCATCGCGGGTGAAGATGGCCACACCGTTGCCGAATTCGTGCTCGGAACACAGCCGGAGGGCTTCGTCGTAATCGGCGGCGCGGAGCACGCTCAGGACGGGCCCGAAGATTTCCTCCTGGTAGATCTTCATGTCCTTGGTGACGTGGTCAAAGAGCGTGGGTCCCACCCAGAAACCGTCGTCGTAGCCTTCCACCGTGAGGCCACGCCCGTCGGCCAGCAGGGTGGCGCCCTGGTCCACGCCGGACTGGATGTAGCCCTCGATCCGTTCCTTGGCACTCGCCGCCACCACGGGCCCGAAGTCCGAGTCCTTGTCCAGGCTGTGGCCTACCCTGAGGTGTTTGACGCGCTCGGTCAGCTTGGCTACCAGCGCATCCGCAGTCTTCTCCCCCACCGGGACAGCTACGGAGATGGCCATACAGCGCTCGCCGGCGGAGCCGAAGCCTGCGCCGATCAGGGCGTCGGCGGCCATGTCCAGGTCCGCGTCCGGCATGATCACCATGTGGTTCTTGGCCCCGCCGAAGCACTGGGCGCGCTTCCCGTGGGCGGCAGCGGTGGCGTAGATGTACTGGGCAATGGGCGTTGAACCCACAAAGCCGATGGCCTTCACCCGGGGATCTTCCAGCAGCGCGTCAACGGCTTCCTTGTCCCCGTTGACCACGCTGAACACCCCGTCCGGCAGCCCGGCCTCGGTGAACAGTTCGGCCAGGCGCAACGGAACCGAGGGGTCCCGTTCGGAGGGCTTGAGGATGAAGGCGTTTCCGGCGGCGAGGGCCGGGCCGGACTTCCACAGCGGGATCATCGCCGGGAAGTTGAACGGGGTGATGCCCGCGACCACGCCGAGTGGCTGGCGCAGCGAGTGGACGTCGATCCCTGCACCGGCGTCGTCGGAGAATTCGCCTTTGAGCAGGTGCGGGGCGCCTGCCGCGAACTCCACCACTTCAATTCCGCGCTGGATATCGCCCTTGGAATCGGCGAAGGTTTTCCCGTGTTCGGAGGACAGCAGCGTGGCGAGTTCATCCATGTTCTCGTTGACGAGGTCAACGAATTTCAGCAGGATCCGGCCGCGGCGCTGCGGGTTCATGGCGCCCCACTGGACCTGCGCCTTCTCCGCGGCGGCCACCACGTTCCGGACTTCCTCCCCGCTGGCCAGGGGCAGGCGCGCCTGGACCTGGCCCGTGCAAGGGTCAAAAACGTCGCTGAAGCGGCCGGAGGTCCCCGCCACCCGTTGGCCATCTACGTAATGGGATAGTTCGCGCACCATGATGCAATGCTCCTTCGCATGTGATCCAGGTCATCTCTGCAAGCGAATATACTCGGACTTCCTACTAAATTCCAGACTGCCCCGAACCCTCGTGGCGCCCGCTGTCGCCGTCGCCGTCATTTTGTTGCGGTACCTCTGCCTGCGCCATAGTGCCCCGTTTCTGCGGACACCGGCCGCACAGTTGCCCGGAACCGACCGCGCCCGCGCCGCGGCAACGCCTCCGGGCAACAAGTTCGGTAAGTTAGGGACTGTGAAGATTGCTACCTGGAATGTGAACTCCCTCCGTGCCCGCGCCGATCGTGTGGAGGCCTGGCTGCAGCGCAGCGATTGCGACGTGCTGGCGATCCAGGAGACCAAGTGCAAGGACGAAAACTTCCCCTGGGAGCTGTTCGAACGCATGGGCTACGAGGTGGCCCACTTCGGCGTCAGCCAGTGGAACGGCGTGGCCATCGCCTCCCGGGTTGGCCTCGAAGACGTGGAACGCACCTTCCTGGACCAGCCTCCGTTCGGGAAGGACGGCAAGGACCCCGTGCAGGAGGCCCGCGCCATGGCTGCCACGTGCGGCGGCGTCCGGGTCTGGAGCCTCTACGTGCCCAACGGCCGCTCGCTGGACGACGAACACATGCCGTACAAGCTCAAATGGCTCGAATCCCTCAAGCACCACGCCCTGGGCCTTGTCACCGCGAACCCGGAGGCCCAGGTTGCCCTGATGGGCGACTGGAACATCGCGCCCCAGGATGAGGACGTCTGGGACATCGACCTTTTCCTGTCCCAGGGCCACACCCACGTCAGCCCGCCGGAGCGCGCCGCCTTCCACGCTTTCGAAGAAGCGGGCTTCACCGACGTGGCCCGTCAGTACACGCCCGGTCCCGGTGTGTACACCTACTGGGATTACACCCAGCTGCGCTTCCCCAAGAAGGAGGGCATGCGCATTGACTTTGTCCTTGGTTCGCCGGCCTTGGCGGCCCGCGTCACCGGCGCCTCGATCGACCGCGAGGAACGCAAGGGCAAGGGCGCCTCGGACCACGCCCCCGTCCTAGTGGATCTGGCCGACTGATGGCTGCAGCCGCGGCCCAGGAAGGGAGACTGTATTGACGGGAAACCTCTACCGGGGCCAGGCCGGCCTGCCGTTCTCCTCCACCCTGCGCGTCTACGAACCGCTGGACGCCTTCCCGGAAGGACAACGGGACGCCATCCGGACCGCCGGAGCCCGCACGGCCTCCCGGGCCGCCGTCGAAAACGCCGAACTGCTGGCCTCGCTGGGCAGGATCACACGCTCCGGCGGGGACCCGTTCCCCACCGGGCGGACGGACCTGGTCCGGGTCACCAGCGTTCCCGGCGTCCCCCCGGGGCGGACCCCGCAGGCAGGAACTTCCGACGCCGGTGCTGCCGCCGGCCCGGGTGCCGAGTCCGGATTGGGTACCGAGATAGGCCTTGGGCCCGGGCGCATCCTGCTGTACTGCCCCAGCCAGCTGGTCCTGCGGGCCGGCCTCGCCGCCAATGCCCTCATGGAAGGCATCCACGGCCCGCTGGCCGAGATGCTGATTCCGGAGGAGCAGCGGGACAAACACCAGGAACGCATTGACCACGTCAAAGCACGTGACGGCGCTATCCGAGTGCATACGCGCGCCTCCACCTGGGGCATCCCTTTCAGCTGGTTCTCGCTGTTTATGGAAGGCGACCATAAGGACGTGGTGGAATCAGGCGGACGCATCCTCACCGTCAGGGTGTGGGCTCCCATCACCGAGGCCATGGAGCGCGCACGGTACGCCGTGGCCCACCTGGCGCTGGCCGCCCCGGACCTGGACATGCTGGACGACCTCGCACAGCTGACCGAATGGCTGGAGGTGTTCCACGTCAATTCCATGGTGGAACTCGACTACGGTGCTGTGGCGGACAAGGTCTACCCGGACGAGTCGCCCATGGACATCCGGCTGGGCATCGAATGCCTGGCAGAGGGCGACATGACGGGCGCCGCGGCGGCCTACCGCAGGCTGGCTTCCCGCTGGATTCCCATCCGGCAACTCGCCCGCGCGTCCTGAGCACTGCATCCTGAACGCGCCTCCCTGACCAGTGCTTCCTGGTAGGGTTGCCCCGCAGTGCCTCCTCAGGAAGGAGGATGTGCCGTCGTACGCCTGACGATGAGCTGGTGGGGCGCGACGGCGGACTGGACCGCCCCGACCATACCGTCCAGTTCATCGAGGAGCATCTTGGTGGCCAGCTCGGCCTGCTCATCGGGCCGCTGCCCCACTGTGGTCAAGCCCACCGCGTCGGAGAAATCGTGGTCATCGATCCCCACCACCGAGAGGTCCTCCGGCACCCGGACGCCCGCCCGGGCGGCTTCAAAGATGACCCCCATGGCCATCTCGTCGGACGCGCAGAAGATGGCGGTTGGCTTCGGGCCGGGTGCGGCCCAGAGGCGCCGGAACGCTTCCTGGCCGCTGCGGACCGTGAAGTCTCCCCATTCGTCCCACTCGGGGCGGGTGGCGAGCCCCGCTCCCGCCATGACGTCCTGGAAAGCCAGGATCCGTACGCGGGGAACGTCGAAGTTAAGGTCCGTTTCGTCGTCGCCGTGCAAGAGGGCAATATCCCGGTGGCCTAGGTCGATCAAGTGCCGGACGGCGGTGGATGCAGCGGCGTAGTCGTCGATGCCGATATACGCGCACTCCTCCACATGGCCGCCCACCACGATCAGCGGGATATCAATCTTCTGGAGGTGGTCCAGTTCGTCGTGGCTGAGCGCCATACAAAGGACCAGCAAGGCGTCAATCTGCTTATAAACCATGGTCTTGCTGAAGAGGCGTTCACGGTTGCTGCCGTGACCGCCCAGGTTGAAGAGGGAAAGGTTATAGTGGCGGGCGTGAAGTTCGCGGTCCGCGCCCTCGATGGCCTTGGAGAAGAACCAGCGGCTCACGAACGGCGCAAGGACTCCGATGGTCTTGGTTCTGCCGGTGGCCAGTCCTGACGCCGACGACGACGCCACATAGCCCAAAGCACCCGCCACCTCGAGGATTTTCTCCCGGGTAGCGGGCGAAACCCTGGGCAGCCCGCGCACGGCCCGGGAAACGGTGGCGGTGGATACGCCGGCGGCCGCTGCCACGTCCTCAATGCTGACGCCACTGTGGCCACCCCGTTGAGACCTCTCAGCCATCCGTGCCACCGTTCCCCTCATGGGCTCAAACTTCAATATCCGCTATGCATTTGCCCCCAGCCATGCTAGGTTGCGGGCCGCCCGACGTCACAGTGTTACCTACCTGCCCGTCCGTTGCGCCCGGCCGGCCTTCATGCTGGTCAGCCTGGGCCGATCAGCCCTTGAGGCCGCCGGCCAGGAGACCCCGAACAAAGTAGCGCTGCAGGCCAAAGAACACGGCAAGCGGCACAATGATCGAGACGAAGGCCGCAGCCGGATTCAGGAAGTCCCTGCTGCCGCGGGTACCGGAAATCTCAGCAAGTCGTTGGGTGATCGGGGCCACGTCTGCTGTTCCACCGGAGAACACCAGTGCCACCAGGAGGTCATTCCAGACCCACAGGAACTGGAAGATGGCCAGCGACGCCAAAGCGGGCACCGACAACGGCAGGATGATCCGCCAGAAGATCGTGGTGTGTCCTGCACCGTCCACTTTGGCGGCCTCGACCACTTCTCCCGGGATTTCCGAGATGAAGTTGTGGAGGAGGAAGATGCCCAAGGGGAGGCCGAACATCGTATGGGCGATCCACAGCTGGGCGTAGGACCCCGGCGGAATCTGCAGGGTCTGGGTGAACAGGGTCAGCAGCGGGATAAGTGCCATCTGCAACGGAATAATCTGCAGTGCAAAAACGAAAATGAAGGCCCCTTCTCGACCCTTGAAGTTGCCCCAAGCGAAGATGTAGGCGGCCATGGAGGCCAGCACCAGAACAAAGACGGTCACCGGAATGACAATCGCCAGCGAGTTGGCGAAGTACTGGGACAGGTTGGCGGACTGCGATCCGGCTGCGGCTGTCACATCGACGTAGTGCTTAAAGGTGAAGTCCCAATCGACAAAGAAATTCCACCAGCCGTCCGACCGCGGACCCAGTTGTTTAACTGCGGGTCGGATCGAGGAAACCAGGAGGCCGAAGGTGGGCACGGTCCACACCGTCGCAATGATCACAGCGGCCGCCGTGGCCCATCTCGATGTCAGTTTGGACTTGACTCTCCGCATGATCGGAGCCGAATCCTCCGGCGAAGTGGGGCGGCTTTTGTCCTTGCGCGTCTGGGTCCGTGAAGTGTTGGCCGACTCATCCGGCGCTGGCATGACGGTCATCGGATTTCCCTTTGCTGACGGAGTACGCGGGCATTGTAGACCACAATTGGCAGGACGAGGAGGAACAGGACGAGGGCGAGCGCTGCTCCCCTGCCCGGTTCGCCGGCACGGAACGCTTGGGTATACATCTCGTTGGCGACCACAGACGTGTCAAAGTTGCCCGCAGTCATGGTGCGGACGATGTCGAAGACTTTCAGGGTGGCTATGGTGATAGTGGTCAGCACCACGACCAAGGCGCCTCGGATTCCAGGTACCGTCACATTGCGGAATTGCTGCCATGGGTTGGCTCCGTCCAGCCGGGCCGCCTCCACTAGTTCCATCGGAACGCCCTTAATGGCGGCCGAGAGAATCACCATGGCGAAACCCGTTTGGATCCACACCATAACGATGATGAGGAAGAAGGTGTTTTCCGGTGCATCCAGGAGGAACTGTTTTGGGTCCAACCCCACGGCAACCCGGAGAGCGTTAAAGACGCCTGTCTGTTCAATGCTGGGGCCACGGTAGTCATATACAAGCTTCCAGATAATGCCGGCGCCGACGAACGATATGGCCATCGGCATGAACACGAGTGCTTTGAGGACCTTTTCACCACGCGCCTTATCGATGAAAACCGCGTAGGCGAGACCGAATACCGTGGACAGCAAAGGCACCAATACTGTCCAAATGACGGTGTTGCGGAGGGTGGCCAGCGCTTCGGGCTGGGTAAACATCCACACGAAGTTATCGGCTCCGTTGAATTGGCCAGAAGCATCTGTGAATGCCAAGAATGATGTCTGGATGGCCGGATACACCAGGCCTAGCAGCATCAGGATTGCGGCTGGCGCCAGAAAGCCGATGATAGTTACTTTGTCTTTTGCTGATTTGGGAGCCCTGTCCACAAGCAGCATGATGAGTCCAATTAGCGCAGCAAAAACCGCTAAGGCTATAAAGACTTGAAGAAATTTTCCTCCAAGGAATTCCATTGCCAACCTCCGTGGTGTGCGTGGATCAGTTTGTACAGGTCGGCGCAGCGCCCTTAGGACTGGTCGTCCCAAGGGCGCTGCGTCAAGGAGGTCAGCTCGCCGGCCAACTGCTTTCGATGCTGTCAGCAACCTGCTGGGCGGGAGTGCCGTTGATCCAGGCAACGATGCCCTTCCAGAAGGAGTTGGAACCTACGGCGCCGGGCATCAGGTCAGAGCCGTCAAAGCGGAAGACGGTGTCCGGGTCCTGCAGCAGGGCGATCGACTGCTTGTCGAGCTCTGTCTGGGCATTTGCCGGATCCAGTCCCTTATTGGCGCTAATCACGCCGCCAAGCTTGACGCGGTTGTTGGCGAACTCGGCACTGGCCAGGTAGGTCTGGAATGCCTGGGCTTCGGGGGTGTCCGAGTAAGCGCCCACCATCTCGCCGCCGCCGGTGATTGCCTTGCCCTTGCTGGCGTCAATAGGGGGCGTCATAAAGGCCCAGACGTCGCCATCGGGCGCCACCACAGTTCCTTCCGGCCAGTTGGCCGCCTGGAAGTTAGCTTGGTGGTGCATGGCGCACCGGCCGTCAAGGACGGGCTGGCCTGCCTGGGCAAACCCGGTAGTCAGGATTGAACGCTCGTCGCCGAATCCGCCATTAACATAAGCCGGGTTCAGCAGGATCTCGCCTGTCTTGTTCATGGCATCAACAATCCGGGGGTCGTTGAAGGGAATACCGTGCGTCACCCACTGGTCGTAGACCTCAGGGCCTTGGGCCCGGAGAACAACGTCCTCCACCCAGTCGGTGCCGGGCCAACCAGTCGCTTCGCCGGACTCGAAACCTGCGCACCACGGCTTCATGGCACCGTCATCCGCGATCTTCTTCGACAGGGAGAGCATCTCGTCCCACGTCTTGGGAACTTGCCAGCCCTTGTCCTTGAATGTCTTTGGGGCGTACCAGACGTAGCCCTTGACGTTCGCCAGCATCGGGGCAGTGTAAAAGACCCCATCCACCGTGCCGTACTTCTTCCAGTCTGCTGACCAGTTCTTGTCCACAAGATCAGAGACCGCCTTCGGGGCCGGCTTCAGGTTGCCGGCCTTCGCCTGATCCGCCATCAGCCCGGGCTGCGGGAAAATGGCAATATCCGGGGCGTTCCCTGCCTTCGCCCGAACCCCGATCTGGGTCTCGAATTCCTTGCTTCCTTCGTATTTGACGGTCGCCCCGGTGCATTCCTCAAACGTTGACCAGGCGGTTTCCAGGTTCGTTGCCTCGATATCCACAATGGTGGAGTACACGGAAACTGTCTTGCCGTCGTGCTTGCCGTAGCTCTCGTAGGCAGTACAGTCGCTGGCGGACGTACCGCCGCCTCCGTTGCCTGAACTACATGCCGTCAGGGCTAGCGCCAGAATTCCGGTGGCAGCTACCGGAAGCAGGTATTTGCGGTTTTTCATACTGAGGACTCCTCGGTGAGTACAGAACTTCAACAGGTGAGACTAAGATGACCGACATCTTCACGTGGTGTGAATCACACACTAATCGAGTCCAAGCGAGAAATGCAAGCGCTTACACACGGTTGTGTCCGAAAGGATATCTAGGCCCCGCCCCAGGGGTTTGGGCGCCTCAGCGATGCTGTCCGTGGCCGCGAGACGCCGGACGTGCGACTATGCAGCCACAGGCCGCACAAAAGAAGGGCGCCGCGCACCCCGGGAGCGCGGCGCCCTCTTAGGCATCGTGGGGCAGGCCCATGGTTCGGGCCGATTTGCCGCCCTTGAACAGCCCTGCGGGCTTGTCGCCAAAGCCCTTTGCCTTTTACGCCGCGCCGTCGACACTTTCGTTTGCTGCTCCGCTGCCAGTTACTTGCTCACTCATGGTGTTCTCGTAGATTCCCGGGTCATTCCATCCGGACATTGGTGGCGGGTATTTGCCAGCCAATATCCGCCGGCATCGGCACGATCAAGTGTCGACTGACCCTAACGGACGCGTTCGGCCCGGCTGAACCGTGTCCTGGCCCCGGCGCCGATGTGGATCAGGACCGGCGTCCGTTTGCCAACCACTTGGTCCAAAGCATCTACCAAGGCATAGACCTCGTCCGCCAGGAGGTGCGGCGCCACGCCGTGGCGCGGCTGGAGCCGGATTTTCAAGGCAGGGCTGCCCTGGACATCGTAGGTTGCCACCGTGGCACCCGCCAGATCGGGCCGTTCAGCCAAAGCGTGCTTCAACGCCTGTTCAGCTACTCCCCCGCTGATCCGCACGTCTCCGGCCACGGTCCCGGGATCGTACTCGGCCACCAGCAGGTTGCTGCGGCCCTTGCCCTGCTGCGCGATCCAGGCCACCATCAGGCCAATAAGGACTACCAAGGCAAGAGCTATAAGAATCCAGAGCCAGCTTTCCGGGCGTCCCGGGAATCGGGTGTTGTCGAAGTACTGGTTGACGCTGCGCCATGCCGATCCAGACCAGGCATGCCACCAGGTTCCCACTGGTGGAACCGCGGCAAGCAGGACGAGCAGGATGCCCACGGCGAGCAGCTTGAGCCCGAGAATGCCCAGCAGGATCCGGTTGAGGAGCGAGGGTGTGGCCGTCATGCTCCGATCACTCCTATGGTGGAAATGTTGACGCGGACCTCAGGCAACGGGACCAGTGACATCCCGCTGAGTTCGTCCTGGACCGCGGCCAGCACTGCCGCCTCAGCCACGGGAACCCCTGAGGTGGGGCGCAAATTCACGATGACCTGCCGCCGGGACACCACCACCATGACCTGTTCCGGGGTGACATTGGCGGCAAGCCGTGCGCTGCGCGCCAGGGCGGAGGCGATGACCTCGTCATCCACCACCACGGCGGACGAACTGCCAGCGCTGTTCAGCACATGCCGGGCTCGTCTTCCCGGCAGGATGGCGTTGAGCACGAAAAACAGTCCCACCATAGCTACCACGGCACCACTGGCACCGAGCAGCAACGGCGGGGTACCAGCCGGCAGGGCAACGATGCGCTCCGCCGCCAGCTGTGGTTCGATCAGCCAAGCCGGCTGCCCAATGGCGTGCACGGCCGATTCGAGAAGCCCGTAGCCGGCAAGCCCCATCACCAGGACCGCTGCCACTGTTGCCACCGCTGCCCGCGAGGAATGTGTCTCCCGGTAGACGACCCGGCGCATGTCAGGTTGCGGCCGGGCCCGGGCGCGGCTTGTTGGCATCGAATCCGCCAGGTCCCCGTCCACTGTTCCGCCGCTCATTGGACCCGGCCTCCCTCGATCGGTTTAACGCCGCTGATTCGGATATCTACCCTGCTCAGACGGGCGCCGCTGAGGGCCGTGACCGTCGAGAGGATCCTGGCTTTGGCATCGACCGTCCGGTCCCAAATTGATCCGCCGAACGCGGCGACCCGGCCTGCGTCCCTGAGCACGGTGGCCAGCGGCGGGATCCTGATAGGTGACACGAGCGACAGAGCCAGCAGGCCGTCGTCGTCCGCCCAGTCCGCCCGGACATCGTGGGGATCCACGCCGAGGGCTTCCGCGGCTGCTGTCCTGGCAAGGCTGGTCAGGGCCTGCGTGCTGATGCGGTTGTGTCCGTTCAGGACGTGGACCGGGAAGGAAGGCGACGCTGACGTCATGACGAGGAGCGCCGGCCGATGATGGCGTCCAGGACGCCGCGCAGGTCCAGTTTCCCTTCCGCTGCGCGGCCCAGAAGGGCGCCGATAGCCATAAAGAGGAGGGAGACCAGGAAGCCCCACAGCCCGAACTGGAAGGACATAAACGCCACGAAGGCGCCTATGGCGATGCCCACAACGGTCAGGTTCACAGGAGTGCCTCCCTCTCGGCGCCGGCAGGCGCTCCGGCCTTCGCTGGCGGTGCCACGTAGACATCGGTTACTTCGACATTCACTTCGATGACCTGCAGGCCAACGAGTTCCTCGACCGCGCGGTACACGGCCGATCTGACCTGATCGGCCAGGGAATGCAGTGGCGTACCGTAGGAGGCCACCAAACTGATGTCTACCGCCACCTGCGTTTCACCGACCTCGGCGCGGACACCGGCCGCATGGTCCGAACTGCCGACGGCATCCCGGATGGCTCCCAGCGCACGGGACGGGGCGGAACCCAGCGAGTAGACTCCCGGCACGGCGCGGGCAGCGATGCCGGCAACTTTTGCCACGGCGGTCTCCGCGATCACGGTGCGGCCATGCCCTGGTACGGGCGCCTGGCTGGCGTCGTGGTGGCTGGTAGCCAGCTGGCGCTCGACACCCGCAGCGGGTTGTGGGTTCTGGTATTCCATCAGGCACTCCCCTTCTATTGCTCCCAACCCTATCCCTAACGGGAGTTCCGGCGCGGGAAGCTGCGGAGAGTCAGCCTCCTAGCAAAGAGCCGGCCCTCCCCCTCCTGAGTTCTGTCCACTGATTGCTCCTGAGAGCGCTGGACGGAGCGGGAGGAAGCGTTGCGCAGGCGGGTGCCCCGGTTAAAGAAGAAAAGCACCAGTTCCGAAGAACTGATGCTTCCCAGTGGTGGCTCCGACCGGCGTCGATCCGGTGACCTTTCGATTTTCAGTCGAACGCTCTACCAACTGAGCTACAGAGCCTAGGTGACATGTCACCTTGACTGCCGGAATTTCTTCCAGCAATCAGAGCGACCCTGACGGGACTTGAACCCGCGACCTCCGCCGTGACAGGGCGGCGCGCTAACCAACTGCGCTACAGGGCCTTGATTTTGCTGCTTCGCGGCATCGCTACCGCTTTTTTCAAGGCTTCCAGCTTACCAGACGTTTTCAGCCTGCCAGACCAGATCCTTGCGTACCCCCAACGGGATTCGAACCCGTGCCGCCGCCGTGAAAGGGCGGTGTCCTAGGCCGCTAGACGATGGGGGCCAGAACCCGTTCGGCACAAAATAAAAGGCTTCGAGCCAGGGCTCTCAGTCTTCTCGTTTGCAGTTGCTCCGAACTGGACTCTAAAACTATAGGGCCTCGGCGGGAATAACTCAAAATCGGCCCGCAGGCACCTGACCGAAGCGGCCGGAACAGGCGAAGATGGACAGATGGATGCCGTCGCCGCGCTCAATGAAATTGCTTTCTGGCTGGAACGGGAACGCTCTGCCATGTTCAAGGTCCAGGCGTTCCGGAAGGCGGCCGGGATCATCGCCGGACTCGACCCTTCGGAGGTGGCGTCCCGGGCCCGGGACGGCAGGCTCAAGAGCCTGAAGGGCATCGGCGACAGGACCTACCAAGTGATCCGACAGGCTGTGGACGGCGAGGTGCCCGAGTATCTTGAGGATCTTCGCCAGCGCAGCGCGGTGCCGCTGGCGGACGGTGGGGCCGAGCTTCACGAAGCGCTCCGGGGCGACCTCCACAGCCACAGCGACTGGTCCGACGGCGGCTCTCCCATCCACCTCATGGCAGACGCTGCCCGACTTCTGGGCCGCGAGTACCTGGCGCTGACAGACCACTCCCCCAACCTGACCATCGCCAACGGGCTCAGCGCCGAGCGCCTGACCGAACAGCTCGACGTTGTGGCCGCGATCAACGCCGCCTCCGCAGCTGACGGCGAAAAGGACGGATTCCGGCTCCTGACCGGCATCGAGGTGGACATCCTGGAATCCGGCGAACTGGACCAGTCACCGGAGATGCTGGACCGTCTGGACATTGTGGTGGCCAGCGTCCATTCGAAGCTTCGGGCTGACGGCGCCACCATGACCCAACGGATGCTCCACGGCATCCAGAACCCCCGGACCAACGTGCTGGGCCACTGCACCGGACGCCTGGTGGAGGGATCCCGTGGCACGCGCCCGCAATCGGACTTCGACGCCTTGAAGGTATTTGCGGCGTGCGCCGAAAACAATGTGGCGGTCGAGATCAACTCGCGCCCCGAGCGGCAGGACCCGCCGGATGACCTGATCCGGCTGGCCCTGGACGCCGGCTGCCTGTTCTCCATCGACAGCGACGCCCACGCTCCGGGCCAGCTCGACTTCCTCCAGTACGGGGCGGCCCGTGCCGCGCACAACAATGTGCCCGTGGACCGCATCGTTACCACCTGGCCCCTGGAGCGGCTGTTGGAGTGGTCGGCCCGGGATTGGCAGAAAATCGACTAGACGTGTCCGATTCCCGCCAGCTGCCGGCGCCGCGGCAGGGCTAGATTGGCAGCATGGCTTCAAGCACCCCTCTCAGCGCAGCAGCAACCGCGCTTCGCCCGTCACCTGGCCGTCCCAACGCGCTCGGCGTCGCTGCCGTGGTGGTCACCGTGGTGCTCTGGGCCTCGGCCTTCGTGGGGATCCGGGCCATCGGCCCCACTTTCTCCCCCGGTTCCCTGACCCTGGGCAGGCTGGCGGTTGCCGCCGTCGTGCTCGGCGCGCTGGTACTGCCGCAGCTGGCCAAAAGCAAGCTGCTGCCGCGGGGCCGCGAATGGTGGCCCATCCTGGGCTACGGGGTGATGTGGTTCGGCGGCTACAACGTAGCCCTGAACGCGGCAGAACACCTGCTGGACGCCGGGACCGCCGCCTTGCTGATCAACGTCAATCCCATCCTGGTTGCCATCATGGCCGGCGTCTTCCTCAAGGAGGGCTTCCCGCGCTGGCTGATTATCGGGAGCCTGGTGGCGTTCGGCGGGGTTGCACTGATCGCGTTTGGCTCCGGCTCAGGTACCGGGGAACGTTCGACGGCGGATGTGGCGGGCGTGCTGCTCTGCCTCCTTGCCGCTGTGCTCGCCGCCGTCAGCGTCATCATCCAGAAACCGGTGCTGCGGAAGTTCCCGGCGGGCCAGGCCACCTGGTTCGGCATCATGGTGGGGGCGGTCTGCTGCCTGCCGTTCAGCGGCCAGCTGGTGTCCGAGCTGCAGTCGGCACCGCTGCCGGCGACACTGGGCCTGGTCTATCTGGGCATCTTCCCCACCGCCATCGCCTTCACCACCTGGGCCTACGCGCTGTCCCTGATTGACGCCGGAAAACTGGCGGCCACCACTTATCTTGTGCCGGGCACCACCATCCTGATCTCGTGGCTGGTCCTCAGCGAAGTGCCCGCGGTGCTGGGCTTGGTGGGCGGGCTGGTCTGCCTGGTGGGTGTGGGCCTGACGCGCCGCAGGTCCCGGTAGGGGCTCCGTTCAGCGAAACGTCGGGCTCGGCACTGCGGTACCCGCGATGATGGGCGTGGCCAGGGCAACCGCAGGGGCTTCCAACCTGCTGATTTCCGTGAATTCGAACCCGGCGTCGCCGATGGATGCCACCGTGTTCCGGTTGATGTGGCACCCCGGCGCCACGCATCGGCCCCACAGGCCGTCCAGCCTGTCCTGCCAGCGGGCCGCCCGGCCCTGTCCGCGGACATGTTCCAGCACCGCGAGTGTCCCGCCGGGTTTGAGTACCCTGCGTGCCTCCAACAGGGCAAGCCGCTGATCCGGAACGGAACAAAGAACCAAGGTGAACACAACAGCGTCCGCCGCGCCATCCGGCAGCGGCAGGTGCTCCGCATCGGCGCAGGAAACCTCCACCGGAACCGATGACTCCCCGAGCCGGGAGCTCAACCTGGCCCGCATGTAGCGGTCCGGCTCTACCAGGATTACCCGCTCAGCGTGGCGGAAGTGCCGCAGATTCGCCCCGGTGCCCGCGCCGACGTCCACCACGGTTCCCGTCAGCCCGGAAAGCAGCCGAGCCCGTCGAGGAGCGAACTCACGGCGCTCCACAGAGGCCGATAGTGCGTCGTAAGTGGCGGCAAAAAGGCGATGGTGGACGGACATCAGGCTCCTCCCAAGGCGGTCAAGGACGGGTTTCAGTATGCGCGCCGACCGGGCTGCGGACTAGAGTCTGATTATGCCCGCCAAACTGCCGCCCGGCCTGCCCATCATCCCGGATGGTCCGCAAGAGTCCGGTCCGTTTGAGATGTCCGCTGACGATTTCGAGGCCGCCGTCACGGATGCACTGGGACTGATCCCCGCCAAACTGGCGGCCGCCATGGACAACGTGGCCGTGTTTGTCGAGGACGACTACGTGCCCGGCCCGGGCGATGAACCGGACACCGTTCTGCTGGGCCTTTACGAGGGCGTTCCCTTGACGGAGCGGGATTCATGGTGGGATGCCGGTTCACTGCCGGACCGGATCACCATCTTCCGCCAGCCCATCCTGGATATCTGCGGGTCCCGCGACGAGGTGATCCAGGAAGTGGCTGTGACGGTGGTGCACGAGATTGCCCACCACTTCGGCATCGACGACCGGCGGCTGCACGAGCTCGGCTGGGACTAGCCTTGTAGGCATGGGACACGACCACAGCCACACGCATGGGATCACGGCGACAGGCCGCCACCGCAAACGGCTCATCGCCGTCCTGGCCATCACACTTGCTGTGGTGGTGGTCCAGGTGATCGGCGCGGCACTGTCCGGATCTTTGGCCCTGCTGGCGGACGCCGGCCACATGCTCTCGGATGCGGCCGGCGTGACCATCGCTCTCCTGGCTGCATGGATCGCCGGACGCCCCGCAAGCGATCAGCGGACCTACGGCTACCAGCGGGCCGAGGTCCTGGCCGCCCTGGCCAACGCGCTGATTCTGATTGTCATCTCGGTGGTCATCTTCACCGAGGCCATCCGCCGAATTGGCTCCGCGCCCGAGGTCCACACCGACATCATGCTCTTCGTGGCCATCCTGGGCGCGGTGGCCAACCTGGTCTCGATGCTGATTTTGCGCGGCGCACACCAGGACAGCCTGAACATCCGGGGCGCCTACCTTGAAGTGCTGGGCGACCTGCTGGGCTCAGTCGCAGTCATTGTTGCTGCCCTGGTCATCATGTTCACCGGCTACCAGGCCGCCGACACGATCGCCTCCGTGCTCATCGCCCTGATGATCCTGCCGCGGGCCTGGAGCCTGCTGCGCGATGTGGTGGACGTCCTATTGGAGGCGACCCCTAAAGGCGTGGAGGTGCAGATGATCCGCGAACACATCCTCAGCGTTGACGGCGTGGTGGACGTGCATGACATCCACATCTGGACGATCACCTCCGGCGTGCCGGTGTTTTCAGCCCACGTGGTGGTGGAGGACGGCGTCCTCAATGCCCGCGGCGCCGACCAGCTCCTGGACAAGCTGACCACCTGCCTGGGCTCCCACTTTGACACCGAACACTGCACTTTCCAGCTGGAGCCCGCAAGTCACTCGGAGCACGAATCGCGCCAGCACGCCTGACCCTTGCGGCGGACGACACCGGCTCGGCACGACACGCCGGATCCATATACGCCGGGATCACACTCTTGTTGATTATGTTATTGATGTGACCAGTGTTGCCAAAGTGCACACGCTCACGTAGCCTCGGACTGCTGGGAGATCGGCAGAGGGGCTCCTTGTGCCGCCACCAGACCTCGCTCCCCCAGCCCTACTGCGTGCGAGGTTCTGCGAATGGGTTTGACCGGATCCGGCCTGAAGGCCGCCGTGCTGTGCACCGCCGTCGTACTTTTCGGCACCATGACCCTCCCGGCCCAGGCAGCGCCGCCGCCGCAGGCTCCGAGTCTCCAGCGCCCGGCGTCGCCGGAGCTTCCCACCCCGGAGGATATCGCCACAGCCAAGGCGAGTGAACGCGCGACGGCGGATCAGGTCACCATCATCGAACGCCTCCTGGCGGACGCCAAGAGCGCCCAGCAAGCCACGTTTGCCTTGTCTCTGCAGGCCAATAACGCCTACGGTGAAGCCCTGGTTGAACTGCAGGACCGCAAGATGGCGGCGGAAATGGCCACGGCCAGGGCCACCGCTGCGACGCAAGAGCAGGACAGGACCCGGAAGCAGGTGGGTCAGCTCGCCGGCGACCTATACCGCAACGGCGGGCTGAACCCTACGCTGGGCACGTTCGTCAGCGGCAACCCCGAATCCTTGCACCAGGCTGCGACGCTGGAAGCCATTTCGGCCAGCCGGAGCCGTGCCTTCGAATCGGCGGCATCCGCAGCATCCGCAGCGCAGTCCCTGACGGCCGCCGCCGACGACGCCAACCGGGCCGCTGACGACGCCGCCCAAAAGGCCGAAGCCCGCAAAGAAGAGGCCGAACAAGCCAACGCCGCCCAGGCCAAGGCCGTAACCGAAGCCGTGGCGCAGCGGACAATCCTCGTGGATCAACTCGCCCAGCTGCGGAACACCACAGTGGCTCTCGAATCAGCTCGCATTGACGCCTTGGACAGGCAGCGCGAGGAAGCCAGGCTCGCCGAACTGGCTGCGGCTGCTGATCGGGCTGCGGCGGCGCAAGCAGCAGACCGGCCCGCCGCCGGACCGGCCGCCGGCGGCGGCGGCGGGAACCTGCCAGCCGCGCCAGCTCCAGCGCCTGTTCCCGCTCCGGCCCCAGCACCGGCCCCGGCTCCTGCGCCAGCACCTGCTCCAGCGCCCGCGCCCGCTCCGGCGCCAACACCGGCCCCATCGCAGGGCGGCTCCAACGAGACGGCCATCTCAGTGGCGATGTCCAAGGTGGGGTCGCCCTATTTCTACCAGTACGGCGGCACCGGCCCCAACGGTTTTGACTGCTCCGGCCTTGTGCAAACGGCCTTCGCCGCCGCGGGCAAGTACCTGCCTCGCACCGCTGCCCAGCAGTACGCGGCGGCCCCCGTTCACGTGCCAATCTCCCAGGCCCGGCGCGGCGATCTGCTGGTCTGGGGCTCAGCCCCGGGCTTCTATCACGTGGCCATCTACCTGGGCAACGGCCAGGTAGTTCAGGCGCTGAATCCGGACGAGGGCATCAGCGTGACCCAGTTGAGCTGGATGGCCGGGATGCAGCTCCACCCTTACGCAGCCCGCTACTGATGCGGACAGGGCTGCGGTCCGAGGCTCCGGCCCGGGACTTCAGGCCCAGCGCTCGAGGCTCAGGACAGCACGTCCTTGGTGACAAACCGGCCATAGGCGAGCGCCCCGAACACGGCCACGTAGCCCGCCTGCAGCAGCGCGTTGCTGGCAAAAGAGTCCCACAGCACCGGCTGGCGCAGGATGTCCGCGAAGCCGAACCAGTAATGCGTAAACAGCCAAGGGTGCAGCCATTCCAACTGCGGCAGCTGGTCCAGCACCTGGGAGACCACCGACAGCACCACCGTGGCGGCCATCGCGCCGACAGGGATCACCGTCAGGGTGGACAGGAACAGGCCGATGGCCGAAAGCCCGGCCAGGGACACCGCAAGATAGGCGGCGATCAGGACCAGCCGCAGCGCGGCCTCAGGCGGCTGGACGACATCCCCGGACAGGAGCGTTACCGGCCCGACAGGGAACAGCGACGCCCCGATCGCGGCCCCGGCAAGGGCCACCGTGACGGGCGCGGCGATGCAAAACGCCAGTGCTCCGGCGTACTTCACCAGCAGCAGGCGCACGCGACCGGCCGGCGCCACCAGCAGGTAACGCAGCGTGCCCAGGCTGGCCTCGCCGGCAATGGTATCGCCCGCCACCACCCCGATGGTCAGGGGGAGGAACAGGGGCACGGAAACCAGCATCGCCGTAACCGCCACGAACAGCCCGTTCTGGCTGATCCGGTCCAGGAACGCCGGTCCCCTCCCGGCAGGAACGGATGACGAGAGCCGGACAGCGACGGCGATCAGCACCGGTATAGCGGCAAGGGCCACCAGCATGGCCGCGGTCCGGCGGCGCCGGAAAAGCGTCTTCAGCTCGGACCCCAGCAGGGACAGGCTCGACGGCGCGCTCGAAGCACTATTGGGCAATGTCGAACCCCTCTCCCGTCAGCGCCACAAAGCGTTCCTCCAGGCTCTCCCGCTCCACGGAAAAACCGCGGACGCGCACCCCGGCTGCCACGAGCTCCGCCACAATGTCCTCCGGGGCCTCAAGCCGGGACGCGGCCGCGACCGCGGTCAGAACGTCGCCGTCCGGTTCAGGCGTCCCCGTTCCCGGGGACATGCCCAACCGCAGCAGGACCTCGCTGGCCGTCCCGGCGTCGGGCGTTAACAGGCGGATCCGGGTCTCGCCTGCCTGGCGGAACTCGGCCAGCGGCCCTTGGGCCACCAGCCGCCCGGCGCTCATGATGGCCGCGTGCGTGCAGATCTGCTCCACCTCGGCGAGGAGGTGGCTGGAGATAAAGACGGTGGCACCATCGGCGGCCAGCGACCGGACCAGGCTCCGCACCTCCCGCGTTCCCTGCGGATCCAGTCCGTTGGTGGGCTCATCGAGCACCAGCAGCTCCCGCGGCGACAGCAATGCGTTGGCGATCCCCAGCCGCTGCTTCATGCCCAGGGAGTAGGCGTGGACCCGCTTGCCGGCGGCGTGTGAGAGGCCCACCCGCTCAAGCGCGGCAGCAACGCGGGCGGTCCGGGTAGCGGGCGCCGCATGCCGGCCGGCAGCATCCAGGCGGTGCAGGTTGGCGGTGCCGGAAAGGAACGGATAAAACGCAGGCCCCTCCACCAGGGCACCGACGCGCGGCAGAACCTCATGCAGGCGCTGCGGCATCGGCAGGCCCAGGACGCTGACGGTTCCGGCCGACGCGGCAGCAAGGCCCAACAGCATCCGGATGGTTGTCGTCTTGCCGGAACCGTTAGGGCCCAGGAACCCGAACACGGCACCGTGGGGAACAGCGAGGTCCACGTTGTTGACCGCCAGCTGGTTGCCGAAACGCTTAGTCAGGCCCTGGGTCTCGATGGTCAGCCCGGTTGTGCCGTTCCTTTGAGGGCTGGTCCGGGCGGCGGCCAGTCCGGCAGCCGTCCCCCCGGCCGCGGTCACACTGCGCCGGCGGCGGCCTGGAGCCGCTCCGCCGGGACCATCCCCACAAAGATCCTGCCGTCGTCGGTCAGCAGGACGTTGACCAGTGCCGTGGACAGGAGCCTTCCGCCGGGTACGACGACGGCGGCCTGGGACAGGAGCGGATCCTTCAGCAAGGATTCAGGCAAGGCAGCCCCTTGGCCGTCGGGTGCCGCGGGGAACCCGATGACGGTCTCCCAGCCCTTGCCAGTCACCGTTGGCCGGGGTGCATCCCGGTGCCGCAGGCCGGCGTCGCTGCCGGGAACCTTCTCCGGGCCGCTGTCTGGAACCACGCCGGGCGTAATCCCTCCGGGACTGGGCGGGAGGTCCGGCATGCCGGGCTGGAGCGGGAGCGGTGGTACCTGCAGCTCCTTAACCGTGGCGCCTGGCGGGGCAACGAACGTAAACACCGAGTCGTCCGGAGCCGCCAGGGACAGGCTGGTGAAGCCGGCCTCAAAGGCCGGTTCCGCCTGGCCGCGTGCCATCACAGTTACGCGCAGCGGCATTCCGGTCTCGCCGTCGACAGCGATGACAACCTTCTCAAGCAGTGTTCCCTGCGTCCTTGGCGCCAGTGCCAGGCTGTAAGCGGACCGGCCGGCGACGTCGACGTCCGGACCCACCGTCACCTCGGTGGAACTGTCCACGACCGCGAGGAACTTCCGGGCCAGGTCCTCGGGGGTGGGCGGTACTGGCGGGCCGGGCAGGATGGGCATAGGCAGAACGGGCAAGGGCAGGTCCCGGCCCGGCAGGTCGCCGGGCGGTGCGGGAGGTCCTGGCAGAGCGGGACGTTCGGGGACGGGCAGCGGCAGGTCGCTGCCGAACGCCGGCAAGGCCAGGTGGGCGGCGCTGTTGTCCTTGGAGTTGTAGAACCACACCTCGCCGTCCCGCCGGATAACGTCACGTTCAGCCAGCCGGTCCATCACCTGGACCCGCATCTTTGTTGGCCCGTCCATGAATATCCGGGCAGTGTGCTCACCGGTCAGGAACGCCAGGATCGACGCGGCTCCACCAGCCGACACCGGTCCGGACGTGGGACCGGCGGCCGGCAGTTCGGGCAGGCCCAGTTCGGCGGATTGCTCGACCGTTCCGGAGAATGACCCGGTGTTGTGCTGGCCAAGGAGGGCAAGGACCTCAGCCGGAGACTTTTGTGGCAACGGATCGCCGGCCCTCGCCGGAATGGATCCCACCAGCACGCCGGCGGCGATCACTGCAGGTACAGCTACGGCAGGCACCCAGCGCAGCCATGCGCGGATCATGCCAGCCCTGCTTCATCCATGGAGCCCATACTTCAGGTTACGCCTGGGGACCGCCAGCGCACACGTCTCTTCAGGAAGTCTTGCCGGGGGCTGCCCTGCTACGAAGGCACTACGGTTCCGGCGCCGCCGTCGACCGTTATTTCCTGCCCGGTGGAGAGCCGGAGCGTGGCGTCCGGGACGCCCACCACCGCGGGAATGCCATACTCCCTGGCCACCACGGCACCGTGGGAATTGGGCCCGCCCATCTCCATCACCAGTCCGCCCGCGGTAAGGAACAGCGGTGTCCAGCCGGGGTCCGTGGATGGCGCCACCAGGATTTCTCCCGGTTCCAGGCGCGCGCCCACCGGGTCGAGGATCACACGGGCAGTGGCCGTGACAACACCGGCCGACGCCGGACTCCCGGTCATTGCCCCCGGCACCCTGGATGCCGCCGCAGCGCCGGCGGATGGAACAGCTTCCGGCTCGGTGCCGTCCGACAGCAGCACCCGCGGCACGTGACGCCGTTCGAGTTCCAGAGCGTAGTCCGCGCGCCGCTGCGCCACCAGGTCGCGAAAGTCGGCTGTTTCGGAGCTAAGGCCGGCCCTGGCTTCGTCCAGGTCCAGGAAGAAGACGTCATCCGCCTCGGCCACTGCCCCCGCCGCCGCCAGCGCTGCACCGGCCAGGGCCAGTTGCTTTCGCACTTCGGCAAGGCCCACCACCAGCTGGTACTTGGGCAGTTCGCGCAATCCGGCGAAAAGCCGCGCCCGCCGCAGCGCCGCCCGGACCACAGCCCCGCGCAGCCGGCCGCGGCTCCGCGCCTCCGCGACGAGACGCTCAACGCAGGCTTCGGCTTCTTCTGCCGCATTGCTGAACTGGACATCCGGCGCCAGCGCCGAGCCCTCGAGTCGGAGATAATTCGCCAGGACACCCAGGATGTGCGTGGCGTCGTCCGACCAGCGCGGCAAACCGACGTCGATCTCGGCCACGGCACGGTGCCCGTACTGGCCCATGAACCGGGCCACCCCGGACTGCAGCACGGCGGGCAGCTGGCCCGCACGGAAGTCTTCGGCCAGCTCGGCGGGTGCCCGGTCCGTCACGGCGGTGCGGGAATCGCCGTCGTTCCTAATCACCTGGGCGAGGCGCCACAACTCCAGGTCCATCTCGGTGGTGACGTTGTTGGGCAGCCCGCGGAGCACAGTCTGCAGATCTTCCCACCGGCCGCCGCCGAGCAGTTTTCCGGCGAGCGCCAAGGCAGCGAACCCGAGCGCCGGAAGCGGCAGGATGGACGGCACTACTGAGAAGATGCGGGTGCCGAGCACGTGTTCGGCGTAGTCCAGGTGCTGCAGCGGGGTGAGGCCGGCGGGCGGTTCGAGTGAGTGGGCGAACTCGCGCGCGCGCCGATTGGTCCTGCGGAGGGCCGCGTCGGGGCGGAAGATGGCCCTAAGCAGCGTCTCCGGCACCCCGGCATGCACCGCCGCAGGGACCACGTGCCGCAGCAAGCCCAGCGGCGTCCCGCGGGTCACGGAAAACCGCGGGTCCTCGAAAACCCGGCGCAGCACCGTGGCTGAGCGTGCTTCCATCACGTCAAAGACTTTGGGAACAATCCGCCGGCCGGTGGTGCTGCGGGCTACTGCGGTCAGATCGAAGTAAATCCGCTGGCCCGCCGCTGCGTACGGCGACGGACCCTGGCGTGGCTCGGGTACGTCGAACTGCGCCGCGCGGGCCACCGAGGAGGCAATGAGGCGGAAAGCTGCCAGGCCCATGGGCGTGATGGGCCGGGTCAGGCCCTGCGCCAGGCTGAAGCAAAGATAGACGCGAATGCCCTCCCCGCCGGGAGTGCTCCCGCCGGCGGCACTCTGCGGGACGGGGAACAGCGTGGTGATGGGCCGCGACTGGGTCAGCCAGAGGCGGCCGTCGCCGGCGATGGCCCATTCGATGTCCTGCGGTGAGCCAAAGTGGCCCTCCACCCGGTGGCCCATGGCCGCCAGCTCGGCGGCCTGCTTGTCCGTCAGGCAGGCCGCTGCTCCGCCATTGCTGATGGCCAGCGTCCGGGTTCCGCCCCCGGGGATCGGCCGGACCGCGATGCGTTTGTCCCCAAGCCGGCGTTCCAGCACCCGCCCGGTGAGCGGGTCAACAACGAAATGGTCCGGGTTCACGGCCCCGGACGCCACAGCCTCCCCCAGCCCCGGACTGGCATCGATCACGGCCTGCTTCCGGCGGCCCGTCAGCGGGTTGGCGGTAAAAAGCACACCGGCGGCGGTGGCATCCACCATCCGCTGGACCACCACCGCCAGCGACACCGCGGCCGGATCGATCCCCCGGGTTGCCCGGTAGCTGACGGCCCGGTCCGTCCAGAGCGAGGCCCAGCAGTCTCGCACGGCTTCCACAACGGCGGCTGCGCCCACCACATTGAGGTAGGTGTCCTGCTGGCCGGCGAAGCTCGCCGACGGAAGGTCTTCGGCAGTGGCCGACGACCTGACGGCCACCGGAACGTTGTCACCCATGGCTGCGTAGGCCGCCTCGACGGCGGCGGCCACCTCGGTGGGGACCGGGGCGTTTTGGACAATATCCCGGGCCCGGGACGCCAGGGCGGCCAAGGCGGGGAGGTCGCCGTCGGGCGTTGCTTTCAGCGCCGGGTGGACCTCGGCGAGCGCACCGCCCGCAGTCGCTTCACGGTAGGCCTCCGTGGTGAGGCAGAAGCCGTCCGGCACGGGCAGCCCAGCGGCGAGCAGCTCCCCCAGGTTCGCCGCTTTGCCACCCACCAAGGGAACCATTGCTGCGGTGACCGCCTCCAATCCGAGGATGGGCGGCTGGCTGCCGGTGTCAGGCATCTTCATGCCTCCTGCTGCGAAGGTAACTGGTCAGGCTGCGCCGGGGAGCGGCCCAAACTTGTCGCGGTCCGCCAGCCGCGGATCGTCGCGGTCCGGAACTACCAGGACCGGGCTCTTGGCGTGATGGAGCACGCCGCCGGATGTCGAACCCAGGAGCATTCCGGTGAACCCGCCATGGCCCCGGGTGCCCACCACGACGAGTTCCACGTGCCGGCTGGCCTCCACAAGGACGTCCACGGCAGAACCGTCCAGCAGTTCCGACTCCACGGCAAGGTGCGGGTAATGGCTCTTCAGCCAGGCCATTCCGGCGTCAAGTTGGATCTGGATGTCATCGAAGAGTGCTTTGCGGTCCATGGGGGCCGGGACCCAGGCCAAGGATCCACTGAATTGCGGCACCGCACAGATGACGCGCAGGGTTGCCCCGAGCCGTTCAGCCTGGTCGGCAGCCTCCAGCAGAGCGATCCGTGCCTGTTCGGACCCGTCCACGCCCACCACCACAACGTTCTCGACCTGCGTGTGCCCTGGCTTGGCCTGCTCGGCCCTGATGCGTTTGTCTTCGGTGGTTTCGCCCAGCCTGTCCGAACACACCAGCGGCACCGTGACCGTGGGGCACTTGGCGTGTGCCGGCAGGGCACTGCTCACCGAGCCCAGCAGGCGTCCCACAAATCCGCCACGGCCGCGGGTGCCAAACACCAGCAGATCAGCTGTCTCGGACATTTCCAGGAGCACGCCCGAAGCGTCCCCGTTCTCCACGGAGCCGTCAACCTCGATGTTGTAGCCGGAAACCTTGTCCAGCGCCTGCTTGACGATCGCTTCGGCGCCCTCGCGGATCACGGAATCATCCACGGTGGCGTACCCGCCGTCCAGCCCGGACGCCGCAAAGATCGGCACTGAATAGGCGGTGACAATGTGCAAAGGCCGACGGCGGCGCTCGGCTTCCCGGGCTGCCCACACCAAGGCGCACTGGCCGTGGTCGGACCCGTCTACGCCGACAACAATTCCCACCGGAGCCGCCGAATTTCCGGCCCTGTCCTCGTCCGGATCCGGATGCAACTCATGTGCGCCCATGGGGCCGCCTCCTCGCGATACTGCCTTATGTTGCGGCTATTCTGCCAGACGCGGCGCCCTCCGCCCGCACCGGCCGCGATGTGTGCCCCGACGGGCTGGAGAGCCCTGCTTCCGCTTCTCACTATTCTCGGTCCGCGGACACTTAGCAAGCGGCCCAGCGCCGCTGGCCGGCCGGTTATCCACAGCCCACGGCGAACGGAGCGGAAAGCGTATTCATCGCGGAGAAGAATGTTTGTGTTTGGGCTATCCACGGTCCTGAATGTTCGGTAGTCTTCGAGGCACTGCCGGTCCGCCGACGCCCGATTCACGGTGCGTCCCGGGCCGGTGCTGCGGCCGGACTTTGGGGGTAACGGAACGCATGCGGGGCGACGCTGCCTGCATCCGAAAGCCTTTGAAGGAGGAAAACTGTAGTGTCAAGCATGCCTGTGAACGGCGGGACCGAACGGACCACCACGGTGATCATCGGCACGGGGCTGTCAGGCCTGGCGATTGGCGCGGAACTGCGCCGCCGTGGCGTGCACGCCATCGTAGTGGACGGGCTCGACATCCTCGGCGCCGCACAACCGGCCAACACTGCTTCACTGCAGCGCTGCGACGCAGCAGACTCCGAATCCCTCCGGGAACGCAACGAGATCCTCCGCCACCTGCGCAACTACGCCGCCAGCCACCACATGGATGTCCGCACCACCACCCGGGCGGTTCAGCTGACCATGGTGGGCGGCGAACCCGGCGGAACCAGCACGGGAACGGCCGCGGGGTCTCCGTCCGGCCAGTGGGAAGTCCATACGCCCAACGGCATCCTGCTGGCAGACAACATTGTGCTGACCCGGTGCGCGCACAGCCAGCTGCGGCGTATGCTCAGCGACTTCGGCATCACTGTTGGCCGCAACCTGGTGGCCGCGATGCGCCAGATCGGCATCTACCTCGTGGGCGTGGGCGAGCTCATCACGCCCTCACCCAAGGAAGTCCTGCGTCAGGCCAAAACCGTGGGCCAAGCCATCTCGGCCACGGTCCACCCGGAAAGCGCCGCCGCCGTCTAAGCCTGTTCGGTTTCGTCGTCGTCGCTGCGTGTGGTGAGGCGGCGCTTCGCGAGGATACCGATGGCCACCAGCAGGCCCACGGCCACTGCAGCAAAGATCACCAGGCTCCAGGGGAACGGCTGGGACGCGTTTTCAGCCGGCGCCGGAGCCGCCACGGTTCCCGGCTCCGCGCTTCCCATCGTGGGAATAGCGGCCGACGGCGATGCGCCCGCCGATGCTCCCGAAGGCGCGGCTCCCGCCGCAGCTGCTGTCGCCGTAAAGCCGAACGTCCCCTCGATCGGATGGGAATCCGAGCTGACGACGCGCCAGACCACCGTGTATGCGCCCGCCGGAGCGCCGGCTTTGAGCTTTTGGGTGGCCGTGCTGTCCACGATCTCAAGAGCGCCATCCGCCCACTCTGCACCGGCCGAATCCTTGACGGAGAACTGTGCGCCGATGCCCAGCGGGTTCTTATTGAAGGTGACGGACACCTGCTCCGGGGCCGTGGCCACCGTGGCGCCCTGCGCGGGACTGCTGGACTCGGCGGCATCGTGTGCCGAGGCCGGAGCCGCGAATCCCAGGACCGCGGCTACGAAAACGAAGGTCCCGAGCACAACGCTCAGCAACTGGCGGCGTATGGATCGCATGGGTGTACTGCTCCCTTGGGTTGGCGTCCTTCCAGCCTAGGCGAACTTCCGTAGGCGAACTTCCGTAGCGAGATTCGCGGGCAGCGCCCGCCCACGCTGTCCGGGCACCGGCGTCCAGCCGGCGACGTTCAGCCGGCGACGTTCAGCCGGCGACGTACGCCGCGAGGTGCTTGCCGGTGAGCGTGGACTTGGCGGCCACAAGCTCGGCGGGAGTCCCCTCGAAAACGACCTTACCGCCGTCGTGCCCTGCTCCCGGACCGAGGTCGATGACCCAGTCGGCGTGCGCCATGACCGCTTGGTGGTGTTCGATGACGATGACCGATTTGCCGGAGTCCACGAGGCGGTCAAGGAGGCCGAGGAGGTTTTCGACGTCGGCGAGGTGGAGGCCAGTGGTCGGTTCGTCCAGGACGTAGACATCGCCCTTCTCTGCCATCTGCGTAGCCAGCTTGACGCGCTGCCGCTCGCCGCCGGACAACGTGGTGAGCGGCTGGCCGAGCGTCAGGTAGCCGAGCCCGACGTCGACGAGCCGGCCCAGGATCTTGTGGGCCGCGGGCGTGCGGGCCTCCCCTTCGCTGAAGAAGACCTCAGCCTCTGTCATGGCCATGGACAGCACCTCGGAGATGTTGCGGCCGCCCAGCGTGTATTCCAGCACTGACGCCTGGAAGCGCCGGCCCTCGCAGTCCTCGCACGTGGACTCGACCGTGGCCATCACGCCCAGCTCCGTGAAGATGACGCCCGCGCCGTTGCAGGTGGGGCAGGCACCTTCGGAGTTGGAGCTGAACAGCGCCGGTTTCACGTCGTTCGCCTTCGCGAAAGCCTTGCGGATCGGCTCAAGCAGGCCTGTGTACGTGGCGGGGTTGCTGCGGCGCGAGCCCTTGATGGCGCCCTGGTCGACTACCACCACGCCGTCACGTCCGGCCACGGAACCGTGGATCAGCGAGCTCTTGCCCGAACCCGCGACACCTGTCACCACGCAGAGCACGCCGAGCGGAACGTCGACGTCGACATCCTGGAGGTTGTGCGTGGAAGCGCCACGCACCTCGAGGGCGCCGGTGGAGGTTCGCACGGATCCCCTGACCTTCGCACGGTCATCGAGGTGGCGGCCGGTGATGGTGTCGCTCCGCCGCAGCCCGTCCACAGTGCCCTCGAAGCAAACGCTGCCGCCCGCGGTGCCGGCGCCGGGGCCGAGATCGACCACGTGGTCGGCGATGGCGATGGTCTCGGGCTTATGTTCAACCACGAGGACGGTGTTGCCCTTATCGCGCAGCTGCAGCAGCAGCTGGTTCATCCGTTCGATGTCGTGCGGGTGCAGGCCGATGGTGGGTTCGTCGAAGACGTAGGTGACGTCGGTGAGGGACGAGCCCAGGTGCCGGATCATCTTGGTCCGCTGCGCCTCGCCCCCGGAGAGGGTGCCTGCCGGGCGGTCCAGCGAGAGGTAGCCCAGCCCGATTTCGGCGAAGGAATCCAGCAGGTGCCGCAGACCCTTGAGGAGCGGCGCAACCGACGGCTGGTCGAACCCGCGGACCCACTCGGCCAGGTCGCTGATCTGCATCCCGCAGAGCTCGGCGATGTTTTTGCCCTGGATCCTCGACGACCTGGCCTCGGGGCTGAGCCGCGTGCCCTCACACTCGGGGCAGGCCTGAAAAGTAATGGCGCTCTCCACAAAGCGCCGCACGTGTGGCTGCATCGCCTCGACGTCCTTGGACAGCATGGACTTCTGGATCTTAGGGATGATGCCCTCGAACGTGAGGTTGACGCCCTCAACCTTGATCTTGGTGGGCTCGGCATACAGCATCGTCTCAAGCTGTTTCTTCGTGAACACGGCAATCGGCTTGTCCATCGGCAGGCCCATGCCCTCGAACAGCCGGCCGTACCACCCGTCCATGCTGTAGCCGGGGACAGTCAGGGCACCGTCGGCGAGGGACTTGGTGTCGTCGTACAAAGCGGTCAGGTCAAAGTCGGAGACCGAGCCCATACCCTCGCAGCGCGCACACATGCCGCCCAGGTACACAACGTTCTGCACCACGGCCTTCTCCACCCGGCCGCCGGCCTTCTCGGTACTCATCACACCGCTGGCCTTCCGCGTCGGGACGTTGAAGGAGAAGGCCGTGGGCGGCCCGACATACGGGGTGCCCAGCCGGCTGAAGAGGATCCGGAGCATGGCGTTGGCGTCCGTGGCAGTTCCCACCGTGGAGCGGGGGTTTGCGCCCATCCGCTCCTGGTCAACGATGATCGCCGTGGTCAGCCCTTCGAGGTGGTCCACGTCAGGCCGCGCCAGGTTGGGCATAAACCCCTGCACAAAGGCGCTGTAGGTCTCGTTGATCATCCGCTGGGACTCGGCGGCGATCGTCGCGAACACCAGTGAGCTCTTGCCCGAGCCGGACACCCCGGTGAATACTGTCAGGCGGCGCTTGGGGATCTCGATGCTGATGTCTTTGAGGTTGTTCTCCCGGGCACCCTGCACACTGATCAGATCGTGGCTGTCGGCGACGTGCGCCGCGGGGAGCTGCTGGTCTGTCGATGCGTCAGTAGTCATGGTGTCTCCAACATATGCTCGGCATTGTGAGGTTCCTGACAGATATTCTAGGCGCGCGCCCCCCGCCCTCTAGGATCGAGTAACCCCCAACAACACATCCGGAGGACTAATGCTTAAGCAGGGCTCTGCCTTGGACCGGTACTTCAAGATCTCCGAGCGGGGGTCCAACCTCTCCCGCGAGATCCGCGGCGGCTTTGCCACATTCTTCGCCATGAGCTACATCGTGGTGCTTAACCCCCTGATCCTCTCCGGCCCGGATTCCACCGGCACCACACTGGGCTTTGCCGCGGTGGCTGCTGTGACGGCGTTTGTGGCGGGTATCCTTACTATCCTGATGGGCGCCTGGGGCAGGCACCCCTTCGCGCTGGCCGCCGGGCTGGGCGTGAACGCGTTTGTTGCCGTCACGGTCGCTACGAACCCCGGCCTGACGTGGCCGGACATGATGGGCCTGGTGGTCCTGTCCGGCGTGACCATGCTGATCCTGGTCCTCACCGGCTTCCGGACCGCCGTCTTCAAGGCCGTCCCGGACGGGCTCAAGACCGCCATCGTGGTGGGCATCGGACTGTTCATCGCCCTGATCGGGTTGGTGAATGCCGGTTTTGTGCGCCGGATCCCCGACGCTGCCGGCACCACTGTTCCCGTGGGCCTGGGCTTCGACGGCAAGCTGCTGGGCTGGCCCACTGCCGTCTTTGTTTTCGGCCTGATCCTCACCATCGCCCTCGTGGTCCGCAAGGTCAGGGGTGCCATCCTGATCGGCATCATCGCCTCCACCATCATTTCCGTGATCCTGGAAATGACCCTGCACATCGGTCCCAGCTTTGACGGCACCACCGCCAACCCGCAGGGCTGGTCCCTGGTGGCGCCGTCCTTTACGGGGTGGAGCGCCCCGGACCTGTCGCTGATCGGCAAGGCCAACCCGTTCGGCGCTTTTGAACACCTGGGCTTTGTAGCCGCCACGCTGCTGGCCTTCGTGATCCTGCTCAGCATCTTCTTCGACGCCATGGGCACCATGGTGGGCCTGGCAAACGAGGCGGGCACGGTGGACAAGGACGGCAACATCCCCGACGTGGACCGTGTGCTCCAGGTGGACGCGCTGGGCGCTATCGTGGGTGGCGGCGCGTCCGTCTCCTCGAACCAGATCTACGTTGAGGCCGGCGCCGGAATCGGCGAGGGTGCGCGAACGGGCGTGGCGTCCATCGTCACCGGCCTGCTGTTCCTGGTGGCCATGTTCTTCACACCGCTGATCAACCTCGTGCCATTCGAGGCGGTAGCCCCTGCACTGGTGGTGGTGGGCTTCATGATGGTCTCCCAGGTGGGCAAGATCGACTGGCAGGACTGGGGCATCGCCATCCCTGCTTTCCTGACCTTCACGCTGATGCCGTTTACGTACTCGATCGCCAACGGTCTCGGCGCCGGTTTCATCGCCTTTGTCCTGATCCGGACGTTCCAGGGCCGCGCCAAGGACGTCCACCCGCTGATGTGGGCGGTGGCCGGCGCATTCCTGCTGTTCTTCGCTGTCGGTCCGATCGAGGCCGCCCTGGGAATGTGACCTACACGGCAGTGGTGGGGGCCTTGCCCTCATCGCCGGATTCTGCCAGGGCCTTCCGCTCCCGCATGCGGTCGAGCCGGTTCATCAACGGCGAAGTAGTGGCCCCATGGATCACGATGGAAAGGGCCACTACCAGGCCCACGAAGGACCACAGCCACTCAGCCTGCTCGGAAAACCGGCCCTTTCCCAGCGCATACGCCAGGTAGTACAAGGAACCGATGCCGCGGATCCCGAAGAAAGAAAGGGCAACGCGTTCGTAGGGGCCCGTCTTTCCGCCAAGCAGTCCGATCCAGCCGGCCGCGGGCCGCACCAGGAGCAGGAACGCCAACGCAACCAGGAGTTCCGCCCAGCCGACCTCGGCCAGGAGTCCGCGGCCAATCGCGCCGCCCAGCAGGACGAGGATCACCACGGTCACCAGCCGTTCCAGCTGTTCCACGTAGGAGTGCAGCACACGGTGGTAGCCGTGGGTATGCTCGGCGGACCGGATGGTGACCGCGCAGACAAACACCGCGATGAAACCGTAGCCTTCGATCATCTCGGTGAGGCCGTACGCCAGGAACGTTGCCGCCAAGGCCACAAATCCTTCGGAGTGGTTGGCGAGCCGCAGGCTTTGCATCCTCGCGGAGAAAAACAGCCTGGCCAGCAGCTTGCCCGTGGCGAAGCCGCCGAGGACCCCGATTGCCAGGCGCCAGACCACGTCTACACCGAACCACTGGGGGAACCACTCCGACGGCGACGCGCCCACCACACTAATGGCGATGGCCAGGTACACAAACGGGAAGGCGAGTCCGTCGTTCAGGCCGGCTTCCGACGTCAGGCCGAAGCGGACCTCGTCCTCTTTGTCCGTTTCGTCGTCATCATCGGCCGGTTCGCCCACCTGGACCTCAGCGGCCAGCACCGGGTCCGTAGGGGCGAGGCTGGCCGCCACCAGCAAGGCCGCCCCCAGCCCCAGCCCCAGGAACCACAAACCCATCAGTGTCAGGGCAATGATGCACAGCGGCATGGCTATTCCCAGGAGCCGCCAGGTTGTGGCCCAGCTCCGGCGCCCCAGGGGCCTGTCCAGGGCCAGACCCGCGCCCATCAGGGAAATAATGACGCAGACCTCCGAGAGGTGGACGGCAATGTCGCTGTGCACTATCGGATTTGGATCCGGCAGGCTGGGGATCAGCGAGAAAGCTGCGATCCCGGCGCCCAGGAACACCATTGGCATGGAGAAGGGTACGTGGCGCAGGACCTTGGGGAGAATCGCGGCGACAAAAACCGCAACGCCCGCCACGGCGAAGAGGATGCTGGTGGATTCGAACATGGTGCTCCGACCTGCCGACTTGCCCTGAGGCGCCTGCCCTGCGGACGGGCCCACCCCGCGGAGGGATTGCTCCACCTTAGCGTGCGGCTGCCGAGACCACACCTGCTGCCAGTCTTTCACCCCGGGCCTGTGGTTCCGTAATTACAGACACGACGACGGCGGCCCCGCTGGCTTTGGCGGTCCGCATGCGGTGAGCTTGGAACATGGCCCCCTCCGCATTCACCGCCGATGTCCCCCCTCAGCCCTGGAGTGGGCGGTTCGACGGCGACGGCGACGGGCACCGGCGCTGGTGGCAGGCTGTTTCGCCCTACGCACCGCTCAGCGCATCCTCCTCTTCCCCTGCCCCAGTCACGCACGCCGGCTCCCCTACCGGCGCCCCGCAGCGCCCTGCCGTCATCCTCGGATTCGCCAGCGACGAAGGAGTGCGCCGCAACAAAGGCCGGACGGGTGCAGCTCTTGCCCCGGCAGCGATCCGCGCCGCGCTTGGCCCGCTGGCTTTCCATCTGGGCCGCTCTGTGTCCGATGCCGGAGACGTTGTGGTTTCGGACGGCGCCCTGGAGGCCGGGCAGGCCCGCGCCGGGAACGCCGTTGCGGCCATGATTGACGCAGGCATGCTCACCTTTTTGCTGGGCGGCGGGCACGAGACCGCCTACGCGAGCTATCTGGGAGTTGCAGGCTCCGAAGCGGTGAGTGGCGGGCAGCGGCTGGGCGTCCTGAACCTGGACGCCCACTTTGACCTCCGCGATGAACAGCTGCCAAGCTCCGGCACACCGTTTCTTCAAATGGCGCAGGCGGAAGCTGCCGCGGGACGCGAATTCAGGTACGCCGTCGTCGGGATTTCCGAGCCGAACAACACACCGGCGCTGTTCGCTACCGCCGAGCGGCTGGGCGTGAAGTATGTGCTGGATGAGGACTGCGCCGCCGGGCGGGTAGAGTCTTTCGTTGCTCAGTTCCTGGACGGCGTGGACCTGCTCTACCTGACCATTGACCTGGACGTGCTGCCGGCGTCGGTAGCTCCCGGCGTAAGCGCGCCCGCGGCGTACGGAGTGCCCCTGCCGGTGATCAGCGCAGTGTGCAGGCAGGCAGCGGAAAGCGGGAAGCTCCTGCACGTGGACGTGGCCGAGCTGAACCCCGGGTTCGACGTCGACGGGCGGACCGCCAAGGTTGCCGCGCGGCTGGTAAACACGCTGCTGCGCTAAGTCCCCCGGCCCGAATGCTGGCGGCCGGTACGGCTAAGCCTTGAGCATGTATCGCCGCTCGGGCCTGCCCACGCCGTACTTGAGCCGGACCTCCAGGACGCCTTCGTCATGGAGGTACTCCAAATAGCGGCGCGCACTGACCCGGGACGTGCCCAGCTCGGCGGCCACTTCGGCGGCGGACAGGGTTCCGTCGGCCTCATTCAAGGCTGCTTCCACCAGCTTCAGCGTTTCGATGCTGCAGCCCTTCGGCAGCGGCCGATCTATCCGGTCCAGCCCGAACACCCGGTTCACGTCCGACTGCTCCGCCACATCCTTGGCCGAGTCAAGGCCCTGGTAGGCGCTGCGGTAGTGCTCCAGCCGTTCCTGCAGGTCAGCCTGCGAGAAGGGCTTGATGAGGTAGTGCACAATGCCGCCGCGGAGGGCCTTGCGCACCGTGTCCACCTCACGGGCGGCGCTGATCACCAGGACATCCAGTTCAGGGGCCACCTCGCGGAGTTTGTGCATGAGGTCCAGGCCGTTGATATCCGGCAGATGGATATCGAGCAGCACCAAATCCGGTTGCAGCCGCCCGGTCTCGATGACCGCCTGGGCGCCGGTGTGGGCCACCCCGACGACGGCAAAACCCGGCGTGCGCTGGATGAACCCGGCGTGGACCTTGGCCACCATAAAGTCATCATCGACGATCAGGACTTTGATCATTGTTGCAGTCTCCGTGTTCGTTCCAGGCGGGTCCGTATCAGCCGGGCGGTGAAGACCGCCCCGTTGTTGTTGGTTACCGTGAGGTCTCCGCCGCTGCGCCGGCAGACCACCCGTGAGAGCGCCAGTCCGAAGCCGCGGCTCCCGCCGGGGCCGGGGTCCTTGGTGGTGAAACCCTGCCGGAAGATCTCCGCCGGATCACCGGTGACGCCGGGGCCGGAATCGCGGACGGTGACCGTGACGCGGTCGGCCGTGTCCTCCACGAGCACGCTTACCACGGCCTCTGGAAGCCCGGCGACGGCGTCGAACGCGTTGTCCACCAGGTTCCCGACGACGGTGGTGAGGTCCCGGGACAGCTCATCGTCAACGCGCTCCAGCCCGGAATCCGGATCGAGCTGCAAAGTGACCCCGCGTTCGGCGGCCAGGCTCGACTTGGCGATCAGCAGGGCGGCGAGCGCCGGGTCCTCGATGCGGCTGGTGACCTCGTCGTTGAGCCGGGTCCTGTCCAGGGTGGCGCCGTTGACGAACTGGACCACGGAATCATATTCGCCGATCTGGATGAGCCCTGAGATCACGTGCAGCTGATTGGCGAATTCGTGGGCCTGGGCACGGAGCGTGTCGGTGGCCGTCCGGGTGGCTCCGAGTTCCCGCTCAAGTGCGGACAGTTCCGTACGATCGCGAAGCGTGGTGACGGACCCGATGTCGCGGCCGCGCGAAAGGATGGGAACCCGGTTCAGTACCACCAGCCGATCGCCAACGAGCACCAGCTGGTCCGGCTCCGGCTGCTCACGGGTGAGGACGTCCTTGAGTGCGGGCTCCACGGCCAGGCTGGCGAGACGCTTGCCCACGCAGTCCGCGGGGAGGCCCAGGAGGGCACGGGCACTGTCGTTGGCGACGGTGATGCGCTCGTGCGGGTCCAGCGCCACCACCCCTTCCTTGAGGCCATGCAGCATGGCCTCGCGGTTTTCCACCAGACCTGTGATTTCGCTCGGTTCCATGCCCAGTGTCTGCCGCTTCACCCGGCGGGAGAGCAGCAGCGAGCCGGCAACACCCAGCACGCTTGCCACGCCGAGATAGGTGAGAAGGTTAGGTACGGCGTCCCCCAGCCGCTCCAACGTGGAGGGGTAGTTCCGGCTGATGGACGCAATGCCGATCATGATCCCGGCGTCATCCAGGACCGGAACATGGGCGGAAAGTTCCTCCGTGCCGGATCCGTCAACCACGCCGGTCCACGAACGGCCTTCCAGCACGCGGCTGGCGCCAAGCTCCAGAAGTGTCCCCAGCAGTTCGGGATCGGAGGCGGCCACGATGGTCCGGTCCAACTTGGCCAAGGTCACATGGGATGAGCCGGAAACGGTCCGGACCGACTCCGCCACAGCCGGAAGGATGGCGCCGGCCCGCGGCTCGGCAGCGGGGAGCAGTTCGCGGACCGTGGGGTTATTGCCCAGCGCTTCGGCGGCGGACAGCGCCCGGCGGCCCTCGATCCGCTCGAACGCTGCGGCTGACTGCGCCAGCGAAATGCCGACGACGGCAACTAGGACGGCGAGGACTATCAGCAACTGAAGGACCAGGTACTGCCCCGCAAGGGACATCCCTCTTCGTCGAGTCACTGTAATTCTGTCCTCTTGTTGGCGGGTCTCTGGTGGTCAGGCTACCTGAACTATGCGCACTGCAGAGTCCCGGTGGCATACCGGAAACGTGAACGCAATGAACTTAACTTTCTCTGCGTACACAAGAGTGATGCCGGTCACGGCCGGGCCTAGCATCGGAATTACAAGTCAGCCCAGCTGATCAGTTTTGATGAAAAGAGGAACACCATGCGCCAGATCCGCGCATTGCGAATTGCCGCCGTCGCCGCCGGCATCGCCCTGATGGCCACCGGCTGCGGTGCCACCGGCAAGAGCTCCACCGACGGCGCCAGCTCCCGCGCCGCAGCAGGCCCCGTGACCGGGCTCCAGATCATGGTGCCCAACACTCCGGGCGGCGGCTACGACACTACCGCCCGCGTCGCAGCAAAAGTTCTCGACGACGAGAAGGTCGCCACCAACACGGAGGTCTTCAATCTGGCGGGTGCAGGCGGAACTGTCGGCCTGGCCCGCATCGTCAACGAAAAGGGCAACGGCGATCTCGCCATGCTCATGGGCCTGGGCGTGGTGGGCGCGAGCTACACCAACAAGTCCGAGTCCAAACTGACGGACACCACCCCGCTGGCCCGGCTCATCGAAGAGCCCGGCGCGATCATGGTCAGTAAGAACTCGCCCTACAAATCCATCGGTGACCTGGTCAGCGCATGGAAGGCCGACCCCGGTTCCATCAGCGTCGGCGGCGGCTCCTCGCCCGGTGGACCGGACCACTTGCTGCCGATGCAGCTTGCGGGAGCCGTCGGAATTGACGCCACCAAGGTGAACTTTGTCTCCTACGACGGCGGTGGAGACCTCCTCCCGGCCATCCTTGGCAACAAGGTGGGCTTCGCGGCCTCCGGCGCGGGAGAGTACCTCCAGCAGATCAAATCCGGCGATGTCCGAGTCCTGGCAACCAGCGGCACTGAGCGGCTCGAAGGCGTCGACGCACCTACGCTGAAGGAATCCGGCATCGACCTGGTGTTCAGCAACTGGCGCGGCATGGTGGCTCCTCCGGGAATCACCGAAGCCGACAAAGCCAAGCTGATCGCCGCGCTCGAAAAGATGCACGGCACCGACGCCTGGAAGGAAGCCCTTAAGAAAAACAGCTGGACTGATGCCTTCGTCACCGGTGACGAGTTCGAAACCTTCCTGACCGAGCAGGACAAGCGGGTGGCTGACGTCCTCACGAAGCTTGGCTTGGCGTGAGCTCCTCCCCAACTTTGGCGTTCAAGCTCAAAGGCCGCTCCGAGCTGGGGGTTGCCCTCCTGCTCGGAGTGGCGGGCGTCGTCGTCCTGGTCGACGCCATCGCACTGGTCACCCCGTATTCCCAGTCTGATCCGGTGGGACCAAAGACCCTGCCATACATCATTGCGGGTCTGCTCCTGATCTGCGCCGTCCTGCTGGCAGTCAACGTGCTGCGGGGCGGACAGGGAGAAGCCGAAGGCGGTGAGGACGTGGATCTCTCGCACCCCGCCGATTGGAAGACGGTCCTGCCACTGGTGGGGGCCTTCGTGGCCAACATCCTGCTGATCGACTGGGCAGGATGGGTGATATCGGGAACCGTCCTGTTCTGGGGCAGCGCGTGGGCACTGGGGAGCCGGCATTACGTCCGCGATGGCCTCATTGCCCTGGCTGTGTCCGTACTGACTTTTTACGGCTTCTACCTGGGCCTCGGCATCCCGCTGCCCGCCGGTCTCCTGGAAGGAATTCTTTAATGGATGTCTTCTCGTCCCTCATGGACGGCTTTGCCACCGCCCTGACCCCGATGAATCTCCTCTACGCCGTTATTGGCGTGATCCTGGGTTCCGCCGTCGGCGTGCTTCCGGGCCTTGGCCCGGCCATGACCATTGCCCTGCTGCTCCCGGTCACCTACGTCCTGGAACCCACCAGCGCCTTCATTATGTTCGCTGGCATATACTACGGCGGAATGTACGGCGGCTCCACCACTTCCATCCTCCTAAACACCCCAGGGGAATCGTCTTCTGTTGTCACCGCCATTGAAGGCAACAAGATGGCTAAAGCCGGCAGGGCCGCCCAGGCCCTGGCGACGGCAGCCATCGGTTCCTTCGTGGCCGGCACCATCGGCACCGCACTACTGGCTGTCTTCGCACCGATCGTGGTTGAGTTCGCAGTCAGCCTGGGCTCGCCGAGCTACTTCGCCATCATGGTGCTTGCACTCCTGGCAGTGACCGCCGTCCTTGGATCTTCGCGGCTCCGGGGCTTTGCCTCGCTCGGCCTCGGGCTGGCCATAGGCCTGGTAGGCATGGATTCCGTCACCGGCCAGCGCCGCCTCACCTTCGGCCAGCCCCTGCTCGCCGATGGCCTGGACATCGTGGTGGTGGCAGTGGCCATCTTTGCGGTGGGCGAAGCACTGTGGGTTGCCGCTCATATGCGCCGCACACCCTTGCACGTTATACCGGTAGGCCGGCCCTGGATGGGAAAGCAGGACTGGAAACGTTCATGGAAGCCCTGGCTCCGCGGAACGGCGTTCGGTTTCCCTTTCGGCGCACTTCCGGCCGGTGGAGCCGAGATCCCCACGTTCCTCTCCTACGTGACGGAGAAGCGCCTAAGCAAGCATCCCGAGGAGTTCGGCAAGGGAGCCATCGAAGGAGTTGCCGGACCGGAAGCAGCCAACAACGCGGCCGCCGCCGGCACCATGACGCCCCTCCTGGCGCTGGGCCTGCCCACCAATGCCACTGCCGCCGTGATGCTCGCAGCGTTTGTCCAGTTCGGCATTCAGCCGGGACCCCTCCTGTTCGCCAACGAGGGACCGCTGGTTTGGGCGCTGATCGCGAGCCTCTTCATCGGCAACTTCCTGCTCCTGCTCATCAACTTGCCCTTGGCACCGATGTGGGCAAAAATCCTGCAGCTCCCGCGGCCGTACCTGTACGCCGGGATCCTGTTCTTCGCCACGCTGGGCGCCTATTCAGTCAACCTGCAGGCATTCGACCTGATACTCCTGCTGGTGCTCGGCGCGTTGGGATTTATGATGCGGCGTTTCGGACTCCCGGTGCTGCCGCTTATCCTGGGCGTCATCCTGGGGCCGAGGATCGAAGGACAGCTTCGCAAGAGCCTCCAGCTCAGCGCGGGTGACCCCGCCGGTCTCTTGAGCGAGCCGATCGCCGTCGGCATCTATGTCATTCTGGCGATTATTCTCGCCTTTCCGCTGCTGCTCAAGCTGTGGCGTCGGAACCGTCCGGCAGCGGGACTCGCGGGGATGCCCGCTAAGTCCGGTTCCGCCGAGCAGACGGATCTCGGAGACGGCGGCAGCCATGGCAGCCGCCGGGCCGACGCCACCGCTGGTGGCGACGGGGACGGCAACGGCTAGCCAGACCTGGACATCCGCCCCGCAACAAGATATTAGACGACAGAAGCAGAGGAGCAACCATGACGATTGTGGTGGGATACGTCCCTTCACCCGAGGGCGAAGCGGCGCTGACCCAGGCCATCGCCGAGGCCCGGAAGAGCAACACCACCCTGCTGGTCATCAACTCCTCCAAGGGCGATGCCCTGGTGGATAACCGGTACGCGCAGGAAGACGAAGTGCAGAGCATCGAGCAACGCCTGGCATCCCACGGGATCGACCACGTGATTAAACAGCCGGTCCGGGGCCATGATGCGGCAGCGGAGGTTCTCGATGCCGCGGAGGAGCACAACGCCGAGCTCATCGTGATCGGACTGCGGCGGCGCACCCCGGTGGGCAAACTGATCATGGGCAGCACGTCGCAGCGGATCCTGCTCGAGGCTGATTGTCCTGTTCTGGCCGTCAAAGCGGGCATGGCGGGCTGATCCGGGCGTCACCGCCTATCCGAAGTTTGTTCGCAGGACCGCGCCTTGACGGCGGGGTTCCGCGAACAAGCTTCGGATTTTTGGCGCCTGGGCGCACCAGATAGCAGTCATCTGACATCCTAAGTCCTGCAACCGGTACAATGAATCGAGCCCTTCGGCACGAGACACAGAAAGTTCGGCACATGACGACAGCATTTTTGGAACGCCCCCTGGCCGCAGTTGCGGCCCTCGAAGCCCCGGCTTCCCTGTCCATCGACCTGCAGTTTTCCACAGCGCACGAGATGCACGAAGGCCTGGACAAGGCTGTTGCCACCTTGATCGCACCGGCAAAAGACGCGGCCTGCGGCATCCTTGTGACGCGGTTGCGCCCGGGACGCTTCACCGTGGCCCTGAACGAGTCGGTCCCCTTCGGTGAAACGTACGAAAGCTTTGCGGCCTGAGCTATTCAGACAGCATTGCGGCCTGAGCTGATTCGGCCCCGAATCCGGGCTACGATCCCTGCTGGGATCCAGCCCGCGATCCAACGCGATCTACGCAAGAGTCCCCGCCCTCCGGCAACGGAAGGCAGGGACTTTTTTTGCGTTTTGAAGTTGCGTTCCTAGCTCCTGCGGACTTCTACACCGTCAGACTTAAGGAAAAGTTCCTTCTCTGACGGGGTGGCCGGCACGAGCCACAGCACGTTCCCGCTCTGCGATACTTCTTCCACTTCGCCCGCCGCAATGACGTGCGCGTGTTTAATGATTTCCACCCGGTCACCAGCTTTGAGCGTTCCCCACTCCGAGATGGTGGCCGAATGGACATTACGCCTCGACAGGACAGCCCCGCGTGCTTTCATTTGAACTACTACCCCTTTGTATACGTTCTGCGCCACAGCCTCTTTGATGTGACTTTCACTACACCTTCATTTCTACTACACTCCCGGCGCCGAATTGTACGTGTCGCACCATATTTCGACATTGCTTGGATTTCGTAGCAGGACCGAAGAATATTTCCCGCTCAGGAAAGAATTCCGACGGCGGATTCGGCGGCTGCCCGGACCTTTCCGGAGGCAACCAGACGGTCAGCCGCCTCCAGCTCCGGTGACAGGAACCGGTCGGTTCCGGGGCCTTCGACGACGGACCTCAGCACCCCGATCACGGCAGTGCCTGCCGGGCCCGGAGTGAGCTCGCCATCGGACAGCTGCGTCCGCATGTCGATGGCGCGGGCGCTCGTCACCAGTTCGATGGCCAGGACACGGCGGAGGTTCTCCACGGCTTTGCGCAGCTTCCGGGCCGCGTGCCAGCCCATGGACACGTGGTCCTCCTGCATGGCGGAGCTGGGGATGGAATCCACCGACGCCGGGACGGCCAGTCGCTTGTTGTCCGAGACGAGCCCTGCCTGTGTGTACTGGGCGATCATCAGGCCCGAATCCACGCCCGGATCCGCGGCGAGGAACGCCGGCAGCCCGTGTGAACGCGCCGGGTCCAGCATCCGGTCCGTCCGGCGTTCGGCGATGGAGCTGAGGTCCGCCACGGCGATGGCCAGGAAGTCCAGGACGTACGCCACGGGTGCGCCGTGGAAATTGCCGTTGGAACTGACGCGCCCGTCCGGCAGGACCACCGGGTTGTCGATGGCCGCGGCAAGCTCACGGGATGCCACAAGGGCGGCGTAGTCCACGGTATCGCGTGCGGCGCCTGCCACCTGGGGTGCGCAGCGCAGCGAGTAGGCGTCCTGGACCTTGGAATCCCCCACCCGGTGCGAGGCCACGATCGGGGAGTTGGACAGCACTCGCAGCATGTTGTCTGCACTGGCGGCCTGGCCGGGGTGCGGACGCAGCGCCGCATGCAACTCCGGCACGAAGACCTGGTCCGTACCGAGCAGCGCCTCCACGCTGAGCGCGGCGGTGATATCCGCCGTCGTGAGCAACTGGCGGATGTCCGCTATGGCCATCAGGAGCATGCCCAGCATGCCCTCGGTGCCGTTGACCAGCGCAAGGCCTTCCTTCTCGGCGAGGACGACCGGCTCGATGCCGTGACCGGCGAGCAGCGCGGCGACAGGCGCCTCACCCCGCCCCCCGTACGTCACGCCGTCGGGCCCTTCCGCTTCCCCCTCGCCCATCAGCACCAGCGCGCAGTGGGACAGCGGGGCGAGGTCGCCGGAGCAGCCGAGCGAGCCGAACTCGCGGACCACCGGCGTGATGCCGGCGTTGAGCACGTCAACCATGGTCTGCAGGACGACCGGACGGACGCCGGTTCGGCCGGACGCGAGAGTCTTGGCGCGCAGGAACATGATGCCGCGGACCACCTCGCGTTCCACGGCCGGGCCCATGCCCGCGGCGTGGCTGCGGATCAGCGATTTCTGCAGCTGGGTGCGCAGCTCGCTGGGGATATGCCGGTTGGCCAGCGCACCGAAGCCGGTGGAGATCCCGTAGGCGGGGGTCTCGCTGTGCGCCAGCTCGTTGATGTGCGCGCGGACCTTAGCCACCGTGTCCAGCGTTTCCTGGGCGATGGTCACCCGGGCATTGTGGCGCGCGACGGCGACAACGTCCTCAGGTGTGACTCCGCTGGAGCCGAGGGTGACGGTGAGCGCTTCGTTCGTGGTGATGGTCATGATTCCTACTTCTGGTGATTGAGCCTTGGCCGGTGGTTGAGCCTGTCGAAACCTGGATCTCGAGGCTCGATCACCGGGTCTCTTGCATGGGGATGCGGACGCCGCGTTCTTTAGCGACGTCGAGGGCGCGGTCGTAGCCTGCGTCGGCGTGGCGGATGACGCCCATGCCGGGGTCGTTGGTGAGGAGGCGTTCGAGTTTCTGCGCGGCGAGGTCGGTGCCGTCGGCGACGGAGACCTGGCCGGCGTGGATGGAGCGGCCGATGCCGACGCCGCCGCCGTGGTGGATCGAGACCCAGGTGGCGCCTGAGGCGGTGTTGAGCAGGGCATTGAGGAGCGGCCAGTCCGCGATGGCGTCCGAGCCATCTGCCATGGCCTCGGTTTCGCGGTATGGGGAGGCGACGGAGCCGGAGTCGAGGTGGTCGCGGCCGATCACGATGGGCGCCTTGACCTTGCCGTCCTTGACGAGCTGGTTGAACAGCAGGCCGGCCTTGGCGCGGTCGCCGTAGCCGAGCCAGCAGATCCGGGCCGGCAGCCCTTCGAACTCCACCCGTTCCTGTGCGGCGTCGATCCAGCGGTGCAGGTGCTTGTTCTCGGGGAAGAGTTCCTTGATGGCTTTGTCCGTGACGGCGATGTCCTCCGGGTCGCCGGAGAGCGCCACCCAGCGGAACGGTCCGAGGCCCTCGCAGAACAGCGGGCGGATGTAGGCCGGGACGAAGCCCGGGAATTCGAACGCGCGGTTGTAGCCGCCCGTGCGGGCCTCGTCGCGGATGGAGTTGCCGTAGTCGAAGACCTCGGCACCGGAGTCCTGGAACTCAACCATGGCCTGGACGTGCCTGGCCATCGAGGCCTGGGCCTTCTTGGTGAAGCCTTCCGGGTCGGCGGCGGCCTCGGTGTGCCACTCCTCGACTCCGATGCCTTCAGGGAGGTAGCTCAGCGGGTCGTGGGCACTGGTCTGGTCCGTGACGATGTCCACCGTGAGTTCGCCGGCGTTGTGGCGGCGCAGGATCTCGGGGAAGACCTCGGCGGCGTTGCCGACGTAGCCCACGGACCAGCCGCGGCGCTCTTCCTTGGCCTTCAGCACCTTGGCGATCGCGGCGTCGAGGTCGGTTTCGACCTCGTCGAGGTAGCGTTTGCCGGCGCGGCGGCGCAGGTGGCTTTCGTCGACGTCGACAATCAGGCAGGCGCCTTCGTTCATGGTGACGGCGAGCGGCTGGGCGCCGCCCATGCCGCCGCAGCCGCCGGTGAGGGTCAGGGTGCCGGCGAGGGTGCCGTCCTCGTCACCGGTGAGTTTGCGGGCGATCGCCGCGAAGGTCTCGAAGGTGCCCTGCAGGATGCCCTGGGTGCCGATGTAGATCCAGGACCCGGCGGTCATCTGGCCGTACATCATCAGGCCCTCGGCCTCCAGCCGGCGGAATTCAGGCCAGTTGGCCCAGTCGCCCACCAGATTGGAGTTGGCCAGCAGCACACGGGGTGCCCATTCGTTGGTGCGGAACACGCCAACCGGTTTGCCGGACTGGACCAGGAGCGTCTCGTCGTTTTCCATGGTTTCCAGGGTGCGGGTGATCGCGTCGAACGCAGCCCAGGACCGGACGGCGCGGCCGGTGCCGCCGTAGACCACCAGGTCATCGGGGCGTTCGGCTACCTCGGGGTCCAGATTGTTCATCAGCATGCGCAGCGGGGCTTCGGTCTGCCAGCTCTTGGCGGTGAGCTCGGTGCCGCGGGCTGCTTTGACCGGACGGGCACCGGTGGTGAAATCGGCGGGTGCCATGAGGGCTCCTTTGTGTTCTGGCGAGTGGTTCGCGGGGATGGGAAGAGATTCTGTCTCTACTAAAGCCCCTTCTCGCCGGGGCAAACAGGGCTTTCGGACGGGTAGTGTCCGGGATTCCAGACCGCTGCGGTTTCCCTGTTGCCCTATCAGATCCGGTCGCCAAACCGGGCGGGAACCGAAAGTGATAGAGCATCGTTCCGGGGCGGCGCTATTTGGCCGGGCGGCCGTGGATGCGCACCGACAGCTCGTCCGCTACTTTCTGGACCCGCGCTGCGAGCGCCGGCCACTGGTCCGCCGGCAGCCTGTCCTCGATGAACGTGACGGCGACAGCCGCCGTCGGCCACCCCACGTGGTCCGTAACAGCGGCGGCGATCGAGCCGAAGCCGGGCGTCACCTCGCCGTGTTCGGTGGCGTAGCCGCGCTGCCTGACCCTGTCGAGGTGCGAGGACAGCGCGGAGTACTTCATAATGGCGCCCTCCACCTCGTGCCGGGCAGTGAAGGCCTCGGCATTCGGGTAAAGCGCACGGACCTGGGACTTGGGCAATGCCGCGAGGATGGCGCGACCGCTGGCCGTGAGGTGGCTGGGGAGCCGGACGCCGACGTCGGTGACCAGGGACGGGCGGTTCTTGGCCCGCTCCTCCACGATGTACAGCACGTCGCGCCCGTGGAGCACAGCCAGGTGCGCGCTCTCGCCGATCACGTCCACGAGCGACGCCAGCAGCGGCCGGCCCAGGCGGGACAGCGGCTCCTGCCGCGAGTAGGCCGAGCTGAGCTCGAAGGCACTGATCCCCAGCCCGTAGCGCTGCTCCTCGTGCAAGTGGAGGACAAAACCGTTCGCCTCCATCACCCCGAGCAGGTGGTAAACGCTTGAGCGCGGCAGTCCCAAGGACGTGGCAATGCTCGACGCCGCCATCGGCCCCCGCTTCGAGGCCAGTAGTTTGAGGATACGGAGGGTGTTCTCAGCTGCGGGGACTTTCGACGTTGCCTTAGTATCAGGGCCTCCCAATGTGTCCTCCGATGCATCGCCGTCGTTATCTCCGGGTGTCCGGATGTCCGGGGTACCGTACTTAAGCTTGCGCCCTTGGCCCGCTTCGCTTGTGCCGGACACACGTGGTCAGTGTCCGGCATACCAGACTATTCCTCGACTGTGAATGACCGGGGATCTGTGCCCAAAGAAAAACCGGCCGTTCGGTAGAGTGCCCGCTATGGATGAAAAAGACACCCAACATCGCTACCTCCGGGTCCGACGGGACACCTGCTCGGCAAGCTGGACGGCCTGAGTGAGTAAGACGTCCGCCGGCCACTCACGCCGACCGGCACCAATCTGCTGGGCCTGGTCAAGTATGTGGCAAGTACGGAAGTCGGCTACTTCGGCGAGGACTTTGGCCGCCCCAGCGGGGGGCATCTCCCACGGTTCGACGATGACGCCAGCCCAGATGCAGACCTCTGGGCTGGCGCCGAGGAAAAGCCGTTCTGAGCCCGTTGAGCTGCACCAATTTCCCGCAGCACACAGCGACGCCACCATCGAGGCTGCGGCGAGGCAGGCATGAGCACCAGCGACGTTACTGCGCAGATCGGGGATCTGCCACCGATCGGCCGGCCGGCAAACGGCGCCCTGCTCCATGCGGGCATCACTTCCTTGGCTGAGGTGGCCATGCTTGGACGCAGGGAACTGCTTGCCATGCACGGCATTGGCCCGAAGTCCTTGCGGATTCTCGAAGCGGCCGCCACCGAGCGCGGGCTCACCTTCACGCCCTGAAGTCGGGGTTCGTGCCTAGGTTACCGAGGGCATCCCGGAGGTCAGAAATGACGCCTCGTCCGGGTATGACTCCTCATCCAGCGGATCGTCGGGCGGGGTGCCTCCATCTGGAACGGCGCCTGCGTAGAATTCCGGGTCTTTCATTCCGGGCCACTTTGGTGGTTCCCAGTCGGGGTGTTCGCTGGTGTAGTGGCGTCCGGTGGGTGATGTCCAGCCGGGTGGTTCATTCTTGGTGGCCGGGGTGGGGGTCCAGCCGGTGGTGTGTCTGAGTCTGTGGTGTTTGTGGCAGGGCTGGCTGAGGTTTGAGATGCCGGTGGTGCCGCCGTGGGCCCAGGCGAGGAGGTGGTCTGCTTCGTTGTCCAGGGACTGGTTGCTGCAGCCGGGGAACGGGCACTTGCCATCGCGGAGTCGGAGCCATTGGCGTTGGGCTTTCGTGACCCGGTAGCTGCTCCGCCCAATCTCCAACGCAGCACCATCACGCGGGTCGATCAGGACGCGGTGGAAGGAGTCGGCACCGCCGGCGACGAGACGGCGGGCCATCGACGGCGGGATCGGGCCGTATCCGTCCAGCATGGCGGGTTCATCGGTCAGGCCCAGCAGCGCGAACACCGGCACGGTCACGAGGACTTGGGCCTTCGGTGACGGGATCAGATCGGATTCCCCGCCCAATAGCCAGTCCGCGGCAACGTCCGCACGCAGCTGGGTGAGGGTCCGGGATTCGTCGGAGCCCTGCAACGCCCTCGCGGCGGCTGTGGTCCGGTCCCAGATCCCCGCCGCCTGATCAGCGGGAAGGTAGGCCGAGAGCCAGGCCATACCGTCCCGGTCCGGGGCATACTCCACCCGCCGATCCTGGACACCGCGTGCACGGCGTTTTTCGATGCTGACCGGATGATGGCGTTCCCTCCAGGTCCGGGCCTTAGCCCGGAACCGGCCGGGGAAAAGCTCACCCGCCGGGCCACCCCTCGCCGCGTTCACGGCGTCAGGATCCAGGAAATGCGCCTCCATCGCATGCTTGCCAGCAGGGTCCAGGTTCACGGTTTCATCGACCATGATCCTGGCGTGCTGCCACGAAATCGTCCCCGTCTGCAACGCCGAGAACGTCAGCGGCAGGTCCGTCGTCAGGACGTGCGATTCGCCGAGCAGCGCGCCGGCCGTGCGTTCACTGACCGTCATGGCGCAGGCGACCTCGGCCTGGATGCCCATGTCCTGGGCGGTCTGGTCTCCAGGGGATGTGATGGGTGCGGCGATGGCCTGGGCCGCCTCATCGAAACCGTTCACGGCATGGACCTTCACGGCAGCCATCATGGCTTCCATCCCGGCAGTTCCGGACAAAACGGTCAGGCACGCCTCAGCCCGCCAACGCAGCAGGTCCGAGCCCGTAGCCAGGCCCGTCGTGGAAGGGGCATCAGCCGGCCAAGTGGCCGACGGTCCAGCCGCCAACGAGCCTGCTGCCAAGCCCTCAGCCGGTTTTACAGCTGCCCCACGGAGCACACCGGCCATCTGCAAAGCAGAAGCCGCGATAGCCTCCAAAACCCCTGCACATGCCGTCCTATCCACACTCATATCATCCTGCGAGGCACTGACATTAACCGGGCAGAAGATTGCGCATGTGGATACCCCGCGGCAATCTTGGCCTTCAGAGCAGCGAGCTCAGCTTTCGCCCGAGCGATATCGGCGAGAATGGCCAGGAACAAGCCGTGACGTGCCACTGAATCAATGTACTGCCCATAAGGCGACGGCTGGTCGGGCGCGGCCGCGACTATTCTCCTCGCGAGAACGTAGGCCCTCGAGCGGATCGACTCCAAGGCTTTTCGATTTTCGGCCTCCCAGGCTTCTCGGCTTTCCATACCTCCAGCTTTCCGCGGGAGTCCAGCAAAAGCATCGTGCCCTCTTGCCTATGTGGATAACCTGAACCATCCAGACCCTAACAATCAATCAGATGCTGACTACTACTTTGCCGCGGGCCCGGCCCTCGTGCATGTATTCAACGGCGGCTGGCGCTTCAGCGAGCGCGTATACCTTGTCCACTGCAGGCCACACACTGCCAGCTTCAATAAGCGTGGTCAGCGCCTCGAGATCGCCGTAGTTCTCCGTCGAAACAAGCCCCTTGAATTTCTGCCCGGAAAACAGCGACACCAGCGGCGCACCCATCGAACGCTCAAACCCGCCGGTCAGGTTCCCTCCGCCCTCACCGCCGACAATCACCAGGATCCCGCGCGGCTTTAGCGCCTTCCGCAGGACTGAGAGCGGCCGGTTGCCGGCGGTATCCAGAATGACGTCGTACTGCAGCCCGGCGAGCGCAAAGTCGTCCTGGGTGTAGTCGATGACGTGATCCGCGCCGAGGGACCGGACCAGCTCCACTTTTCCGGCGCTGCAGACTCCTGTGACCTCCGCCCCGAATGCCTTCGCCAACTGCACAGCAAAGGACCCGACTCCCCCGCCGGCGCCGATGACCAGCACCTTCTGGCCGGTACGGACCTGCCCGGCGTCGCGGACAGCCTGCAACGCGGTAACACCAGAAATAGGTGCCACCGCGGCCTCCTCGAACGTGAGGTTTGCGGGCTTCGCGGCCACACGCTTCTCCTGGGCGCAGACGAATCCGGCGAAAGATCCCTCACAGGTGCCGAACACTTCATCGCCGGGCTGAAAGCGTGTCACGCCTGCCCCCACAGCCTCCACGATGCCGGCCACCTCGCGTCCACGGACGGGCACCTTGGGCTTCTTCAGCCCGAACCCGAAGAGCCGGAGCAGGTACGGCCGCCCGGTCATGAGGTGCCACACGCCCTGGTCGACGCCGGCCGCGCGGACCCCGATCAGCACTTCCCCAACGCCGGGCAGCGGCTGCGGAATTTCCCGTAGCTGGAGTACATCGGAATTCCCGTATACGTCCTGAACGATAGCTTTCATGATGCGTCTCCCTCGTGGTTCGGGTACTGGAACACGTCCTCAAGCGGCACGCTGAGCACATGGGCGATCTGAAAAGCCATCTCCAGGGACGGCGAGTACCGGCCCTGCTCGATGGCAATGACGGTCTGGCGGGTGACGCCCACACGCTCGGCGAGTTCGGCCTGCGTCATCTCGCCCCGTTCGAACCGCAGGCGCCGGATGGAGTTGGTTACCCGCGTTGGCTTCACCACGGCTGGAACCCCCAGCGGTAGGCCACGATTTTGGCCACGGAGCCCAGTATGGCGGACAGGACGAACGTCAGGTAGATGACGTTCGCGATCCAGAAGTGGTCCACCTCGGCCATCGCCAGCAGCAGCGCCGCGACGCCGCCGATGACCACAAACGACTGTCCGATGTACTCACCGAAACGGTAGATCTCCCTGTCGCGCTGGTCCTTCTTCCCTGCCTCCTTGGGCGAAAAGATGCCCAGGAGAATGTGCAGGGCGATGGACGCAGCAATGGATGCCCCGACGGTCCACAGCAGTGGAGCAACGTACGGAAGCTCGGCTACTGGCATAGTGCCGGCCAGCCCCAGGACAATGGCCAGATACACGCCATAAGAGCCCACAGCCACCACCCCCATGATCCAGGCGCTCTTCTCTTCGAAGGACATTTCCGCTCCTGACATTCCCACCAGATGTAAAACAAAGCTGACATCTCAAAAGTAAAGAAAACCAGACATGGTGTCAATAGTTTTGGACTCCGCAGGAAAAGAAAAGACCACACGCCGCCCCCAGTCTGAGATGGAAGACACCGACCGCCCGTGAATCTCATCACCTCGGGCGCCAAAGTGGTCTGTTGGTTGGCGATCCCCCTCCCAACGACGAGAAGGTATTCGTATGCAGCCCGCCACCACCAGGCAAGACACAGCCGCCACCCAGGACGCAAGCCCGGCCGAAAAGCCCAGGCCGGGAGCCGCCGTCGCGCACGTCCTGAACCGGGGACTGAACGTCCGCCATATCCGCTTCATGGCACTGGGTTCAGCGATTGGCACAGGCCTGTTCTACGGCTCAGCCTCGGCCATCCAGAAGGCGGGCCCGGCGGTCCTGCTCGCCTACGTTATCGGCGGCGCGGCAGTGTTTATGGTCATGCGGGCCCTCGGCGAGATGGCCGTCCGGCACCCCGTCTCGGGCTCGTTCGGCCAGTACGCCAGCCGCTACCTCGGGCCGCTTGCAGGGTTTGTGACCGGCTGGACCTATGTCTTTGAGATGGCGATCGTGGCCATCGCCGATGTCACCGCATTCAGCATTTATATGGGCTTCTGGTTTCCGCAGGTGGACCGCTGGATCTGGATCCTGGCCATCATCTGTTTCCTGGCCGCAATGAACCTGCTCAGCGTGCAGGTCTTCGGCGAGCTCGAGTTCTGGTTCTCGCTGATCAAGGTGGTGGCCATCATCGCCATGATCGTCGGCGGATCCGCCATCATCGCCTTCGGTTTCCAGGCCGGCGGTTCCACAGTAACTCCGGGACTCGGCAACCTCGTGGAGCACGGCGGGCTGTTCCCCAACGGCTTCGAGGGACTGCTGGCATCGTTCGCCGTTGTGATGTTCGCATTCGGCGGGATCGAGACGCTCGGCATCACCGCCGGGGAGGCCGCAGACCCCAAGAAGGTCATCCCCAAGGCCGTGAATACGGTTCCGGTCCGCGTCCTGCTGTTCTACGTCCTGACTCTCGGCGTGCTGATGAGCCTGTTCCCGTGGAACGAGATCGGGACCAACGGTAGCCCGTTCGTCCAGATCTTCAGTGGCCTGGGCATCCCGGCCGCACCGCACATTCTCAATGCCGTGGTGATCACCGCTGCACTCTCCGCCATCAACAGCGACATCTTCGGCGCCGGGCGCATCCTGTTCGGGCTGTCCGGCCAAGGCCATGCACCGGCACTTTTTGGCAAGGTCTCGCGCCATGGCGTGCCATGGATGACTGTAGTGATGATGGCCGGCATCCTCCTGGTGGGCGTGGTTCTGAATGCGGTCATTCCCGAGGACGTCTTTATCCTGATCGCCTCGATTGCCACGTTCGCCACCGTCTGGGTGTGGGCCATGATCCTGGCTTCCCATGTCGCGATGAAACGCGAGATCGCGCGGGAGGGCCTGCCGGCGTCGGAATTCCCGTTCCCGTGGTGGCCGGCTGCCTCCATCCTGACCATCGCGTTTATGGCACTGGTCATTGCCGTCCTGGGCGCCTTCGAGGACACCCGCGTGGCTCTCTATGTGGGCGCGGTGTGGCTGGGGCTTTTGGTCCTCGCCTACCGGCTGTGGGTCAAGGGGAACGGACGACGCCGGGCCGAACTCGTGGACGAAACTTCGCCGCTGCCGGTGGTCAGCTGACGGTGCCGGGCAACGCGGCCGGGCAACTGGTGCAGGTGGCCGCAGTGACCGGCAGCAAGTCCTGGTTGCCCTGCGCTGAAGGCAGGGCGGGCAACCAGGCCGCGAGGCTGTTTAGGCCGAAGCGAGCGCGGAACGGACGGCAGCCGGCATGGGCGTTGTAGGCCGGCCGATCAGAGTCCGGAGGTCCGAGCCGCTGACCAGGAGGTCGCCCCGGGCAATCCCGAGGTCCGAGTCCGCCAGGATGTCCGCGAAGAGCTCCGGCACGCCGAATCCGGCGAGAAGTCCGGCGTAGTCGCTGGCAGGAAGGTCCTGGTAAACCACGGGCCTGTTGGCCGCCGTGCTGATTTCCCGGGCCAGCTCGGTGAGTGTGAAGGCGTGGTCCCCACCGAGCTCGTAGATCTTGCCGGCCTGGTTTTCGGCAACAAGCACGGCGGCGGCGGCTTCGGCGTAGTCCGCCCGGGACGCGGCACTGATCCTGCCTTCCCCGGCGCTTCCGGCAAGCGCGCCCTGGGCAAGCGTGCCTTGGAGCTGGTCGGTGTAGTTTTCGAGGTACCAGCCGTTGCGGAGGACGGCGAACGGCACGCCTGCATCCTTCAGGATGGCCTCCGTTGCCTGGTGCTCGGCGGCCAGCTTCATGCCGGTGGTGTCTGCATTGGCGATGCTGGTGTAGGCGATCAGGTCCACGCCCGCCGCTGCTGCTGCCTCAATCACGGTGCGGTGCTGGTCCACGCGCTGGCCAACCTCGCTGCCGGAAATCAGGAGGACCCTGCTGGCGCCCCGCAGGGCCAGCGCCACCGAGGCGGGGTCCGTGTAGTCCATCGCCTTGACCTGGACGCCGCGGGCTGCGAAGTCGGCAAGCTTTTCAATGGACCGGCCGGCAGCCACGATCTCTGCTGCCGGAACATTGCGCTGCAGGAGGGCCTCGACGACGTGACGGCCAAGCTGTCCGGTTGCTCCAGTGATAACGATGCTCATGGGTTGGTTCCTTTCACCATTCCTTAGGGGGTCACCCTTCACAACCAGCCATCCTTGCCGATACTTCCTGAAAGACAGTACGTACTTTGAAGTAAGGTACTTACCTTTTGGTAAGTTGTAGGTATGGAAGCAACCGTATGGCCCGCCAGCCTGCCGGCAGATCTCCGGGCACATCTGCCGGAAGGACTGGCCGACGGCGTGTTCCCGGCCGGATGCCCCAGCCGCACCGTCCTGGACCACATCACCAGCAAATGGGGAGTGCTGATCCTGCTGGCGCTCTCGGAAGGCGAGCAGCGCTGGAGCGAACTCCGGCGCCGCGCAGAGGGAATCAGCGAGAAAATGCTGGCGCAGACCCTCAAGACCCTGGAGCGCGACGGCCTGGTGCTGCGGGAGGCCCAGCCGGTCATCCCGCCCCGCGTGGACTACAGCCTGACACAGCGCGGCTATGAACTGTCCGGCCTGCTGGTTCCCCTGGTCACCTGGGCCTACAACAACGCCGACGACATCCTCAACAGCCCGCTCCAACCCTGAGATCACCTAAGTAGGACTGGTCCGCAAAGACGAGTACATGTTACTGGTGTGACTGGTGTGAATAGGGCCTACCGTATTTGTAAGGTGCCAGCCAGGAATAGGAGGACCATCCTCTGCTGGGAGCTTTCCGGCTACCGCACCAGACTGAGCGGCTCCACGCCGCTCCAAGGAGTGGTTCGCATGGTGAAAGCACACGTCCAGGACCTGGCCAGCATGGGGCGGCCCGTCAGACTCTCTACCCTCGTCCACCGCGCCTGCGGCCGGGTCCTCGCGGCGTTCCGCCCGCGCTGCCCCTATCGCGTGGGCGAAGCCGTGGTGGGCGACGATCCGTTCAACGGCCGGCACGCGGGAATCATCATGTCCCACCGCGGTCCGTCCGTGGAACTCGGCGCCGAGGCCGGGGTCTTCTTCTACGATCACCGCCACCTGAGGCGCCAGGACTGAGTTTTTGTCCAGATAACGCTCCCATCAGGCCCTTGAACCCGCGTTATCTGGACAAAAACTCCAAGCCCCGGAAGGACCAGGGGCTTACCGCGCCGACCAGCCGCCGTCCATCACGTAACTGGACCCGGTGACCATGCCGGCATGATCGGACGCCATCCAGGCCACCAGCGAAGCAACTTCCTCCGGTTCCACCAGGCGTTTCACGGCGGACTCGGTGAGCATCACCTTGGCCAGGACCTCAGCCTCGGGGATGCCGTGCACTTTGGCCTGGTCCACGATCTGCTTTTCGACGAGCGGAGTCCGGACGTAGCCGGGGTTGATGCAGTTGGATGTGACTCCGTGCTCCCCGCCCTCAAGCGCCGTCACCTTGCTCAGCCCTTCGAGGCCGTGCTTGGCGGAAACATACGCGCTTTTGAACGGGGAGGCCCGGATTCCGTGCACGGATGACACGTTGATGATCCGTCCGAATCCGTTGGCGTACATGTGCGGCAGTGCGGCCCGGATCAGCAGGAACGGGGCTTCGAGCATAAGCGCGATGATCCGGCGGAAGTCCGCCGGATCGAACGCTTCGATGGGGCTGATGCTCTGAATCCCGGCATTGTTCACCAGGATGTCGCAGTCCAGGCTCAGGGTGGCGAGTCCGTCCACGTCCAGCAGGTCCACGGACCAGGCCGTGCCGCCCACTTCATCGGCGAGGGCGGCAGCGCCGGCGGAGTCGACGTCGGCCACCACCACTTTCGCCCCGCGGGCGGCGAGTTCCCTGATGCAGGCAGCGCCGATCCCGCTGGCGCCGCCGGTCACCACGGCCTTGCGGCCGTTCAGGGTGTTATCCATTGCACTTCCCATCGTTTTACCCAGTCCTCAGTAGCTCGGCGGCTCAAGCAGCTCAGCGTGAGCCGGCCGGGAGCAGTCCCTCGCGGGCGGCGTCGGCCTTGTCCACTTCCTCCAGGGCGATGCCCTTGGTTTCCTTCAGGCTCAGCACCGCCACCGTAGTGATGGCGCATGCAACCACCAGATAGATGGCCGTGGGCAGCCAGGAACCGGTGTCCTTGAGCCACTGGGTAGCCAGCAGCGGCGCCAGCGAACCAGCGAAGATCGAGGTGACCTGCGAGCCCAGGGATACACCCGAGTAGCGCATCCGGGTGGGGAAGAGCTCGGCCATGATGGCAGGCTGGCCGGCATACATAAACGCGTGCAGGCACAGGCCGATGGTCACGGCCAGGACAATCACCACGGCGTTGCGGGTGTCAAACATGGGGAAGGCGAAGAACGGCCAGGCCGCACCGGAGATGGACCCGATCAGGTAGACGGGCTTGCGTCCCAGCTTGTCCACGAGCCGTCCCACCTGCGGGATGACCAGGAAGTGGATGACGTGGGCGATCAGGAGTGCGAGCAGGAGCGAGGACGTGTCGTACTTGTGCACGCTCTTGAGGTAGACGATCGCGAAGCTGACCACCAGGTAGTACATGATGTTCTCCGCGAAGCGCAGCCCCATGGCCTGCAGGATGCCCTTGGGGTACTTGCGCACCACCTCGAAGACGCCGTAGCTGACGGCCTGCTCCTTCTCCACAAGGGCCTTGGCTTCCAGGAAGATGGGCGCCTCGGTGACGTGGGTGCGGATGTAGTAGCCAACGAAGACGATCACGGCGGAAAGCCAGAAGGCCACGCGCCAGCCCCAGCCGAGGAATGCCTCGGGGCTCAGGGTGGTGGACATGATGAACAGAACCAGTGTTGCCAGCAGGTTGCCCACCGGCACTGCGGCCTGCGGCCAGCTGGACCAGAATCCGCGGGATTTGTTGGGGCTGTGTTCGGCAACCAGCAGCACCGCGCCGCCCCATTCACCGCCGAGCGCGAAGCCTTGGATGAAGCGGAGGGCCACCAGCAGCGCCGGAGCCAGGTAGCCGATGTCGGCGAAGCCCGGGAGGCAGCCCATCAGGAAGGTGGCCACGCCAACGATCACGATGGTCAGCTGCAGCGTGGGTTTGCGGCCCAGCTTGTCGCCGATCTGGCCGAAGACGATCCCGCCGAGGGGGCGCGCCACGAAACCCACCGCATAGGTCAGGAACGCCTGGATGATGCCGTCCAGCTCGTTGCCGGTGGCAGGGAAGAAGTACTTCCCGAAGACCAGGGTGGCGGCGGTTGCGTAGAGGAAGAATTCGTACCACTCCACCACCGTGCCCACCATCGAGGCGGCCACAATCTTCTTCAGTCCGGATCCCTTGGGTGCGGATCCGGCGGCATTGTCTGCCGAGCGCTGCTCTACGCTCATGAGTTTCTCCTTAGTGTCCACTTTGACACGCGCTGTGATCCACAGCACTAATGGCTCCACTGAGTATTACTGCACAAACATGCGCATTCAATGGCCAAACCAGCACCAACTGTGTGCACAATTGCAGATATGATGGCAAATCCCGATGACCTCCTGATCCTGCTCGCGGTATCCCGCTCCGCAAAATTTACGACGGCGGCGCAAGTGTTGGGGCTGAACCACACCACCGTTTCGCGTCGGATAGCCGCCCTCGAGAAGGCGCTCGGCGGCCGCGTCCTCGCCCGGGCGGCCGGCGGCTGGGAACTGACGGAGCTGGGCACGGACGCTGTCCGGGCTGCCGAACAGGTTGAGGCAGCGGTGAGTGCGCTGGGACCGGCAGGCCAGGCACCTGACCCGATTACCGGCGTCGTACGCATGACCGCGACCGACGGCTTCAGCGCCTACATCGCCGCACCCGCGGTGGCGCGGCTGCGCCGGAAACACCCGGGGCTGAGCGTGGAAGTGGTGACTATGACCCGGCGGGCCCTGCAGCAGCGGTCGGGCCTGGACATCGAAGTGGTGGTGGGCGAACCGCAGGTCCACCGGGCGGAGGCTGTGCAATTGGGCGAGTACATGCTGGGGATGTACGCCTCGCGTGCCTACCTCGCCGAGAACGGGACGCCGGCGAGCGTGGCCGAACTGACAGAACACCCGCTGGTCTACTTTGTGGATTCCATGCTGCAGGTGGACGATCTGGACGCACCCCGGCGGCTGGTGCCCGCCATGCGCGAAGGGCTCACGTCCACCAACGTGTTTGTCCACGTGGAGGCCACCCGGGCCGGCGCGGGCATCGGCTTCCTGCCGTGCTTTATGGGCAATCTGCACACTGACCTGGTCCGGTTGCTCCCCGACGACTTCGCCGAGTTGCTCCCGTATTGGATGGTGCTGCGGCCCGATTCTATGCGCCGCCCCGCCGTGGCCGCCGTGGTACAGGCCCTGCGCGACCAAACGGCGGCGCACCGGGACGCCCTGCTGGGCCAGGGGCGGGAACTCCGGGGGTTGAGCTTGTCGAAACCTGGATTTCGACGAGCTCAATCACCGGAGGCGTTCACGGCCGGGTCGTGACGAACCGGGGAGTTCGCGGCGAAGGCGCGCACCTGGGCGTCGCTCCAGATGTGGGCCGGGACGGCGCCGCCCAGCAGCCGGCGGGCCAGCTGCGGATCTCCGTCGAGCGGGCTGTCGCTGCCGGCCATGACCATGTTGCCGTAGCGGCGGCCCTTCAGCATGGCGGGGTCGGCGATGATGACGGAGTATTTGAATGCGGCCGCGATGGTGGCGGCATCTTCACGCGCATTCTTCAGGTCCGGCGCGTCGCCGGAATTGACCACATAGATGCCGCCCGGCGCCAGGACCCGCTGGATGTGGTCATTGAACTCGGCGGTGGTGAGCGGCCGCGGTGTGAGTGAACCGGCAAACACGTCTCGGATGATGAAGTCGCGGCTGTCCGGTGTCAGCGTCTCGGTGACCTCGCGGGCCTCCCCCACGCGGAGGCGAAGGAGCGGTGCCTTGGGCAGGTCGAACCAGCCGCGGACATACTCGGCCAGTTTGCCGTCGAGCTCCACCACCACTTGCCGGGCGTCCGGATAGGCGGTGTGGAAGTACCGGGCCAGCGAACAGGCCCCGCCACCCAGATGCAGTCCGCGCAGCTTCTCTGTCCCGCCTGCGGTGGGCGCGACCGCCCTGGCTCCGCCCTTGCCGGACTTCGGCGGCCAACGGGACTCAATCAGCGCCGCCATCCAGCGCATGTACTCAAAATCGAGGAACAACGGATCGGCAAGGTCGATGTGGGAGCTCATGACGCCGTTGATCTTCAGGAGCCACCCGTTGGAGTTGTCCTGGTCCGCAATGAGCTCGCAGTCGCCGGTATCAACGTAGTAGACGCCCTCAACCGGGCCCTCAGGACGGGTCCCCTTGGGCACCTCGATGACACCCGCCGTCGAACGCTGGCTGTTCCGCCCGCCCGACTTGGCGCGCTTTGCCATTACCCGTGTGCCGCTTCAGTCATGGATCAACCATAATTGACCACCCAGCGTCGGCGGTCCGCGCAGTCTTGGTCCGGCGATGGGTTCCGTCGCCGGGACCACGCCCAGGTTGCGGGATCAGGGTCAGGTTGAAAGCGGTCGGTCCCGGTCTGTCCGGTCACGCCGAAGTTCCTCGGCGCGGCTGGCCTCGCCCGGATGCACGTCAGCGTCAGCCGGCATGGATTCGGCCTCCATGGCGTCGGGTCGCGCGTCCCCGTCCTGATTTATGTCGGGGTCCAAGGCGTCGGCTTTCTGCGTGCGCTCGGCCACATCTTCGCGGAGTGACCTGGCCGCATCGTTCTTCTGCTCAGCCTCCTGCTTCAGCCTCGCAGCGTCCACCTGTGCCTTTTCCGCGTCGGCACGGGCGCGGTTGGCCCGGGCTTCGTTCTCACGCGCATCGAGCTCGATGTTCTCGGCTTTCCTGCGCATTTCGGCGGCCTTTTCACGGTGTGATTCGTCCCGCTTCTGCTGCATGGCCTGTCGGCGACGCCCGGTCACCAGCCACAGCACAATCAGGACCAGCACAACGATGGCAATAATCACCCAAATCCACGATGTTGTATCCACGACTGCCCACCCTTTCCACTTCATTGTGACGGGGTCCCTGCGATGCCGGGCGGCAGGCGATACGAACCCCTTTGAAATTCAGGTAGGAAGGGTACTTACCTTCCGTTACTAATCATGCTTACTATTTTACGGCCAGTATCGCTGGTTCTTAATCAACAACAGGCCTTCTTTTGAAAGAGAGAGCGAAGATGACAGAGAACCAATGGCCCGAGGATTCGGCTTACCCGTCTCCACCTGCCACCCATGGAACCACAGGAGAACGTGAGCCAAGCACGTTCCCCAGCACGTTACCCACAGCAGCGCCGCAGACGGGTGATACGTACGGGACCTCCCGCACGGATGCAGCCAAGGAAGAAGCCGGAGATGTGGCGCGGACCGCGGCGGATTCCGCACAGAGTGTGGCTGAAACCGCCAAGTCGGAAGCGGCCAACGTCGCATCGGAGGCCAAAGCGAACACCAAGGAGCTCCTGCAGCAGGCCCGCTATGACCTCACCCAGCAGGCCAGCACGCAGCAGCAGAAGGTAGCCAGCGGCCTCCGGTCAGTCTCGGACGAACTGCACGCCATGGCCCAGGCGTCCGACCAGCCCGGGGTGGCCACCGACATGGTCCGCCAGGCAGCGGAACGTTCCTCGTCCGTCGCCGCCTGGCTCGACGGACGGGACCCGGGGTCGCTCCTGGACGAGGTCAAGAGCTTCGCCCGGCAGCGCCCTGGGACTTTCCTGCTCCTCGCGGCCGGCGCAGGAGTCCTTGCTGGCCGGCTCAGCCGCAGCCTGAGCGCCGGCGCACCAGAGTCCGCGTCGAATTACCCTGGCACGGGCGGCCAGCGCGGCGCGGGTCCTGGCGGCTACACGCCGTCGGCTGGTGGCACTGTCCCGCCCCCTCCGGTGCAGTTGCCGGGCCCGGCCACCAACACGGCAGGGTTCGACGGCGGCGCACCGGGGAGCAGCTACGGTGACCCTACGCGTCCCGCCAGTCCGTTGGACAGCCCGCAGCTCGCGGAGGAGTGGTCTGATGAGCGCCGCGACGACGATCCCTTGCGGGATGGCGCTTTCGCCGACGATCCTATGGCCAACGACCCCTTGACCCGGGACCGCTCCGCAGACGGCCAGGCTGGCAGGCTCTGATGAGCAGCCAGATACCTGCGCCTCCCCCGTCTGCGGCGCACGCTAAGGCGGACAACACGTCGTTGGGTGACCTGCTCGGCGAGGTGACGCGCGACCTGTCCACGCTGATGCGCCAGGAAGTGGAGCTTGCCAAGGCCGAACTCAAGGAATCTGCCAGCAAGGCAGGAAGGGGAGGTGGCATGCTGGCCGGCGCCGGCGTCGCCGTCCACTTCGTGCTCCTGTTCCTGTCGATCGCCCTCTGGATCGCGTTGGGCGGGCTGATGGGACTCGGCTGGTCCGCCGTCGTCGTCGCTGTCATCTGGGGCGTCATCGCCGCAGTGCTGGCGTCAGTGGGCCGCAGGGAGCTCAAAACTGTAAAGGGCATGCCCCAAACCGCTGAAACACTCCAGGAAATTCCCCCAACCCTAAAACCCGGTGAGGTAAAACCATGAGCGAGAACCCGGACGTTATCCGTTCAGATATTGAGGCAACCCGTGCCCGCCTGGGCACGAACGTGGACGCGGTGGCAGACAAAGTGACGCCGTCGAACATCGTCCATCGTCAGACAGACAAGGTCAAGGACGCCGTGTTCGGAGTGAAGGAGAAAGTCATGGGAACAGCCGACGACGCCACCGGCCGCGTGCACGGTAGCGCCCGCACCGACAGTGCAGGCAACGCCCTCAGCGAAGCCGGCGCTGCCATTGGTGACGCTCCGCACCAGGTGAAGGCCAAGACGCAGGGCAACCCGCTTGCTGCTGGGCTCATCGCTTTCGGCGCCGGCCTGCTTTTGTCATCGCTGGTCCCGGCGAGCGAGAAAGAGCGCGAAGCAGCTGAAGCCCTCAAATCCGCCGCCGAACCGTTGACCACCGAGCTGACCGAGGCCGCTAAGGAGATCGCTGAGGGCTTGAAAGAACCGGCGCGGGAAGCCATGGAGAACGTCAAGGCCACAGCAGCCGACGCGGCCGAACACGTCAAGACAGAAGGCCAGGTTGCGGCAGCGGACGTCAAAGACCGTGCCGCGGACGCGAGGGAGAACGTGCAGAACACGTAACGGCGACAGCCCCTGAGTGCGCCACGACCTTACGACTACAGCGCACAGACGGGCCGGTTCCACCTCCCCCCGGCGGAACCGGCCTGCTCCTTTTTCCAACACCGGGAGGACACCCCATGGCCACTCACGACGCACCCGAAACCAGCACCGCCAAGGCGGGCAGCGCTCCGGCGCCCGACGATTCCCGGAAACCGGATAGCCCCACTGACGTCACCAAACCGTCCTGGCAGTACATCGCCAAAAAGACGATCAGGGAGTTCAGCAAGGACCAGTGCCCCGATCTGGCGGCAGCCCTGACCTATTACGCCGTGCTTTCACTGTTCCCGGCGTTACTGGCGCTGGTTTCACTGGTAGGCCTTTTCGGCGATCCGGAAAAGACCAGCACGGCCCTGCTCGAAATCGTCCGGGGCGTTGCGCCCCCAGACACCGTGAACACCGTCAGCGGGCCCGTGCAGGAGCTCGCCGCCGCGCCTGCCGCCGGACTGACCCTGTTCGTCGGCCTGGCAGCTGCGCTGTGGTCAGCCTCCGGATATGTCGGAGCGTTCGGCAGGGCCATGAACCGCGTTTACGAAGTGGATGAGGGCCGCCCGTTCCTGAAGCTGCGCGGGACCATGCTGGCCGTGACGTTGCTGGCAGTGGTCACGGTGGCCGTCCTCGCCGGCTTGCTGGTGCTCAGTGGACCGGTCTCGGAGGCAGTCGGCGGGGCCATCGGGCTCAGCGACGCGTTCCTCACTGTCTGGAACATCGCGAAATGGCCCGTGATCGTGGCCCTGGTCACGGCTATCATCGCCATGCTCTACTACGCCACGCCCAACGTGAAGCAACCCAGGTTCCGGTGGATGAGCATCGGCTCGTTTATCGCCTTGCTGGTGTTCCTGCTGGCCTCGCTGGGTTTCGCCTTCTATGTGGCCAACTTCGGCAACTACAACAAAACGTACGGCGCGCTCGGCGGTGTGATCGTGATGCTGCTCTGGCTGTGGATCCTGAACATGTCGCTGCTGTTCGGGGCAGAGTTCGACGCCGAGATGGAGCGGGGACGGCAACTCCAGGCCGGAATCGAGGCCGAGGAGACCATCCAACTGCCGCCCCGGGACACCAAGAGGAGCGAGAAGATACAAGAGCAGGAGGAAGACGATATCCGGCGCGGGCGCGAGCTGCGTGAGCACCATCGGAACGGCGCGGAGCAGTCGGAACGGGACACCACCACGCGGGACTAGGCAGGGCACCCCACTTGGAGGAAAATCAATACCAGCAGATTCCCTCAGGTTTCCCGGGGCCGTGATGTCCCGGGTGTCAGGCGGGGTCGGCGGCGAGGTGGCCTCTTCTGAGACCGAGGCCAGTCCCCCCAGTCGTCGTCGGCCCCCTCAATGTGTCCGCTGCGCAGCGGCCATGTGGTTCCACCGTTTACGCTTCCTCAGCGTTCGAACGCCACCGCGGATTCCATGCCAAGGGACAGCAGATATGCGCCGAATCCCTGCGGCGCCCGGGCCTCGGTCCGCCCGGAGGTCACAACCCGGACCGTGTCCGTGGAAGTAATCCGGTACCCGTTGCGGCGTAGCTGTGCTGCCAGTGCCCGGTCCTCATGCGAGCGCTGGCGGGGAAAGCCACCAGCACCAATGTAGGCCGAGGCCCGTACCCCGAAATTCGCACCGTACACGTGGGGATGGTCCTCCCCCAGCTTATGCCGGACGTGCCAGCGCCGCAGGAGTTCGCCGTCCATCCCCGCCGGATCCGGTTCCACCGTTCCCAAGACTGCATCGGCGCCGCGGTCAGCCAGTTCCACTTGGCGCAGGAGCCAGTTTTCCGGAACGCAGGAATCGGCGTCTGTATTGGCCAGCCACACCCGTTCGGTGGCCAGCAGGCGGCCCGCCCGCGAACGGTCCGGCCAGCGTCCTGCGAGAAGCAGGTTGATCCCTGCCCGCCGGCTCCTCCCCACGCTGCGGAACGCGACCGGCAGCAGGGCGATGCGGCCATCCGCCGCTGCAAACCGTGCTGCCACGGAGCCCGAGCCGTCCGTGCAGGCGTCCAAAACCACCACTATGGCGAAGTCGATGTCCGGTTGGCTTTGCTGCAGCGCATCAGCTGCGCTACTGAGCGCTGCCAGCGCACGTGCCAGGTGCGGTTCCTCGTTATGGACCGGAATAACCGCGGCAACCTGCTCGATCCCGCCCATCTCAGGACACCGGAGGTCCGGGATCGGCGGCATCGGCGGGAGCCACGAGCGTTTCCAGCACAAAATCGCGTTCCTGGTACAGACCGGCGGTGGGCCACCGCAGCCGGTTCCGGGCCAGCGCGTGGACCGAGTCGCCGTCGAGCTCCCATCCGGAAACCGGGTGCCGCCAGTGGCACAGCAGCAGCGTGCCGCCCGGCGCCATCGATTCCTGGATCCGCTGCAGCAGCAGCTCCAGCTCTGCCGCCGACAGGTAGTAGCCCACCTCGGAGACCACCACGAGGTCAAAGCGGCCCCCGGGCCAGTCGGCAGGGAGCGTCAACTGCCGCGTGCTGACGCCGGGAAACGGCGCGAGACGGCGGGCCGCATGCTCAAGCGCGGTACCGCTGGCATCCACGGCAAGCAGGCTGGTGCATCTGGGGGCCAGTTCGGCGGTCAATGTTCCGATGGAGCAGCCGATTTCCAGGCCGGAAAGGTAGGTCTCCTGGGGCAGTGCGGCGAGGGTGAGGGTGCGCTTGCGCCGCTCGTACCAGCTGGTGGTGTACGCCCAGGGGTCATCGGACTCCGCGTGCACGGCGTCGAAGATCCGTTGCGCGTCCGCGCTGGAATGGGGAGGGGAGTGGACCAGTTGGGCCCCGGGCGGCGTCCAGGCGAATGTCTCAAAAGCGCGCCTGAAATGTTGCAGCAGCCCCTCGCCGAGGAGCACTTCGTCTCCGGCCAGCCCTGACAGCGGACGTATCTGGCTCGTGTGTGAGTCCATGGCGGATCTCTTCGCCGCCTGCTGTTCAGTACTTAGCGGAACGCGCGACCAGGACCGCCATGCAGGGTCCTCCGGGGAGGCCCACAGCCAGTACCAGATGGGATACTCCAGCAGGCCGTGCCCATCTTCGCCGGCGACGTCCGCGGCCACCTCGCCGAGGGCGTTGTGGTCCGCGTGCCCGTCATCCCGAAAGGGTGCCACAATTGCCAGCTGCTGCGGTGGGCCGGCGAATCGGCCAATGGCCTCGCGCAGCCGGTCGGCGATTTCCGGCGCCAGTTCCTGCAGGCCCCTGTCCGGCAACCCGAGGAAGCGCCAGCGTCCGGCCATCCCCAGGACTCGCATCGCCGCCGCAAACTCCTCAAGCCGGACGGCGGCGAGCTGTTCAGGCGTGGTTGTCGCCGAGTCCGGGTGCGAGCCCTCCCCCGCTGTGCACAGCAGCACCTCGACGTCGGCGCCCAGCGAGTGCAGCAGCGCCAGCAGGCCCCCGGCGCCCAGGGTCTCGTCGTCGGGGTGTGCAGCCAACACCACGAACCGCATGGCAGCCAGTTCATTTTGCCCCAACGGCAACTCCGCTATTGCGGCGAGCCCGCTCGCCGCCCAACGGGCCTCGGCAGTCCCCTGGTCCGTGTGCGAAAAAGTCACCACAGATGTTCCCCCTTCAGCGTCAGTTTTCCCAGCTGCGCGTCGTCCCGCATGGCATGGTGCTGGCGCACGTACAGCGCCAGGTCCGCCACGCGTTTGGCATACGGTTCGTCGAACGCCAGCGGCGCCGGTCCCCGGTTCTGGCTGACCAGGGAGAGGACGCGTTCGACGGCGGCCGCTACGGTTCCGCGTACGCGTAACGCATCGCTCCATACGCTCCCGTCCGTCCCCGTGTGCGCCCCTGGCTTCCAGGGGCTTTCCCTGGCTTCCGGGCTGCGGCCTCCAGTCTCCGGCGCATCGTCCCCGGTGGACAGGCCGCCGTCGTCAACAACTGTTGCCATTCGCGCCAGGTACTGGAGCGCGGCGGTGAGGATCCTGTCTGTTTCGCCGAGTGCAGCCAGGGCAATCTGGTCAGGTTCGCGGCCGGACCGGGCTGCGGCAGTCAAGGCCTCTTTGTAATCCCGTGCCACGCCCACGGCGCCCCCGAGCCAACAGGCAGCTACCCCCATGCCACCCCAGGCAAATCCGGGCCGGCTGAAATACCAGCCGTCGCTGCCCAGTTGCTGTGCGGGCACTTGGCTGAAATGGACCGTACCGCTGGGAATCTCCCGCAGCCCGCGGGCCACCCATGCCGGCTCGTCACAGGTCACGCCCGGATGCCGGAGGTCCACAGCAAAGGCGGCTCGTCCGCCGGTTTCTGTGTGGGCAGTGATAACGGCCCGGTCCAGGAGCGTGGCCAGTGAACACCACGGCTTGGACCCGCTTAAGAGAATTCCGGCGTCGCCGGTCTTGGCTTCGAGGCGAAGCCCCGGGCCTTCGGCGGCAAACACTCCCCATGCCCCCGCGCGATCGGCCGGATCGTGGCCCGCCCGATAGTTCCCTGCCTGGGCAAGGATCGCTTGGGCATCCACATGCGGTTCGAAGACACGCCCGGCGGCAACGTCCACGGCGGAGACGGAAGCGAGCAGCTCCCAGAGATGGGCAGTATGCCCGCCCCCTGGCTGCGGCCAGTTGCCTCCTGCCTCCCGGGCCAACGACAGCAACGCGGGAACGTCGCCTGCCGCGGAGGCCACGGAGTCGAGCAGGGGAACTGTCCAAGCCAGTTCGGATTGAGTTGAGATCATGCGGACAGGCCGCTGGGGCGATGCAGACATTCTGGCGTTTCTCCGGCCTGACCTACGTTGCCGCCGGGTCCGTGACGGCGGTGGACGGCGTCATGGTTTCGGCGTTGACCATCCACGCCAGCTGTTCCAGGCGTTCGATGCCGGCATGCAGCAAGTCGGCGCTGGTGGGATCCTCTTCGTCCACCTCATCGTGGACATCCCGCATGGTCTTCACCGTCCGCTCCAGCCTGGCCGTGACCAGCTTGACGGCCTCCTTCGTGGAAATCAGCCCGCCGGTGAGCTCATCAAGGCGTGTGTCTGCGGCTACGGTCCGGCTCCGCCCGTCGGGCAAGGCGTGCAGTGCCCGCATCCGCTCTGCCGTCTGGTCGGCAAACAGCCGGACACTGGCGATGATTTCGTCCAGTTGCAGGTGAAGGTCTCGGAAGTTGGTGCCCACGATGTTCCAGTGGGCCTGTTTGGCCTGGAGATGGAGCTCAATCAGGTCCGTGAGGACCATCTGAAGGTTGCTGGCAAGGGTGGGTGACGCTTTCATCGTGTTCCTCCAGTGCAGGCGGCTCCGGACGGAGCATTGGCCGGACAGTCATTCTAAGCATACTTAGCAATTGACGAATGTCCCGGTGGCGCTGTGCGCTCAGCGGACGCGTGCCAGGGCAAACCCGTCCCAGCCTTTGGAGCCGACAGTCTGGATCACGGTGGCGTCGAGCTGCGGGTGCTGGCCCAGCAGCTCCAGGGCGCTGATGATCCCCGGGGCGTTGACCTGGTCCATGGAAGGATCCAGCACGGCACCCTCCCAGACGGCGTTGTCCAGGACCACTGTGGTTCCCGGCCTGCCCAGGCGCACGGCCCATTCGAGGTACGCGACGTCGTTTTCCTTGTCCGCATCGATGAACACAAAATCGAACGGCTCCTGGCCCTCCGCCTGCAGCGCGGCCAAAGTGTCCAGGGCAGCGCCCACGCGGACCTCTACCTTGTCCCCCAACCCGGCCGCCTCCACATTCGCCTTGGCGATGTCCGCGTGCTTGGCGAGATATTCGCACGTCACCAGCCGGCCGCCGTCGGGCAGTCCCTGCGCCATCCAGATGCTACTGAACCCGGCCAGGGTGCCGATCTCCAGAACCCTCCGGGCGCCGGACAGCTGAACCAGGAGCTTAAGCAGCTTGCCGGCGTTGGGCGTGACTTCAATGGGCGGCATCCCGGCGTCGACGGCGGAGCGCACCGCCTGCTGGAGCGCAGCGTCCGGATGCACCACTGTAGCTGTGAGGAAGTCTTCCACGGCCACCCACCCCGGCTGGGTCTTGTGCTCAAACATGGCCACAGTCTGGCACGCGGGCATGCGCCGGTCCAGGACTCGGCGCAGGAAACCTGCTTAGGAACCGTCTGAGAGTGCCTCTTCGAGGCGGTCAACCTTGGCGCTGAGCTCGCCCTTGTAGCCAGGCCGGATGTCCGCCTTGATGACCAGTGAGACACGGCTGCCAAACTCTCCCACGGCTTCGGTGGCGCGCTTGACGACGTCGAACACCTCGTCCCATTCGCCCTCGATGGTGGTGAACATTGAGTCCGTCTGGTTGGGCAGGCCCGACTCCCGGACGATCCGCACGGCGGCCGCAACGGCGTCGTGCACTGAAGCGTCGGTGGGACGCGATCCCCCGGCGGGCGTACCGGACGGGGCGACTGAAAATGCAAGCAACATAGGGCAAGTCTGTCATGCAGCCCAACCCTGAACGGGTTTGGCGAGGCCGGCAAAGCGTCACATAGCCGGCTACCCTCCGGTAACCATGATGGCTGCCTGCCGCATTGCTAACCTGAACGAATGAGCATTGCTGTCGTCCGCAAGCCACTACGTGCAGACGCTGCCCGGAACGTGGACAAGATCGTCCTGGCCGCGCGCCAGTGCTTCCGGGAGCATGGTCCCGAGGTTCCACTCCAGACCATTGCGTTGACGGCGGGCGTTGGCCCGGCCACCCTGTTCCGGAACTTCGCCGACAAGGAGGAACTGGTCCTGGCCGCCCTCAACCGGCAGCTTCGCGAGACCGTGGACCCCGTCATGGCGGGCGCATTGGCTGACATCGACGCAACCGCGGGGCTGCTGCGCGTCCTCGAAGCCCTCATGGCCGCGGCCAGCGCTGATGCCAACCTGCTGGGCGCCGTTGCGGGCCGCCGCGAACTCCTCACCGGCATCACCGGCTCACTGATGGATTCCATGAGCGTCCTGCTGGGCCGCGGCCAAGGTCAGGGCACCCTGCGTTCCGATATTTCCATGACTGACATGTTCCGCCTGCTCGCCATGCTGATCGGCGTTGTGGACACCATGGAACCGGGTTCCGATGCCTGGCGCCGCCCCTTGGCACTGATCGAGGACGCCATCCGCGCGGAACGGCCCCACCGCCCGTTGCCCGCGCATGTACCGCTGCCCGCTCCGCAGCTACAGGGTCCACAGTTCACCTGACACCCCCCGCCTGACCAACCGCCGGGCCGGCTAAGCACTCGCCTGCACAGAGCCCCCGTCGCCCCATTGTTGGTGTCCCAAGGTTGGATTAGACTCGGGTAGGGTTACGCAGCCAGCCTCTGAATCTTCAGAGGGAGCAACAGTGAAACAACCGCGGCGCAACCAATCCAACGCCATCGTCCGCCGATGAACCAGGCTGACCTGTCCCGGCTCATCCACGACCCCCTCGGCCCGGAGAAGATCCTTCCTTCGTTGGCAGCGGAAGACCTGGCCAATCTGCTGGACACCCTCTTCCAAAACCTCGACACTCCCACCCCAGTGTTCGGTGCGCAGGTTTGGTACGAGCTGGGAGTTGAAGAAAGCGCCCGCCGGATCGGGTCGCCAGAGGATGAACAAACGGCCTGACCGGCCTACGGCTGGGGTTCTGCGGGCGGGGTTTCCTGGCGCCCGGCGCTGTCTTTCCCCTCCGCCCCGGGGTGTTCCTTGCCATGCTTGTGCGGGTCATGATCGTAGTCGTGGGGCACATGCTCCTTGGCCTCCACCAGATGCTGCTGCAGCTTCTCCTCTGCGTCGCGACGGCGACGGGAAGTATCCCGCAGTTCCCGCGTCGATTCGGAGACACTGGTGTCGTACACCGGCCGCGGCTTCGGGTCCGAACCCTTGGGGTCGTCGGTTCCGCTGCCCGGATCGGGCGCGTTGGGATCGGGCTGATCATTCATCTAAGGGGCTCCTTTGGGCGTTGCAAACTGCGTCACGCCGACATTTTTCCGGCCTTCAGCCGTCCGGTTCCGTTTCCCGGTTTCGGACTTCGGCCCGAACCGCCGCGTGCAGGGCGGCCATATTCGCTCCCTGGCCGAGGTCCAGGGCCCGTCTTATGCGCCCGGAAAGTAAATCCAGGTCCTCGGGCGGCAGGTCGGCCAAGGACCGGAACCGGGTAAAGAAGCGCTTGACCGGCAGTCCTGCTCGCCTACCACCAGATGCCTGACGGCGGGCTTTGATGGGTCTTGAACCGACTGGATGCAGCCTTATCTCCATGGTCAGCGCTCTCACGAGAGTCCACGGCCAACTGCATAGCCAGGCCCATGCTACAACGCATGTGAACCGCACCACCAGTAGTTTGATGCCGGTTTCACAGGATGGACGGTCAGTTCCAACCGATCAGCCGCAGCAGGGCTGCAGCACCGGCACCCACCACGACCACCACGAGGAAGGGCGCCCGAAAGGCCAGTGCGACGGCCGCGGCGGCGAGGGCTCCCAGCCGCGCGTCGGCGGCCAGCGTCTGGCCGGACGCCACAGTGTTGACGATGGTCAGCGATGCCAGCAGTCCGATGGTCATGGTGCCGGCAATACGCGACATCCGGGGGTCCTTCAGCAGTTTTGCCGGGACGAAATAGCCCACCAGTTTCCAGGCGTAGGCAAGGACGCACGCCAGCAACAACCAGATCCAGAGATTCATGTGCCCGCCTGCCCTGCCTGCCCGTGGCCGTCCCCGTGCTTGTCCCGATGCGTGTCCGGTTCTTTGTCCCGGCGCGTGTTGTTGATCCGGTCCCGGCGCCCGTGGTGCGGGTGGTAGGGATCCACGTCCGGTTCCAGGCCTTCATCACTGCGTCCGTGGCTGAACCAGCCGATCAGCGCAGCCACGACAGCGGCAATCAGGATGGGCACGCCCGCGGGAACGAACGGCACGGCCACCACCGTGGCCAGGGCGCACACCACAGCAATCGCCGCCGGTTCCCGGCCCTTGAGCCGAGGCCACAGCAGGGCTAGGAATGCGGCCACCGCTGCACCGTCCAGGCCCCACTGCTTGGGATCGCCCAACCCGCTGCCCGCGAGGGCACCCACTGCGGTGAACAGGTTCCAGAGTATGTAGATGCCAATGCCGGCCGTCCAGAAACCCCGGAGTTGCTCACCAGGATCAGTCTGCCCGCTGCTGGTGGCGGTCGACTCGTCGATGGTGACCTGCGCTGCGACGTACCGCCGCCAGCCTGTCGGATGCAGGAGGGCGTTGAGCTGCATGCCGTAGATGCCGTTCCGCATGCCCAACAGCGTGGCCGCGCTCATGGCGGCAATACCGGATCCTCCGCCCGCCACCACACCGATGAACGCGAACTGGGAGCCGCCGCTGAAGAGCAGCAGGCTGAGCGCCATGGTTTGCCAGAAATCAAGTCCGGAGGTGACAGACAGTGCGCCGAAGGAAATTCCGTAAAGCCCCGTTGCAATGCTGATCGAGATCCCCACCCGCACGGCGGGCGAGGCGAGCAGCTTCATCGCCGTCGTCCCGGTTTCCGCAGGCTCCAGGCCCACAGGATCAGCGGCACCTGGAGCGGCAGCCTGACAGTATGCACGTTGCGCTGCGCCGGCGAACCGGCAGGGCCATACGCGCGGCGAAGGGCGTCCAGGTGCCCGGCCAGGAAGACCGCGAACATAGCCGTAACGGCGGTGGCAGCAGCCTGCCGCGTCACCGGGATCAGGAGGCCGACGGCGGCGCCCGCCTCCAGCAGTCCGCTCACCGCAATCCATTCCTCCCGTGACATGACGGCCAAGGGCCGATTGCCGCCGTCGGGCGCCGGTGCTTCGCTCCCGTGCGGCGACGCGCCAAGAGCACCCGGAATCTCGCGGCAAAGGTAGTCAGGGACCACCTGTTCGAAGAATTTTGGCTCGCGGAAGTGCTTCATGGCGCTGGTCATCAGCAGCGCGCTCATGGCCGCCGCGGAGACGATTTGGGTGGCCCGGGCGGACCAGCGAAAAGGCATGGGTCCACTCAATCACAGCGCCGCTCCGGCGGCTAAACAGCAGAGGCCTAAACAACACAGGCAGACAGCACAGGCTCAGGAGGGCAGCTGCACATGTTGCCCGCTCGGTTGGAGCTGCGCCAGTACACTGGCAGGTTTGTTCGTGGTAATTTCGTGGATCCCCAGTCCCTGGCAGAGCGCCACGTCCCGCTCGGAATCCACGGTCCACACGCGGAAGCGGCGGCCGGATTCCAGCCAGCGCTGCACCGTCCGTGCGTGCTCGCGGACGTACATGATGCCCGGCCCCGCGAGTCCCACCTCGCAGTCATCCAGGATGCGTTCGCCTTCCAACTGCGCCGCCTTCATCAAATTGGCGATTGCGCCGCCTGTCAAGAGGCCCAGGCTCAGTTCGTCGCGGAGTTCGTCGACGTCGATGTCGTCCACCAGCTGGCAGATGAATTCGGCCGGCACACTCCGGAGCAGATGCTTCACCGAATCGGGGCTGAAGCTCATGAAGGTCACCCGGACGTTGTCCACCCTCGAAGTTCCGGCGTCCCAGCCTTCTGCCCGGAGTACGTCCAGCACACGGTCTTCGAGTTTCAGCTGATAGGGGCTGGGGTGCTTGAGCTCGATGGCCAGTCCGATGGGCCGGCCAACGCCGCGCAAAATGTTTAGGAGTTCCGGCAGGGTCAGGAGCTGCTCAGACCGGGCACCGTATTCCTCCGGGATCCGGGCGCCCTTCCAGGACGAAAAGTCCAGCAGCCGCAACTCCGCCAGCGTTCGGTCCGCAACGGGCCCGGTCCCGTCCGAGGTCCGGTCCAGGTTGGCGTCATGCAGCAGTACGGCGTGCTGGTCCCGGGTGAGGTGGACGTCGCACTCAACCCCGTCTGCGCCGTCGACTATCGCCTGCAGGTAAGCGGCGCGTGTGTGCTCGGCAAATGCCGCGCTGGCGCCCCGGTGAGCAAAAACCAGTGGCCTTTCCGGCTCAGACTCCTCGAATGTCATGAGGACACGCTAGCGGACGCTGCCCGGCGGCGCGGGGCTAGGCTGGGCACATGCAGGTGAACTCTGAGCCAACTACCCGCCAGCCCCCGCCCGGGCCCCCAGATCCCGCGTCGCGGTCCCCCAAGGCCAGTGCCGCCGTCGCCGGTCATCAGCTCAGCGCCGGGGACGCCGAAAAGGCGGCAGCGCTGCGGAAAATGAAGCTTCTGGCGCTGGGACTCCTCATTGCTATGGCGGTCATCTTTGTCTTCGCGTTCGCGCTGCAGAAGGAGTATCCGTGGCTGCAGTATGTCCGTGCCGCGGCCGAGGGCGGCATGGTGGGCGCGCTGGCCGACTGGTTCGCCGTCACCGCGCTCTTCAAGTACCCCATGGGCATCAAGATCCCGCACACCGCCATTATCCCGCGCCGCAAGGACCAGATCGGGGCGTCGCTGGGTGAATTTGTGGAGACCAACTTTCTGTCGGAGCAGGTGGTCCAGGACAAGCTGGCCAGCGTAAACGTCGCCGGGAAGGCCGGCCAATGGCTTGCCGGGCCGGGTGGCGCCGAGCGGGTGGCGAAGGAGGGTGCCGCCGTCATCCGCGGTGCGTTCAAGGTGTTGAACGACGACGATGTCCAGGCGGTCATCGAGGGAATGGTGCGTAAGCACCTGCTGGCTCCGCCGTGGGGACCGCCCGTAGGCAGGATGGCGGAACGGATTTTTGCCGACGGGCACCACCACAAGCTGGTGGACCTGCTGGTGGACCGCGCCGCGGATTGGGTGGACGACAACCACGAAACCGTCAGCCGGCTGGTCTCGGACCGCTCCCCCACCTGGGTCCCGCAGTTTGTGGACGGGCTGGTGGGCGACAAGGTTTACGTGGAGATCCTTAAGTTCGCGCGCGCCGTGCAGTCCGATCCGAACCACCAGGTGCGGCAGCAGATCGACAAGTACCTGAACGACCTCGCGCAGGATCTTCAGCATGATCCCGTCATGATCGCCCGGGCCGAGGACATCAAGGCACAGGTTCTGGGAGACCCCGAGGTCCGCGAGCTGGCCTCCCGCACCTGGGGAACCGTGAAGAGCGCCCTGCTGTCTGCGGTGGACGATCCGGACAGCGAGCTGACGGTGCGGTTCAAGGCCGCAGTTCGCGATTTCGGCTCACGGCTGGTGAACGACGCCGAACTTGCCGGCAAGGTCAACGCCTGGATCGGCGACGCCGCCGGCTACCTGGTGCGGACCTACCGCTCCGACATCGCAGGCGTGATCACCGATACCGTGGCCCGCTGGGATGCCGAGGAAACGTCGCAGAAAATCGAACTCCAGGTGGGCAAGGACCTGCAGTTCATCCGGATCAACGGCACGGTGGTGGGTTCACTGGCCGGGCTGGCCATCTTCAGCGCGGCGCACCTGGTCTTCGGCTGATCTGGCCCTTCCAAAAGCAGTGGGCTGACTACGCGAAGGACTCCAGCTGAACGCCGGCCGCTTCGAGTCCGGCGCGAACACCGGCGGCCATCTCCACGGCCCCGGGGGTGTCGCCGTGGATGCACAAGGAGTCGGGCCTGACCTGAACCACCGTGCCGTCGACTGCGACAACTTCGCCCTTCGTCGCGAGCCGCACGGCCCGCTCAACGATCGAGTCGACGTCGTGCAGGACCGCACCCTCCTGGGAGCGCGGCACCAGGGTCCCGTCCGCCTGGTAGGCGCGGTCCACAAAGGCCTCAACAAACACCGGGTGGCCGGCTTCCTTGGCCTGGATCAGCAACTGCGAGCCGGGCAGCCCGAGGATCGGCAGCCCGGGGTCGTAGGCCTGGATGGCGGCGACCACGGCAGAGGCCTGCTCGGCATCGTGAACCAGGCGGTTGTACAGGGCGCCATGCGGCTTGACGTAGTCAACGGAGGCACCGACGGCGTGCGCCACGCCGTCGAGCGCGCCCAGCTGATAGAGCACGTCGCCGAAGAGCTCGTCGAAGGACATGTCCAGGGAGCGGCGGCCGAACCCGGCCAGGTCCCGATACCCCACGTGCGCACCGACGGTCACATCAAGTTCGAAAGCGGCGCGGCAGCTGTCCAGCATGGTGATGGGGTCACCGGCGTGGAAGCCGCAGGCCACGTTGGCACTCGTCACGAGCCGGAACATCGCGGCGTCGTCCCCCATGTTCCACGAGCCGAACGATTCGCCGAGGTCAGCGTTAAGATCCAAGGTTGTTGCCCTCCAGAGTAAGTTTGTCCGGTTCCGCCGCCGTGGCCATAAGCTCCCCTGGGACAGTGTCCGGCATGGGGCCAAAAGCTTCCTTGGCGTTAGCCACCACGGCGCGGCCCATTATGAGGTTACCGGCACCGCCCACCACCGCGCCGATGCCGAACGGAAGCGCCCGGCCAAGCAGCGCAGTGCCCTGGCGTTTGAGCAGGTTCTTGAGGAAGGCCTTCTGGATCTTGTTCCGAATGGCACCGAAGCCCGATGGCATGGACTTGGTCAGCGCGTTGCCCCACGCCTGCGTCTGGCTGGCTCCCTTGCCCATGGCCTGGCCGCTCAGCGTTCCCAGCAATGCCGTGCCTTCTTCGCCCAGCATGATGGCCATGACCATGGTGCTGGCCTTTTCCGGGTTGGTCAGCCGGATGCCATGGAGTTCCGCCAGCGACGTGGCATAGAGAGCTGTGGCTTCCAGGAATCCAACGGTAGCCGCAGCGGAGAGGCCCAGGGAAGCCACGGTTCCGACGCCGGGAACAACGGCAGTTGCGCCAACGATTGCACCGCCGCCAGCCACCGCCCGAAGGTAGTCGCGTTCGAGGATCTCCGCGAGCTTGGCGGCACTGGCGCGCGGGTGTTTTCGTTGCAGCCGCCGGACGTAGGCGAGCACCAGGGGCCGCTGGATTTCGACTGCCCGGAGGAGAACGTTGTGGACGCCGGGTTTCGGTTTGCCGTCGGAGTCGAACACCGCGTTGTGGGCGGTCTCCTGTGCGATACGTACTGCGGGATTTCTGCGCCTGGCCATGGTCACCTCTGCTTCGGTACTGCTCGTGTCCGCCGGCAGTTTTTGGCTGCGGCCCTGCCTTAACACTAAGGGTGCTTAAGACTAATGCGGTTCCGGCCCCAACCGAACCATGCCTCTGAGTTACACCAAGAACCGTCCGAGCCTAGATGTGGGCTGTCGCCATGGTCTTACCAGGTGATCCACCTCGGCGGCGGACCGCTGGAACTGTCCCTGGTGGCCACTGCCGGCAGCATCGGCCTGCTGCTTTTGTCCTCGCCGGCGGGATCGCCATGGCTGGCTGCAGCTGTGGCACCTTGCCGTGGGAAGCTTTGTCCTGGGCGTGGGCGTGGGCGGGGCCGCCGGCTAGCTGGTGACCGCGTCCCTGAAACTGCCGCGCCGCTACCTCACGGTCATAATGGTGTCCTGGGGTGCGGGCAGCCTGCCACTGGCCACCGTCGGTATTCTGGACAACTTCTGGACCATGGCCGCCGCGATGTTTGTGTTCGGGTCAACCGGCAGTGTGGGCATGGTCATCTGGGGCACGCTGCTGCAACGACGCGTGCCCAGCCACCTGATGGGACGTGTGTCCAGCCGCGACTTTTTTGTGTCCCTCGCGCTGATGCCGGTCTCCATGGCGCTGGCCGGACCGGCTGCGGAGGTCTTCCCCATTTGGGCGATTTTCCTTGCCGCCGGCGTGGTCTGCCCCGTGCTGGCGGTGATCGCCATGATCGCTGCCCGGATGCCCGCCGACGAACTGGCCCACCCTTTGGACAAGCCAGCAGACGTGGAACGCACGACGGCGGCAGGAGACTGACGCTTCAGCTTCACCTAAGGCGCGCAGTCACTTCAGGCGCGAACCCCCACAATGGGGAGGCTCGCCGTCGGGGGTCCGCTGGGGAAGACAGTGCGCTCCGGACACACAACAGGCTCCAGGGCAATCCGGACCGCGTCTGCGCCAATGGTGTGCACCTGGCCGCGGACATCCACGTCGAGCGGTCCGCCGCTGCGGATGCTGAGGGTGAGTGCACCGGCGTCGAGCTCCGCCAGCAGCAGCCGTCCTTGGATCTTCAGGTGGAAGGACAATGCCTCCCACTCCGCCGGAAGCCTCGGATCGAAGAACGGCAGGTGGCCCTGGTCCCGGAGCCCGGCAAAGCCGGAGACAAGCGAGCTCCAGACTCCCCCGGCGGAGGCGATGTGCACGCCGTCGATGGTGTTGCCATGGGTGTCGTCCAGGTCGATGAAAACGGCGTTCGTAAAGTGCTCCAGGGCAGCTTCGGGGTGACCCACCTCGGCAGCCATGATTCCCTGCACGCAAGCCGAGAGGGTGGAATCGCCGGTGGTGATGGGGTCATAGAAATCGAACGCCCGGCGCTTCTCCTCAGCGGAGAAATCCTGCCACTGCAGGAACATGGCCAGCACCGTGTCTGCCTGCTTCAGTACCTGGTGCCGGTAGATCACCAGCGGGTGGAAGTTCAGCAGCAGCGGGTACTTGGACCGGGGAGTGGTCCAGTCCCACGGCTCCAGGGTCATGAAGTCGTTGTCCTGCGAATAGACCTGCAGGTCATCGTCGAACGGCAGCTGCATGCGGTTCGCTGCCTGCTCCCACAGCTCGCGTTCCGCGTCGTCGATCTCCGGGTGGTCCAACGCTGCGGCGGCGCGGAGGTTAAACCGGGCCATCACATTGGTGTAGAGGTTGTCATTGACAACGGCCGTGTATTCGTCCGGACCGGTAACACCGTGGATGTGGAATTGCCCGTCCTTGCCGAAGAAGCCCAGGGAGCTCCACATGCGGGCGGTTTCGATCAGCAGTTCGGCGCCCATGCCTCCGCGGAAGGTTTCGTCGCCGCTGGCCCACAGGTAGCGGTTGGTGGCGAAGGCGATGGCGGCTGCGATGTGGAACTGCGCGGTGCCGGCGGCGTAATAGGCGCTGGCTTCAAGGCCGTTGATGGTGCGCCACGGGAACAGCGCGCCGTCCACGCTGAGCTCCTTGGCCCTGATCTTGGCGGCCGGCAGCATGTCATGCCGGAACTCGAGGACCTGGCGGGCGCCGTCGGGGTTGGTGTACGTGAGGTAGGGCAAGAGGTAGACCTCCTGGTCCCAGAAATAGTGCCCCTCATATCCTGAGCCTGTGACGCCCTTTGCGGGGATGCCTGCGATGTCGGCCCGAGCGGTGGCCTGGGCCAGCTGGAACAAGTTCCAGCGGATGGCCTGCTGGAGTTCGGGCTGGCCACCCACCACGATGTCCGAGGTGGCCCAGTACGCGCGGTAGTGCTCGCTGCTCTCGGTGAAGATGTCCTCCACAGTCCGGAGCCCGGCTTCGGCGGCCTCCGCGGCGTCCCGCACCGAGTCCTGGACACCGCGGCCCGCTGCGTAACTGACGCTCTTTTCCAGCCGGAACGGCTCCTGGGCACCTACTGCCAGGACGTAGCGGACGCTGCTTTCATCCTCGCCCGCCACAGTCTCGAAAGGCTGGTGCCCGGCCGAGGTCCAGTGGTCCACGGCGATTCCTACGCGCTGCCCGGATTCCGCCGCTTCCCAGGAGAGTCGGAGCGAGCCGTCGCCGCCGTCGGTCCTTACCGGCAGGAGGACCCGGCCGGCGTGCCGGCCTGCCCGGCGCGGGTCGTGCGCCGAGTGGTCCTCCACAGGCTGGTCCTGGCGGTTGATGACGGACGACGTCACGTCGGCGGAAACCTCGCGGTCCGAAGCCACTTCCAACGAGATGCCCAGGCTGCCGCGTGAGGCGAAGCCCACGGCGCGGCGTTCAGTGGTGGTCACCGTGGCGCCGGACCGGCACAGCCAGGTGATCCGGCATTCGTAGATGCCGGTGGCGAAGTCAACGGAGCGGCGGTAATCCAGGACTGTCGATTCGGCGAGCATGAGGCTCTCACCGTCGATGACCACTGTGAAGTTGTTCGCATCCGGGATGTAGATGATCCGCTGTCCGGTCCGCGCGAAACCGAATGCATTCTCGGCGTGCTTGATATCCCAGATCTCGTGCAGGCCATTGATGAAGCTGCCCGGAAGATCGGCGTCCGCGGCCGCCCAGTGCGCGCCGCGGATACCCAGATGCCCGTTGCCAAGGGCAAAGAGCGTTTCCAACGTGCCCGCGCTGCCCGGCTGGTGGCGTGTTTCCACAAGCTGCCAGGGGGTGTTGGGGAACCGTTCACGGTCCGCGGTGATAAGAGCCATGGTGTTGGGGTCCTTTGGCGTTGTGCGGTGCGGGGAGGTGCTTCGTGCCTGAGGCCGGGGAGCGTCAGGCAGCGATTGGCGTTAGAGGAGCTCGTTGAGGTCGTTGACCACACGCGTGGCCCCGGCGTCGAGCAGGGTCTGCCGGCCGGCGCCGCGGTCCACGCCGATCACCGAGTGGAAGTGCCCCGCGTGTCCGGCCTGGACGCCCGAGACGGCGTCCTCAACCACCACGCATTCTTCGCTGGGCAGGCCCAGCAGTTCCGCGGCGTACTGGTACGTGGCCGGGCTCGGCTTGCCGGGGAGGCCTTCGGCCGCAGCCACGACGCCGTCAACCACTATTTCGAAGTGCCCGTTCAAGCCTGCGGCCTTCAGGACAGCCGGAGCATTCCGGGACGAGGAGACGACGGCGACCTTGAGTCCGCGGTCCACCGCGGCTTCCAGGAAGCGCACCGAGCCTGCAAACGGCTCGACGCCGGCGCTGACGATGTCGTTGAAGATCTTGTTCTTGCGGTTGCCCAGCCCCTGGACGGTGGCATCGGCGGGGTCCTGCCGGGTGGCATCCTGCTCGGCGCCCTCGGTGGACGCATGACCGGCAGTGCCGTCACTTGGCGCACCTTCGGGCAGCACGATGCCGCGGGACGCCAGGAAGTCCCGGACGCCGTCGAACCTGGGCTTGCCGTCGATGTGATCGAAGTAGTCGTCCTCGCGGTAGCCGGGCACATCCGGACGGGACGCCAGGAAGCCCTCGAAAAGTTCCTTCCACGCCTGTTCGTGGACAGTGGCCGTGGGGGTCAGCACGCCGTCGAGGTCGAACAGGATGGCGGAGGCGGTGGTCCAGCTGGTGCTTCGGGTGTTCAGAACGTCAGTCATGCGCGGTGTCCTTTCAGACGGCGGGCCACAGACGGGTGTCACGGGCGGGTTCTCACTGGGCGGTAGGTAAGTAGGCAGAAAAGCGGAGCGGGCCGAAAATCGGGGGCAGCAAGGAGGGGCCGAGCACGAGCGGGGAGGGCGGCCACGATGCCGCCGGGTCAGCAGGGGCGGCTGAGGGCCAGGGTGAAAACCCCGGCGGGCCGGTGGGCTGCTGTTGAATGTCTGCTTCCATCATGGGCGCCTTGGCACGGCCTGACAACTTGGCGGACGCGGGCCGGCGGCGCAAGGCAGGCAGGAGGCATGGCACGTGGCATGTGTCCGGCTTCCCTTTCCGATGGTTTCAGTGGCCCGCAATGGTGGGCCACCGACGAGTGTAAGCGCTTACAAATTTGGCGTGCAACTGTTTTTTCTCATGTTGCGATACCGGGCACACGCCGTGCGGGTACGGTTTTCAGCCCGGCATGCCGTTGAGTGGAGCAGGCAGTCAGCCGAGCACGTAGTGGCGCAGGAAGGCGCTGACGTCCACCATCTCCATCTTGCTCATGGCGTGGCCCATGCCCGGATATGTCCTGGCGGTCAGCCGGGTGTTTTCGTTCAGCCATTGTTCGGTGTAGGTCGTTGCGTCCTCATTGATCACCAAGTCCGCCTTGTCCCGACCCCAGAAGAAGGGCGGCGGGGCCGTGAAGGATTCGGTCAGCGACAGCAGTTCGCTTTCCAGCACAAAACCGGAGAGGCCCACCGTTGCCTGGTAATCCGCGGGATGCAGGCGCAGCAGCGTGCTGGCCATGGCCATTCCCTGGGAATAGCCCAACAGACTGACGCTGCTGTGCTGGCCCCGGACGGAGTTGATCCACGCCTGGACGGTGTTGGTGGCGGTGATGACATCCGCGAAATCGTTGGCCAGGAAGTAGTCCAGGAGGAACCAGCCGTAGTGGTCGCCGATCACCATGGGCGCCCGCAGCGCGGCACAAGTGAACTCGGCCGGGAGGTATTCAAACAGCCGAACCATCCGGGACTCGTCCGTGCCGTAGCCATGCATCATGACCAGCAGCGGCGTGCCGCCCCGTTCAGCCTCCGGTTTGGACCAAACAACAGTCTCCATCAGATCAGCCTAACGAGCGCCAGGCTCCTGAACAGCCAAGACGCTGGCGCGCCCCGGGCGGCCCAATCATTGAATCGCGCCCCGACGGGCTGTAGCGTGAGCGTAAGACAGCATGCTTATCAACTTTGGCATCACACGTATTCGAACTAAGGAGCAAGTCATGAGAATCGGTTCCTCTATATTCCTTATTGCACTCGGTGCCATCCTGGCCTGGGCCGTAGCCCCGGGGTTGATTCCCTTTGTGGACCAAGCCTTGATTGGCTACATCCTGATGGCGGTTGGCGTAATCGGGCTGATCGCCTCCCTGATCCTGGCCTCACCGGGCCGCAGCCGCCGGGTCAGCGAAACCCGGTCGGTAGTTGATCCCAACACCGGCGAGCGCATCACCCGCAACGAAAGCCGCGACGGCGGCATCTAGGCTTCAAACCACCCGGAAGCCGGGCCAGACCGCGAAGGTCTGGCCCGGCTTTTGCGTTTCCGGCCTAACCCAGGCCTAACCCAGCTCGCCCCGCCCCGCGAGTTTTTGTCCACTTATCGGGACTTTCGGTCCGTTCGGCGCGCAATATGTGGACAAAAACTCCCTGGGATTCTGTGTTTTTATGGTTTTCATTGACAAACCAACATAGACAAAGATAAAGTCAAGTAATTCAACATCATGTGATGCCAGTCACTGGATTCAGGGCTGGGGATTCAGCACTTTACGCAATGGAGGGTACGTGTTTGCCGAGGAGCGCCAGCAGAAGATAGCCGAGCTTGTTGCCGGCACCGGCCGGGTGAGCGTGACCCTGCTGGCTGAGCGTTTCCGCATCACCACCGAAACTGTCCGCCGCGACCTGGCCGCCCTCGAAAGCACCGGCACTGTGCGCCGTGTCCACGGCGGAGCGGTTTCCGCCGACCGCTTCAGCACCACCGAGGAAAGCATCAACGAACGGACCATCCAGCGCCCGGACCAGAAGGTGCGCATCGCCCAGGCGGCCCTCGCCCTGATCCCCCAGGCCACGTCCGGCAGCATCCTGCTCGACGCCGGTTCCACCACTGAAGCGTTGGCCGACCTTCTCGCCCGGCGCACCGCCGTCGAGCCTTCCACTACCGGACCCGGCGCCGAACTGGTAGTCATCACCCACGCCGTCCCCATCGCGGCGAAGCTGTCCAGCGCGTCCGGCATCGCCCTCCAAATCCTCGGCGGCCGGGTGCGCGGGCTCACCCAGGCCGCCGTGGGGCAGGCAACTGTGGAAGCGGCGCAGCGGTTGCGCCCCGACGTCGCTTTCATCGGCACCAATGGCATCCACGCCAGCTTTGGCCTTAGCACTCCCGATCCTGAAGAAGCCGCCGTCAAGGCGGCCTTCGTCCATTCGGCGCACCGCATCGTGGTGCTGGCCGATTCCTCCAAGCTGGACGTGGAAACCCTGGTCCAGTTCGCCTCCCTGAAAGATCTGGACACCTTGATTACAGACAGCGAGCCCAGCCCCGAACTCGCGGCAGCCCTGACCGAGGCCGGCGTTGACGTGGTGATCGCATGATTGTCACCTTCACGGCCAACCCCAGCCTGGACCGCACGGTGGCCCTGCCAGGCCCCCTGGAACGCGGCGAAGTCCAACGCGCGGTCTCGGTCAGCCAGGAATCCGGCGGCAAGGGCGTCAACGTATCACGGGCCCTGGTTGCCTCCGGTCTGGAGACCATCGCGGTGCTTCCGGGCGCTGAAAGTGACCCCGTCCTCGCGGGACTGCTCCACGATGGCGTGCCGTTCGCGGCCCTTCCCATCGACGAGCCGCTGCGCACCAACGTGGCACTCACCGAGCCGGGTGGCGTGACCACCAAGATCAACGAGCCCGGACCCATCATGGATGCAGACCAGCAGGAAGCCCTGATCTGCCTGCTGCTGGAACGCGCCCGCGGCGCCAGCTGGGTAGTCCTGGCAGGTTCCCTGCCTCCCGGCTTCCCGGCCGACTTCTACGCGACCGTCACCCGGCGGCTGCGGACTGCGGCCGACGGCGGCGCCCCGCTGATCGCCGTCGACTCCTCCGGCGGCCCGCTCGTCGCCGCAGTCTCAGGCATCTCGCCGGACGGCACGGCGCAGCATGGTACTTCACAGGACGGTGTGTCCGGGAAACCGGACCTCCTCAAACCCAACGCCGAGGAACTGGCGGAACTGGCTGCTGCAGCCGGCTTCGCCACGGCGTCCACCGCAGACGAACTGGAAGCGGATCCGGAGGCTGCCGCGGCAGCCGCCGCCGCCGTCGTGCGTTCAGGTGTGGGTGCTGTGCTGGCAACTCTCGGATCCAAGGGAGCTGTCTTGGTAACGGCCGACGGCGCGTGGCTGGCCACGCATCCGCCGGTCGCCGCGGTCAGTACGGTCGGTGCGGGCGATTCATCGCTGGCTGGCTATCTGCTCGCCCACGGCCAGGGCGCCGCCCCGGCCGATTGCCTCCGTCAGGCAGTGGCACATGGTGCCGCCGCCGCCTCCCTGCCGGGTTCCACTGTCCCGGCAGTCCACCAAACCACCCCGGATGCCGTAACCATCACGGCTCTTCGAAAGGATTGACAGTGACTCAGCTCATCACCACCGACCTGGTCGTGCTCGACCAGAACCTGGGCACCTCGCCCGAGGACGTGATCCGGCACCTGGCCAGCACAGTAGCTGCGACCGGCCGCGCGTCAGAAGTCGAAGGCCTCTTCTCCGATGCTTTCGCCCGCGAACAGAAGACCGCCACCGGCATCCCCGGCGGCATCGCCATCCCGCACTGCCGCTCTGCTGCGGTCATCGAACCCACGCTGGCCATGGCCAGGCTCAACCCCAAGGTGGACTTCGGCGCCAAGGACGGGCCCGCGGACCTGGTCTTCTTTATCGCTGCGCCCGACGGCGCGGACCAGGAGCACCTGCAGCTGCTGTCCAAGCTGGCCCGGTCCCTGATCAAAAAGGATTTCACTGCGGCACTCCGCAATGCATCTTCGCGGGAAGAGATCGTGGCACTGGTGGACGGCGCTTTGGCGGACAAGCCGGCGGCCCACGCAGCTGCTGCAGTTGCCGAAGCTGCGCCCGCTGCTGCTGTTGCTACTGGTTCAACCACCGCTGGCCCCCGGCGTCTGGTGGCCGTGACCGCGTGCCCCACCGGCATCGCCCACACCTACATGGCCGCCGATTCACTCGTGGCCGCAGCCCAGGAAATGGGCGTGGACCTGCAGGTGGAGACCCAGGGTTCCTCCGGCGCCAAGCCGCTTGACCCTGCCGTCATTGCCGCCGCCGAAGCCGTGATCTTCGCCGTGGATGTGGATGTCCGCGGCAAGGAGCGCTTCGCCGGCAAGCCCGTCATCAACGCCCCCGTCAAGCGCGGCATCGACGAGCCGGCCAAGATGGTCCAGGAGGCGCTCGCTGCCGCTGCCAATCCGAATGCGCGCCGAGTCCCCCACTTCGGGGCCGAGGAACAGGCTGAGAACGAAGCCACCGAAAAGGGCGAACACATCGGCCAAAAGCTGAAGAAGGCACTCCTCACCGGTGTCAGCTACATGATCCCGTTCGTCGCCGGTGGTGGCCTGCTGATCGCCCTGGGCTTCCTGCTGGGCGGCTACCTGATCACTGATTTCGCCAACGCGATCGTGGTGGAAAACAGCATCTTCAACCTGCCCACCGAATACCCTGACAACGCCTGGGGACCACTCGGCGCCTACCTTGGTGCCGTGCTCTTCAAGATCGGCGCACTGTCCATGGGCTTCCTGGTGCCTGCCCTGGCCGGATATATCGCGTATGCGATCGCCGACCGGCCAGGCATCGCACCGGGCTTCGTTGCCGGCGCCGTTGCCGGCTTTATGGGCGCAGGCTTCCTCGGTGGAATCGTCGGCGGCTTGCTCGCCGGTTACGCCGCCCATGTGATCGGAAGTTGGGCCGTGCCGCGTTGGTTGCGCGGCCTGATGCCGGTGGTGATCATTCCGCTGCTCGCCTCCCTGGTCGCGTCGGGCCTGATGTTCCTGATCCTCGGTGGCCCGATCGTTGCGCTTACTGCGGGACTGAACGGGTGGCTGTCCGGCCTTACCGGTGCCAGCGCCATCGCTCTGGGCGTCATCCTGGGCCTCATGATGTGCTTCGATCTCGGCGGCCCGGTGAACAAGGTCGCCTATGCCTTCGCCGTCGCCGGACTTGGTGCCGCTTCCTTGGATAACCAGGCCCCGTGGCAGGTCATGGCAGCTGTCATGGCCGCTGGCATGGTGCCGCCGCTGGCCATGGCCCTGGCATCGACAGTCCTGGACAAGAAGCGCTTCAGCCTTGCTGAGCGCGAAAACGGAAAGGCAGCATGGCTGCTGGGAGCTTCCTTCATCTCCGAAGGTGCCATCCCGTTCGCTGCCGCTGACCCGCTCCGCGTTATCCCCGCCAGCATGCTCGGTGGAGCTGTCACCGGCGCCATCTCCATGGCGGCGGGCGTAGGATCCAAGGCCCCTCACGGCGGTATCTTCGTGTTCTTCGCAATCGATAACTTCCTGATGTTCGTCGTCGCCATTGCGGCAGGAACCATCGTCACCGCCCTGTCAGTGATCGCTCTCAAGCGCTGGGCCGTCCGCCAGCCCGCTGCTACCGTTGAGTCGGTTCCAGTAACGGTTTGACCGGCCGCACCGCACCACCACCCACGGCGTTGAACCAACGGACGCGCCGAAAGACAATAGGAGCAAGAATGTCAGAACGCACCGCAACCGTCGCCAGCCGAGTAGGCCTGCACGCCCGCCCCGCCGCCATCTTTGCCGAGGCCGCCGGCGAGTTCGACCTGGACATCACCATCGCCCGCCAGGGCGAGCCGGTCGATGAGGCAATGGACGCCGCCAGCATCCTGTCCCTCATGAGCCTGGGTGCCGCCCACGGCGATGTTGTGGTGCTCCGTGCAGAAGGTACCGGCGCGGATGACGCCCTGGAGCGTCTGGTGCAGATCCTGGAAACGGACCACGACGCCGAGTAAACAGCCTGACGCCAGCGGCCGCCGTCGCGCCTGTCCCCTCTCCTGGGAAGGTACGACGGCGGCCGCTGGTTTCTTAGCCGCGTTCTGCGATCTTCTTGACGTCCGCCACGAGCATGTCCCACATGCCCTTGGAGTGTTCCGCTGCGTCTTCGTTGGCGTTGTTGTCCTGCGAGAGCGTGAGCGTTGTTGCACCGCCCTGGCCCTCGAGGGTCCAGGTGAGCGTGTGGTAATTTTCCGGCTTGTCTTCCTGACCGCCCAGCGGGCTGAAGTGCGAATGGACCAGCCTGCGGCCGGGGTCTACCTCGAGGATCTCGCCCTTATCTTCGTAGGGTTTGCCTTCCCACTCCCCGCGCCAGGCGATGGGGCTTCCTTCCGTCCAGTCGGTTTCCAGGTCCGCGCCGAACATGAACTCCTTGACGGCGGCGGGATCGGTGATAACCCTCCAGACGCGGTCCGCCGGAGCTTCGATGGCGATGGTGGACGTGGCCACAAGATTCCCGGCCACTACCTGGCCTCCTTCGCGGTCAACAGCAGATATTCCCAATCCATTTGCCACGCGGCATCACCGTGGGCCTCGCCAAAGGAATCGGCCAGTTCGGTGAGCGCTCTGTCCAGGGCCTGCGCCTTATCCTTGTCATCGCCAATGAACTTATAGACCGAGATGGTGGGGCCGTCGTGGGACTTGAAGTACCGCAGGAAGTCCTCCGGCTGGTGGAAACTGCGGATGGCCAGTGAACGCTTCTTCGCCTGGATATCGGTGATCCTGCTACCGAAGAGTTCCCGCACGTGGTCCTCGCTTCCCCACAGCGGCGGCGGCTGGGCTCCGGGCGAAGGCGGCGGCGCGAGCGGCTTCATGGTGGCAAACATCCTTCCGATGAAGCCTTCGGGCGTCCAACTGAGCAGGCCTATGGTGCCGCCGGGTTTGCATACCCGGACAATTTCGTCCGCTCCGGCCTGATGGTGCGGCGCGAACATCACGCCCAGGCAGGACGTGACCACGTCAAACGAATCGTCCTCGAACGGCAGGGACTCGGCGTCCGCTTCCACCCATTCAAGCCCAACGCCGCGATCGGCAGCCTGCCGTCGCCCGGCGTAGAACAGTTCCGGGGTGAGGTCGCTGGCCACAACATGGGCGCCCATCATGGCCGCAGGGATGGCCGCGTTGCCGGCACCGGCAGCCACGTCCAAAACGTGCTGCTTCGGCTTGATTCCGCAGGCATCAACCAGAATGGCCCCGAGATCCTGTACCAGTTCACTGGCCAGTGCCGGGTAATCCCCCGAGGCCCACATGGCCCGGTGCTTTTGCTTCAGTGCCCGGTCTGCCTCGTCTACGTCCGCTTGGTCATTCATGGTGGCGCCCCTCTTCTTTGACAGGTTTTCCCTTGACAGGCTTCGAGTGACAGCACGCTGTTCCACAGCGCTGTGATGCGACCCATTGTGGCCGCAGCAGTGCGGGCTGTAAAGCGTCTGGGGCTAACGGCCCACCACGGAAGCAAGCAACCTTACTGCTTCCTTGTTTTTCGCGAGTCCCGGAATTAGCGTGGAAGCCTGACCAGCCAATACGGTGCTAATCCCGGACCCGGCGAAGGAGGACCACATGCCCGGTAAGAACAACCCGAGCCTGAAAGATCCTGAACTGTACGAGGAACTGCGGGACGACGGCGCGTCCAAGCAGAAGGCCGCCCGCATCTCGAACGCGGCCGCCAACAAGGGCCGCTCAGCGGTGGGACGCAAGGGTGGGAAAGCCGGCGATTACGACGATTGGACCGTCCCGCAGCTAAAGGCCAAAGCCAAGGAGATAGGCCTCACTGGCTACTCAGCCAAAAAGAAGAGCGAGCTTATCTCCGCCCTGCGGAACTCCTAGGCGGCGGCCATCCCCACCACCACAGACTGTTCGCGGCCCGCTTTAAGCACCCTTTCGCGCCCGCGTTGTGGTGGCTTTCGCCGCAGGCTTCGCGGCGGTGGCTTTGGTTCCGGAGGACTTGGTTCCGGAGGGCTTCGCGGCAGCAGATTTCGTGCTTGCAGTCCTGGCACGGGCTTTGGCGGGAGCCTTCGCGCCGGAACTGTCGGCACTCTCTTCCGTGTCGTCGTCGTCCGCGTCTCCGGAGGCCGTATCCCCGGAGCCCGCCTCCGCAGACGCGGCAGGTTTCCCGCCGCCGCGTTTCCGCTCCAGGCTGCGCTTCAGCGCCTCCATCAGGTCGATGACCTCGCCGTTGCCGCCCTCACCCGCGTCTGCACCGAATGTTTCGTCAGTATCGAGCGAATCCCCCTTCTCCAGCTTGGCCTCGATGAGCTTCCGGAGCTGCACCTGGTAGTCATCGGTGAAGTGCTCGGGTTCGAAATCGGCGGCCATGGACTCTACGAGGGCAGCGGACATTTCGCGTTCCTGTGCCGAAATCCGAATGGAAGTGTCCAGGGCCGGGAAGCTGGCCTCCCGGACCTCGTCGGGCCACAGCAGGGACTGCAGGACCAGTACGTCGTCCTTGATGCGCAGCGCCCCCAGCCGGGTCTTCTCGCGCAGGGCGAACTGGACGATGGCCACCCGGTCCGTATCCTCGAGCGCCCGGCGCAGCAGCACGTAGGCCTTGGGCGATTTGGAATCCGGCTCCAGGTAATAGCTCTTCTCGAACATCATGGGTTCGAGCTGCTCCGACGGGACAAACTGGACCACCTCGATCTCGTGGCTGTTTTCCGCCGGGATGGATTTGAGTTCATCCTTGGACAGGACCACCGTCCGGCCATCGTCCTCAAATGCCTTGTCAATGTCCGAATAATCGATGATCTTGCTGCACACCTCGCAGCGGCGCTGGTACCGGATCCGGCCGCCGTCGGCATTGTGGACCTGGTGGAGGCTGATGTCGTGGTCCTCGGTGGCGCTGTAGACCTTCACGGGCACGTTGACCAGGCCAAACGCGATGGCACCTTTCCAGATGGCTCTCATCCCTCAAGTGAACATCACGCGGGGCCGGAGGTGAAGACCCATGGCCGGCCCTAAAGAGCGTGTCAGGGTGGCCGGCCGGGAGCTGACCCTCACCAACCTGGACAAAATCATCTACCCGGAGACCGGCACCACCAAGGCCGACGTCCTGGCCTACTACGCCGCTGTGGCCCATGTCCTGATCCCGGCAGCGGCCAACAGGCCCGCCACCCGCAAGCGGTGGGTCAACGGCGTGGGCACCGCCGGGGAGCCCGGCGAGGTGTTCTTCCAAAAGAACCTGGAGGATTCAGCGCCCGGCTGGCTCCCCCGCGCCGCCATCACACACAAGGACCGGACCATCTACTACCCGATGGTGAACGATCCCGCCACGCTCACCTGGTTCGGGCAGATCAATTCGCTGGAAATCCACGTCCCCCAGTGGCAGGTGGACTCGCACGGCAAGCAGCTCAATCCGGACCGCCTGGTCCTTGACCTCGATCCCGGCGACGGCGCAGGGCTTGAGGAATGCGCCGAGGTTGCCAGGCTGGCCCGCGCCATCCTGCAGGACGTGGGCCTGGAACCCGTGCCGGTGACCAGCGGCAGCAAGGGCATCCACCTCTATGCCGGCCTTGACGGCACGCAGACCTCCGATCAGATCTCGGACTTTGCCCACGAACTGGCCCGCGCACTGGAAGCGGACCACCCGAATCTCGCCGTCAGCGACATGAAAAAGACGCTGCGCAAAGGCAAAGTACTGGTGGACTGGAGCCAGAACAGCGCCGCCAAAACCACCATCGTGCCGTACTCCCTGCGTGGCCGCCTCACCCCCACCGTGGCTGCCCCGCGGACCTGGCGGGAGATCGGCTCCCCCAAGCTGCAGCACCTGGACTACGACGCCGTGCTGCGCCGGATGGAGGCGGGCAAGGACCTGTTCGCCGCCGTCGGCCGCGGTGCCGGGCACCCGGGGGACGCCGGGAACCCTGGCCCCCCGGACGGGAAGACGGACGACGGCGGCACGCACGCCCGGCTGGAGCGGTACCGATCGATGCGGGACCCGGATGGGACGCCTGAGCCGTTCTCCGGCACCTCCGGAAACGGGGACACCTTCGTGATCCAGGAGCACCATGCGAGCAGGCTCCATTTCGATTTCCGGCTGGAGCACGAGGGTGTGCTGGTGTCGTGGGCCCTGCCGAAGGGAGTCCCGGAATCCGGCGGGAAGAACCACCTGGCCGTCCAGACCGAAGACCACCCCCTGGACTACGCCACGTTTGAGGGCACCATTCCCAAAGGCCAATACGGCGCCGGGGAGGTCACTATCTGGGACCATGGCACGTATGAACTGGAGAAATGGATCAACGGCCGCGAGGTCATCGCCACCCTGACCGGCGCAGAGGGCGGGGGCCTGGGCGGCACCAGGAAGTTCGCCCTCATCCACACCGGCCGCGGGCGGGGCAGGGAAACTGAAGGGCAATGGCTCATCCACCTGATGGACAAGGACCACCACACATTCCATCCGCGGCGGGCCCACGTGGAGGATGAACCGGCGGAGGAATTCAGTCCCATGATGGCAACGTCCGGGACCGCCGCCGACCTTCACGGCAGCGATTGGCAGTTTGAACTGAAGTGGGACGGCGTGCGGGCCCTGCTGGTCGCGGACGAAAAGAAGGTCCGGATCTTCAGCCGCAACGGCATCGACGTCACCGCAACCTACCCGGAGCTGACGGACCGGTCCTGCTGGCCGGCGGGGCCGTTTGTTGCCGATGGTGAGATCATCGCCGTCGGGCCTTCGGGGAAGCCCGACTTCGGGCTGCTTCAGGGGCGCATGAAGCTGACCCGGCCCGGCGACGTCGCCAAGGCCCGCGCAGCCATCCCGGTCCGGCTGATGCTCTTTGACCTGCTGTCCGACGGTGGCGAGGACCTTCGCCGGCTGCCGCTCGTCAAGCGGCGGCAGCGCCTTGAGCAGTTTTATCGGCCTTCGGACTGCCCGGTGGAGCTGTCTCAGGTCCTGGACGAAAGGATCGAGCACATTCTGGAAAGTGCGCAGGAGCTGGGGCTTGAGGGTGTCATGGCGAAGCGGACCGACAGCCGCTACGTCAGCGGGCGGCGGACCCGGACGTGGATCAAGATCAAGCTGCACCAGACCCAGGAAGTTGTGGTGGGTGGCTGGCGGGCGGGCAAGGGCGGGCGGCGGAGCTCGGTAGGGTCGCTGCTCGTGGGCATCCCCGACGGCAACAAGCTGCGCTACGTTGGCCGGGTGGGCAGCGGGTTCAGCACCCGGGAACTGGAAGGACTCCGGCAGAAGGTGGACAGTCTGGCCCGCAAGACGTCACCGTTCGACGACGTTCCCAGCGAGGATGCCTCGGACGCTCACTGGGTCACGCCGCGCCTGGTCGGCGAGGTGACCTTCGGGGAATGGACGGGCAGCGGAAAGCTCAGGCATCCGGTGTGGCGGGGCTGGCGGCTGGACAAGAGCGCTGACGAAGTGGTGCCGGAGGGCTAGCGACGCGCCATGGTGCTGCTGACCTGGCGACGCGCAAATTCGTCCAGGACTCGCAAAATCGCCCGGGACACACAAAAGGTCTGGCGACGCCCGAATTCGGGTGTCGCCAGACCTTTTGTGTGTCGTCAGGTCAGATGCGCGTCGTCAGCGGGCGTGTGCCTAGGACGAGTGCGGCATCTGCGGGCGGCCAGTGCGGTGCACGGCCGTGACTGCAGCTTCCTGGCCCATGCGGCCGTGGCCTGTACCCCGCTCTTTGGGGTGCCGCCGCTTGCCGTTGCCGTCCGGCCACTGGCGTTCGCCAGCCATCGCGGTAGTCACCGCAATGGTGGCCGGGTCCGGCATGGACGGGGTGTCCATGGCTGCCGCGAGATGACCCGCGACCTCCGGTTCGATCTTTGATCCAGCATGATTTTCAGCCATTATTCTTCCCTTCGCAATGAAATGAAGTGGTTACCAATAGTAGGTCTGGCGTGCTGTCCCGGCGCTGGAATTACCAGCGGACCTTCTTTTCCGCCGGGCCCTGCTTGCCGCTGGCGTGGGTGGGCTTGTGGCTCTTGCCGACGCTCTGCAGTCCGGCGTCGCCGCCCCGGGATTTGCTGGCGAGCATGGCCCGCTGCGCTTCGGTGAGCCCGGCCCGGATGCCCTTGGCGTCGGCGTCGTCCAGTGCGGAGTCGGGCTGGCTGGGAGTGTTGTTTTCAGTCATTTGGTGGAACCTTTCTGAGGAGAATCAGTGTGTCTGACGAGATCAGCTGGACGGGGCCTGTGATACCAGGCCGCAGGCGTCCGCCTACTCAAAAATCAGTGTTCCCATGGCTCAACAATAGGCAGTTTCAGGCTCGGTTGTGAACCCCCGGTTTCCGGCCCGTACATGGGGCGGGATGGTGGTCCGCAGGGCAGCCGGGGCAGCGGTCCGGATGGCCGTGGCGGCTGTCACTTTCCGGCGCGAATCAGGGGAAAAATGGCCTAAAAAATGCGTCGTGAACAAAAAGATTCCATAACGGTGGCCCCGAACCGCCCGAATCCCAATGATGACGGGGCGAGACCCGCCAAAAAAATCCCTGGAAACCGGTGGAAACGCTCTCTAAGGAGGGCACTTTACGGTACAAAACTCTCATTTGCCATGGAATTCGCGTAAAATTGAAGGCCTGCCCGGAGCGGGGCAGCTACCAGTCGCAAGCAAATGACCTCCACAGGAGCCGCCCAAATGCCCACAGACCGAAGCACGACCGACTCTTCAGCAGGCATGAACAACGCCAGCAGAACCAACAATGCACCAGCCAAGGGCGCACTACCAAGCGTGCCTGAACCGAAGATCCTTGCGCGTCGCCGGCTCAAAGAGTCCGACGTGAATGTTGTAAACCGGCCCATGCTGAAAAAGGCGCTCGGCGGAACCATCGTTGGAAACACCATGGAGTGGTACGACGTCGGTGTTTTCGGCTACCTGATCACCACCATGGGACCTGTCTTCCTGCCGGAGTCAGATCCATCAACCCAGACGCTGTTCCTGCTTGGCACCTTCGCTGCCACCTTCATTGCCCGCCCGCTGGGCGGCGTCATCTTCGGGTGGCTGGGCGACAAGGTGGGCCGCCAGAAGATTCTGGCCACCACCCTGATGATCATGGCCGCCAGCACTTTCGGCATCGGCCTGCTGCCGGGCTTCGCGCAAATCGGTCTCTGGGCCGCTGCGCTGCTGGTAATCCTGAAGCTGGTGCAAGGCTTCTCCACCGGCGGTGAGTACGCCGGCGCCACCACCTTTGTGAGCGAATACGCCCCGGATAAGCGCCGCGGATTCTTCGCAAGCTTCCTGGACCTGGGCAGCTACATGGGCTTTGCCCTCGGCGCGGCGCTGGTTTCTGCCCTCCAGCTGACCCTTGGCCAGTCAGCCATGGAGGAATGGGGCTGGCGGATTCCATTCCTCATCGCCGGCCCGCTGGGCCTTATCGCCATCTACTTCCGCAGCCAGATCGAGGAATCGCCTCAGTTCCAGGCAACCCTGGACGCCCAGGAAGAGCTGGCTAAGAACGCAACAAACGGCGACGCCGCTGCGGTTAAGGGTCCGGTGGGGATCGTCAAGGCGTACTGGCGGCCCATCATCGTTGCCATGGTGCTGGTGGCCGCAGCCAACACTGCCGGTTACGCGTTGACCTCCTATATGCCGACTTACCTCACCCAGTCCATGGGCTACGACGAGGTTCACGGAACGCTGCTGACAATCCCCGTCCTGGTGATCATGGCCTTGTGCATCCCACTGACCGGCAAGCTGTCCGACCGCATCGGCCGCCGTCCAGTGCTCTGGATCGGCGCCCTGAGCACGGTGGCCTTCTCGGTCCCGGCCTTTACGCTCATCGGAATCGGCGAAGTCTGGTCCACGCTGGCAGGGTTGTCCCTGATCGCGTTCCCCGTGACGTTCTACGTGGCAAACCTCGCGTCGGCCCTGCCGGCCCAATTCCCCACCTCGAGCCGCTACGGCGCGATGGGCATCTCCTACAACTTCTCCGTGGCCATCTTCGGCGGAACCACGCCCTTCATTGTTGCAGCGCTCATCAAGGCAACCGGCGATGACATGATGCCGGCCTACTACCTCATGGGAACGTCTGCGATCGGGGCAGTGGCGATCTACTTCCTAAAAGAATCCGCTAACAGGCCGCTGCCCGGCTCCATGCCCAGCGTGGATACGCAGGCGGAGGCCAGGGAACTGGTTGCAACCCAGGACGAGAACCTGCTGATCGACCTGGACGAGATGCCGTTCGAAACCCAGGACATCAAGGACGCCTCAACTTCCAAGGTTCCGGCCGGAGCCTAAGCAACACAGCGGAACACCAAACCGGCCTATCCGGGCCGTCCTGCAGCCCGCGCCTGAAGGCCCGTCCCCGCACGTTTTCCCTGGGTGGAAGCACGCAGGACGGGCCTTCAGCCGGGCCAGCCCGGCCGGCCCCAAGCGACGCCCTGTGACCGAGCTAATGGTCCCCATTCCGGCCGTCTGCTAATTTTCAAACACGGGTCTGATTGATAGGTGGTGTTGGCTGTGCGCAGAGTCATGGCCCATGCCCGCTCGCTGCATGCGCTGGGCCCGGCCAACAACGACCGGCTCTCGGCCGTACGGGTTGCCCTCAGCGTGGCACTTCCCTCCTTGGTACTCCTGGCCATCGGCCGCCCAGAGCTGACTATGTACGCAGTGTTCGGCGCCCTGACCGGCATGTACGGACGCTCTGAATCCCATCAGCTGCGCCTCAAGCACCAGGCCCAGGCGGCAGTGGTCCTGATCAGCGGCATCACGGTGGGCGTATTCCTTTCCCTCAACCACATCCACTCCTGGTGGCTGGTGCTGGTAGAGGCTGTGCTGGCCGGAGTCGGGTCCCTGTTCTCCGACAGGGTGCAGCTCAAGCCGAACGGACCGTTCTTCGGCATCCTGGCACTAGGCGCCTGCGCCTCGGTTCCGACGAACGTGCCGTTCCTGACGGCCGTGCTGATCGGTGCAGCCTCGGCTGCATTCTCAATCCTTGTGGGCTTCGCTGGCTGGCTGCGGGTTCGGACCTGGCAAGCGGGCGCCATGCGGGACGTTCCGCGTCTCAGCGGCGAACTCCGTCAGGCCGCGCTGGTGCACGCAGCCCGCTATGTCCTGGCCGTCGGTGCCGCCGGCGCCTGCGGAGTGCTGAGCGGCAGCGGCCACCCGCACTGGGCCATGGCCGCGGCCGCCGTCCCGCTTGCCGGAGCCGACCTGCCCAGCCGCGTCCACCGCGGGATCCACCGCATCGTGGGGACGTTCGTCGGTTTGGCGCTGGTCGCCGTCGTACTTTTCCCTGGTCCGCTGTCGCCGCTGCAATATTTCCCCGGCCACACCGCCGCCGTGCTGGCGCTGCTGGTGATCGCATTCCAGTTCCCCACCGAGCTGTTCATGGCGCGGCACTACGGCTGGGCCATGGCCTTCTTCACGCCGGTGATCCTGCTCATGACGCAGCTTGCCGCGCCCGCGGACCCGGGCCTGCTGGTAACCGAACGTGCGGTGGAGACCTTTGTGGGCGCGGTGATCGGTATCGCGGTGGTGGTTGCGGTCCGCGCACCGCGGAAGACTACTGTTTCGGGCGTCGCGGCGGCCCGGACGTAAGCCGCGCCGGCAGCAATCGCGAGATGGCCGCCACCAGTTTGTAACGTTTGGTGGGGATCGAAACGCCCTTCCCGCTAACGTTGTCCGCCAGCCCGTCCCGGACCACCCAGTCCGCCCGCAGCCACATCCAGAGCGGCGCGACCGATTTGTCCATGCCCATGCGGTCATGGAATTCGGTGTGCGTAAATCCGGGGCACAGAGCCGTGACTTGCACGCCTCTTGGTCCATAGGCAATGTTGGCCCAGCGGCTGAAGCTGACCTGCCAGGCTTTCGCAGCCGAGTAGCTGCCGCGGTTGGCAAAAGCCGCCACGCTGGCCACGTTGATGATTCGGCCGGAATGCCGCTCCAGCATCCCCTGCAGGGCGGCATGGCAAAGCACCATGGGGGTCTCAACGTGGAGGCGCAGGTGCCGTTTCTCGTCGTCCAAGGAATTGTTTTCGAAGGAATGCAGTAGCCCGATCCCCGCGTTGTTCACCAGGACTTCAACCGGCCGCGCAGCGTCCGTGAGCCGCCCGACGACGGCGGCCACTCCGGCGTCGTCCGTCAGGTCAGCGGGCAGCACCTCAGCGGAGACGCTGTAATCACGCTCGAGTTCATCAGCGATCTGCTGGAGCCGGGCGGCGTCGCGGGCCACCAGCACCATGTGGTGGCCTTCCTGCGCAAGCTGGCGGGCGAACTCCGCACCCAGCCCTGCCGTTGCACCTGTTACGAGCGCTGTGGTTGGTGTCTCCATGCGCCAAGACTAACCGTGTTATTCCGTAGTCCGTAGCGTTTTCCTCCTGGCCCGGCGTCGAGGTCCTCCACCCTGATGTTCATCTCATGCCATCCGGTGCTGTCCAAGGAGGCCCGGCTGGACGCGTCCGGCCGCCCGGTACTTCTGGAGGACCAGGACCGACGGCGGTGGGATCTGTCCGCGATTCGGCGCGGACGTGCAGCGCTGGCGCGGGCAGCGGGTTCCGGACGCGGGCTGGGTGCTTATGGTCTCCAGGCGTCCATCGACGAGTGCCATGCCGTGGCTCAATCGGTTGCCGAAACGGACGGGAGCTGGTGGGGGCGCGCGCGGTCCTGGAGCGCACGGTGGACGAGCTCGGCTGACCCCGGGCTGGGCCTTGGTCTAAGCGAACCTGGCGAGCGGGTTGGCGAGCCGGCCCGCCATCTGCAGCCCGCCGGACGGGTCGGTGAGGTCAAGCATCTGCTGGTTGTTCCGCAGCTGCAGCCGGTTCAGGCACGACAGTTCGAAGTCCGCGGCGAACAGGTCGTGGCGGGCGAACTGGTCCGCGAGCTCCGGGTTCTCCGCCTGGTAGTCCTGGATAACCCGGGCGGCCGTGCCCCAGAACTCCTCCTCACTGAGTTTGCCGTCCTCCACCAGGAGGGCACCGAGGAAACGGAAGATGCAGTCGAACACATCCGTGAAGATCGCCAGGACCTTTTCGGTGTCGGGAATGTCCACCTGGATCCGTGACACCTCCTCGGGCAGGTCCAGCCGGCGCCCCATCACCACGATTTCCTCGGCGATGTCCTTCATAACCGCCCGCACTGGGACGCCGTCCTTCAGCACCAGGATCACGTTCTCGCCGTGCGGCATAAAGGCGAGTTCGTACCGGTAGAGGCAGTGGACCAGCGGGACGAGGTAAGCCTCGAAGTAGCGGCGCAGCCATTCGACCGGTTCCAGTCCGGAGCGCTCGATCAGGGCAGACACCATCGGCTTGCCGGCCGAATCGACGTGCAGCAGGGACGCCATGGTGGCCAGCTGCTGGCAGTCCTCCAGCAGAGGGAGCGGACTTTCCCTCCACAGCACAGACAGCATCTTCCCGTAGGGCGAGCCTTTGGCGGACGCGGCTTCGTAGTAGCTGTTGTGGTAGCCGATCGCCGCGATCTCGCTGATCATGGCCAGGCCGCGCTTCTGCAGGGCTGCGTCTGACCGGATCAGGTCCTGCAGCCAGTCATTGATGGCCGGGGTGGCTTCCATGTACTGGGGCGAAAGTCCGCGCATAAAGCCCATGTTCAGGACGGACATCGCTGTCTTGACGTAGCTCTTGGCGGGCGCGGCTGTATTGAAGAACGTCCGGATGGACTGCTGGGCCTGGTACCTGTCAGTCCCCGTCCCCAGGTGGATGATGTGCTGCTGGGCGATCTCGGCAGCGAACGTGACGGTGAGCTTGTTCTCCCACTGCCAGGGATGCACCGGCATCAGGAAGTACTGCGCGGGGTCCACACCCTGCGCTGCGAATTCGGCGTCAAACGACTGCAGCGCGGCGGCGCCGAGCTCGGCCTCTAAGTGGGCACGGTAGTCCAGTCCGGCGCTGGACGTGAAGACAGCCTTGCTGCGGTGGACCCCGATCCACTCCAGGCTGACGGAGGCTCCGGTCTCCGGCGCGAACGCCCGGTAGTCGCTGACACCGAAGCCCAGCCGGCCGTTGTTGGCCACAAAACACGGGTGGCCCTCTGTCATGCTGCGTTCGATGGCCTGGAAGTCGGCTGCGGGGTCGGTGCCGCCGGTGACTCCTGCCACGAGCTCTTCAGCAGATGGCTGTCCCAGCCACTGCTTGTAGGAGTGTCCGGCCAGCGTGCTGCTGATCTCTTCCAGGTAGACCGGGAGCATCTCCTCGCTGATGCCCAGGGTGTCCCTGAACTCGGTGATGAAGCGCAGCGCGTCCGGGGCGGCATCCTCGCCGCCGCGCGTGCAGCGGATGGATGCTGCGTCCACCGACCAATGCTCCAGTTCCAGCACGCGGGCGGTGAATGAGTACGCGGTTGAGCCGTCGTCGCTGCGCACCGCGTATACCGCGGGCTCTTCCGCACCTGTGGCACCTCCGCCGGAGCCCAGGCGCTGCGGCTCCAGGATGCGTTCGTGCAGGAATTCGGCGAGCGCCTTGCGGACCAGATGGCGGTTGGCCGTAGCCCAGCGCTCGGGCGCGAGGTGGGGAACGGTGTTGGCGGTGGATTCCGCCATTGCGGCGATGGCGGGGTTCAGCTCGATAGTAGTCACAGTGGTGCTCCCTGGTGGATCGGGGCGGAAAGTTCATGGGAAGGGTCTTGGGTGTGGCGCAGGGCTGCGCGGGCGGCGAGGTAGTCCTGGCGCGTGCAGAAGCTGAGCAGCGCTTCCTTGTCCGGCAGGTTGACTACCCCCGACGGCTGGAAGCCGAGCCGCTCGTTGAGCACATGGATCTTGGAGTTCCTGGCGTCCGGTTCCACCACCACGCGTTCCACGCCTGGCTTTTCGAACAGCCGCTCCAGCACGGCGTCCATCACCGCGGCCGTGTACCCCGGCTTGGGGTCTCCCGACGGCGGCGCTACCAGCAGGTGCATGCCGATGTCGCCCTCCTGCACGGCATAGACCGCGGCCAGAGGCGAGGCGGCCGGAACGTATTCCTCCATCAGGAAGGCGGGGACGCCGTCGTCGTTGATCCCCAGCAAGGCATGGTGATGCCCCGTTGCCTGGATTCTCGAGTATTCCTCCACAAGGCCGTCAACTGTGGAGGACAGCATCCCCCAGAACGACGCGTACGGCTGGGTCACCCAGCTGTGGAGGAGGGGGGCGTCTGCAACGGCGTCAACACAGCGGAACGTGAAGCTCACGCGGGCACCTCCGCAGCCTGGATCGGAGCCGGCACAGCGATTGGGCCGGGCCGGGGCGGTCCGAACTGCTGGAACGCGATGCTGCGTTCCACGGGATAGACCTCGCGGCCGGTGATCTCGCGCAGGATGCACGAGTTGCGGTAGGCGGCCATGCCGAGGTCCGGGGTGACAAAGCCATGCGTGTGCAGCTCGGCGTTCTGGACAAATATTTCGCCGGGTTCCACGCCGGTGCCGTAGTTGCGTGCGACGGCGAACCGACCGGCGGTGTCCCTGGCGATCCGGTCCTGGATGCCCGCCAGGAAGGTCGGCTCCCGGTAGGTGTAGCCGGTGGCCAGGACCACTGCTTCGCTGTCCAGAACATAATCCGAACCCTGCTCCTCGTGCCGGAGCCGCAGGGTGTGGGAGCCGGCGGCGGGATCCCACGCGGCGTCGGTGAGAGATGAGTGCGTCAGCAGCTGCGTGTTCACCATGCCGGAGAGGCTCTTGGTGTACAGGAGGTCGTAGATGGCGTCGATCAGCTCGGAGTTGATGCCCTTGTACAGGTTCTTCTGGCTCTTGATCAGGCCGTCGCGCTGGTCTCGAGGCAGCCCATGGAAGTAATCCACGTACTCCGGCGAGGTCATCTCCAGGGTGAGCTTGGTGTATTCCAGCGGGAAGAAACGCCCGGACCGGGTGACCCAGTTCAGCTGGTAACCGTAGGTGTCCATGTCCTGCAGGAGCTCGTAGTAGATTTCTGCGGCGCTCTGGCCGCTGCCGACGATGGTGATGCTGCGTTTGGCCTGCAGTTCACTCTTCCTCGACAGGTAGTCGGCGTTGTGGAGCACAAGCCCCCCGCCGCCATCAACAGCAGACCCGACTATTCCGTCACAGGAAGCCGGCACGTACGGCGACGTGCCGGTGCCCAGCACCAGCCGCCGGGCCAGCAGCACCTCGGGCCCCTCCGGACCTTCCACCGAAAGGCGGTACACGCCGGCGTCGTACGTTATATCCAGCACGGCTGTGCTAAAACGGACCAACCGCAGCTGGCCGGCCACCCACTGGCAGTACTGGTTGTACTCCGCACGCAGCGGATAGACGTTTTCGCGGATGTAAAACCGGTAGAGCCGGCCGGTCTGCTTGAGGAAATTCAAGAACGAATACGGCGAGGTAGGGTCGGCCAGCGTCACCAGGTCCGCAATAAACGGCACCTGGAGATGCGCCGGCTCCAGCATCATGCCGGGGTGCCAGTCGAAGGATTCCCGCTGCTCCAGGAAGACACCGTCCAGCCCGTCCACCGGCTCACTGAGGGCGGCAAGGCCCAAATTGAAGGGCCCGACGCCGATCCCGGCGAAGTCGAAAATGCGCGTTTCTGCAGAAGCGCTAAAGTCCGGGGCGCTCATGCGGACACCACGCTGGTGCTGGGGCTAACACCGTCGCCGTCCAGCAGTTGCGCACCGGTGCGGCGCAGCAGTTCGATGATCTCGCTGATGTCCTCCAGGGTTGCTTCGGCGTTGAGAAGGGTGAACTTCAGATAGTGCCTGCCCGCCACCTTGGTGCCGGCCACCACGGCCTGCCCGGACGCGAAAACGGCTGCGCGGATGGCCGGGTTGAGGGTGTCGGCCGCGTCCTCGGAAAGCCGGCCGTGAGCGTCGGTGAGGCCGACATCGGCAAAACCGGCGCCGGCAAGGGCAGCAGCACCGGACACAGTTCCGGCCACCCGGGGCCGGTACCGGAACACCAGCGTGCTGAGCTGCGGGTCGGCGGCGAGCTCAAAGTCGCCGTCGGCCGCCAGCACTGATCCCACGCGGGCGGCGAGATCGATCGCTTCATCAAACAGGGCGCCAATGGCATCAGCGCCCATGATGCGCAGGGTCAGCCACAGCTTGAGCGCGTCAAAGCGCCGGGTGGTCTGGATGCTCTTGTCCACCTGGTTGGGGATCTCGGCCTGCGCGGCGCTTTCCGGGTTCAGGTAGTCCGCGTAGTAGGTGACGTGCTGGAGCATCGCTCGGTCGCGGACCAGCAGGGCGCTGGAGCTGACGGGCTGGAAGAACGTTTTGTGGAAGTCAACGGTGACGGAATCGGCCAGCCGGGTCCCGTCCAGCAGGTGGCAGTAACGGCCGGAAACCATCAGCCCGCCGCCGTAAGCCGCGTCAATGTGGAACCAGGCACCGTAGGCGCGGGCCAGGGCGGCGAGGTCCGCCAGCGGGTCCACCGCACCGAAGTCGGTGGTCCCGGCGGTGGCCACAACCGCCATCGGAATCAGCCCGGCGTTGTGCGTTTCCGCCATGGCCTCGGCGAGCGCGGCCGGGTCCATCCTGTGGTCAGCGGCGCACGGGACGGAGATGACGGCGTCGAAGCCCATGCCCAGCATGGACGCGGACTTCCGGATGCTGAAGTGGCTGTCCGCGGACGTGAAAATGCGCAGCTTTTCCAGCATGGCGGGCAGCCGGAGTCCGGCGTTGGCCGGCTCCTGCCGCAGCCCCGCAACGGCGTGGTTGCGCGCAATCAGAAGTGCCTGCAGGTTGGACTGGCTGCCGCCGGAGGTGAATACGCCATCGGCTGCAGCCCCCAGCTGCAGCCTTTCGGCGGTCCAGTCGATGAGCCGGCGCTCGATCATGGTGGCCCCGGCGCTCTGGTCCCAGGTGTCCATCGAGGAGTTCACCGCGGACAGGATGGCCTCCCCCACCAGTGCCGGGATCACCACCGGGCAGTTCAGGTGGGCCGCGTACTTCGCGTCGTGGAAGTAGATGGCGTCCCGGAGGTACACGGCCTCCAGCTCTTCCAGCGCCGCGGCTGTGTCCGGGAGCGGCTGGTCAAGGTCCACGGCGCCGATGCGCGCCTTCATTTCGGCAGGCCCGACGCCGGTGAACGGCCGGGTGGTGCGGTTCAGCTTGGTGGCCACGGCGTTGACGCCCTGCAGTACCTGCGCCACGTACCGGCTGGAGTTCCTTGTGTTGAACAGATGGTTGGTGGCAGCGAGGGCCAGCTCCACCCGGGAACCGAAATCCTGCCCAGGCAGGATTTCGCTCACCCGGTTGTCCACGTACATCTCATCAACACGGGGCAGCAGCGGCACAGTGGTCATCCTTAGTTCGACGTTGCGGATTGTCTTTAGCAAGGTAAGCCTTACTTAGGTAAACCTTTTCGTCAAACTTTAGTGACTTATTTATCTTAAGCTCCGGGAATACCGCCGTTCTGCGGGCGGGTGCGCGTCATTGACTGGCCCCGGTCGCGAATCGGGGGCAAGATACTCCACGCTAGTTGTCCGGCCAGTCGATGTGTTGTTCGTAACCCTCGTGGGCGCGGAGGTAGCCGGCAATGAACGGGCAATGCGGAATGATCCGCTTACCCGAGGCCACCACGTCGTCCAGCGCGAAGTGAGCCAACACCTTGCCCAGTCCCTGCCCCTTGAAGTCCTCGGCTGTGTCGGTGTGGAGGAAATCCACGTGTCCGGGCAGGTCCCGGAAGAAGGACTGGACGGCGACCTTCCCGCCCACCCGCAGCTCGTAGCGGTGATGCTCGTCATCCCTGGACAACGAGACGTCCGGGCTGAACTTGTCCTCTGTGGAAATCATGTTCTCAGTCATGGTTCGACATTGGCACTACTTGGCGCGGCTGGCAATGGTCCATCAGGCTGCCGTCCGTTGTGGGCGGCCAGTTCGGCACGGACATCGCCCGGGACGCGTTCCGGCATCCTGCCCAGCAGCAGCACGGCCAACACAAAGCACGCTGCGCCACCTCCGAGCAGGCCGAGCGTCAGGCCGTTGAGGGCAGCGTGCCCCACCGGGATGAAGACGACGACGGCGGCCGTCAGCACCGCGGCGGCGGGCCTGCCGCGGGTGTGGACAGACGCCGTCGGACGTTCCTCAAGGCCACCGAACGCGGCCAGCACCGGGAGGAGAAGGGCCACAATGCCCAGGAGGACGAGCGGACGGGCCCACCACCATTCAGCTGTGCCTGCCGCGGGCTTGGGGAAGTCTGTGAGGAGCAGGAGCCCGGACATGGCCACGAGCAACGGCAGGTGCCAGAGGTAAACGGTCATGGAGCGGCGGCCGGCGATCATAACCACCGCGCGGACCCAGCGCACGCCGGAGACCCAGCCGAGTCCCGGCCGGAAAAGCTGGAGCGCTGCGGCCTGGGACACGCCCAGGAGCAGCAGGCAAAGGTTGGGCGGGTTGAGGTTAACCAGCATGTTTCCGGAGTAGAGGCCCAGGCCGGTGACCAGCCCGAGCAGCAGGTTGGCTGCCAGGATGAGCCCCACCAGGCCGGAGCGGGTGAGCCTGGCGAGATGTCCGTCGGCCATCAGGAAGCCGAGCTGCTGCACCGCGCACCACAGGAAGACAAGATTCGCGTAGGCGAGTACGGGGAGGGCCCCGCGGAAGCAGTCGACGGCCACTACCAGGGCGGCCAGGACGGCAACAGTCAGCCAGGGCGCGCGGCTGTGGAACCGGGCCAGGAGCGGAATGTTGAGCTGGGCTGCAAGGTAGGCGGCAAGGAACCACAGGGGCATACCGGCTCCGGTGGCCATCAGCTGGACCACCTGGGCGTCCACACCGAACAGAAGCGCCGCCGAAAGGCCCAGGAACATCACCGCCAGGAGGGCCGCCGCCGGACGGACCAGCCGCAGGAGCCGGGCCTGGGCAAACTCGAAGCCGGTGCCGCCAAGGGCCTGCAGCCGCTGCCAGGACTGCAGCCCGGTGGTACCGCCGGTCACGAAGAACAGCGGCATGACCATAAAGATCCAGATGACGGGCACGAACCACGGCTGATCGCCGAGGGTGTTTTCGGAGGACACGGTGCCGTCCCTTTGCAGGACGGGGCTGACCATCATGCAGTGGCCCACCACCACCAGTGCCAGGCAGAAGAACCGGACAAGATCGATCACCAGGTCGCGCTGGACCGCCTGTTCACCGTGCGGGGCGGGCCCCGGCTCCTTCACACCACTCACGTGCAGTCCCTACATGCGCCGATGCTGTTGTTGACTCAATTGTCCGCCCGCGATGCGCTCCCGGCCAGCAAGGACCAGCCGAAACGCCAGCAGGGCCAGTCAGCCCGCAACGGCCAGCAACCCAAGCACGACGGCGAGCAGCGGCGTCGTGCCTTGAAGCGCCGCGGCGCGGAGGTACTTTTTCCCACTGAGTGCCAGCACCGCGGCGGCGAGCAGCATGGAGCCGCAGCAGCTGAAAATGAGGGTCCAGCCGGCCACCTGCTGCGCCGAGACGCCGGGGCCAAGCGCCACGCAGCCCACTCCAATGAACGCGCCGATGGCCAGGAACAGGTTGTAAAAGCCCTGGTTGTAGGCGAGTGGCTTGGTGGTCTCGGCGTCGGCCTGGGAGGCGAGGCCGAAACGTTTCCAGGTGGCCGGGGTGGTCCACGTGAGGGACTCCATGGTGAAGATGTTCACGTGCAGCCCGGCGGCGATGAACGCAAAAAGAAGGGAGGCCAGGATCATGTGCTGATCCTAGCCTCCCCAAAACTCAAAAGGGCGTCACCGGGTGAGCATGCCCAGCGCCGATGTGGTGAACTCCCTGGCCGTGGTGTTCCAGTGGCCCAGCAGGCCCTGGAGGTTCTCGCCGTCGGCACGGTGCGCGGGCAGCTGTTCCTGGAGTGTGGACAGCAACCCGGTGCGGAGCTCGGTGTTGAAGTTCACCTTGCCCACGTTCATCGCGGCCGCCTTGACCAGCTCCCCCGCAGGGATGCCGGACGCTCCGTGGAGCACCAGTGGAATGTGCGTCCGCACGGCAATGTCCTGCAGGACGTCCCAGCGAAGCTGGGGCTCGCCCTTGTACTTGCCGTGGACGTTGCCCACCGCTACAGCCAGCAGTTCAGCGCCGGTACGGGCCACAAAATCCTCCACCTGGGCGGAATCCGTCAGCCCTGCAACGGCCACACCGGCTTCATCCGCGCCGAAGGCCCGGTCCTCGTCGCCGGCCAGGCCGCCGAGTTCGGCTTCAAGCACGACGTCGGCGCCCAGCACAGCGCGTGCCTGACGGACGAGCACAATGTTCTCCTCATACGGCAAGGAGGAACCGTCCGCGAGGACCGAATCCGCCCCCGCGGCGACGGCGTCGGCCATCACCTTGAGGTCCGTCGCGTGATCAAGCTGGACAGCCACCGGAACGAACGCGGCGTCTGCCAGGCCACGGAGCGCGGCGATCAGCCGCAGTCCGTTCGCCGTGGCAGCCGTCTTGGGGGCCACCAGCAGGATGATCCCGTGGCCAGCGTCCTCGGCCGCGCCCACTACGGCAAGCGCCGTGGTGAAGTCGTAGCAGGTGAAGGCGGGAACGGCCGAGCCCTGCTGGAGGGCTTGCGTGACCAGCTGGTCGAGTCGGGTGCGCATCAGACGCTCAGGCCGCCGGCCAGGATCCATACCAGGAACGTCAGGGCGAAGCCTGCCAGTCCAAGGATGGTGGTGAGCACGGTCCAGGTCCGCAGTCCGTCTGCGACGGACAGGCCCAGGAAACGCGTGACGATCCAGAAGCCTGAATCGTTGACGTGGCTGAGGCCGAAGGCGCCGAAGCCGATCGCTACCAGGATGAGTGCGGTCTGCACCGGCGAGTAGCCGCCGTCGGCAACCGAAGCGCTCAGCAGGCCAGCGGTGGTGATGATGGCAACCGTGGCGGAGCCTTGCGACGCCCGAAGGATTGCCGCCAGGACGAAGGCCATCAGGATGACCGGGAGGCCGACTGTGTGCAGGCCCTCGGCCAGCGCCTTGCCGATTCCGGAGACGGTCAGGACCTTGCCGAAGACACCGCCGGCGCCGGTTACGAGGATCACGATGGCCGTGGGGGCCAGGGCGGAGTCCATGACTTCACCGGTCTGCTGTGAACTCCAGCCGCGGCGGATGCCCAGGAAGTAGTAGGCGAGTCCCAAGGTGGTCAGCAGGGCGATGAGTGGCGCACCGACGAAGCCCGCAACGTCTGCAGCAGGGCTGCCCTTGGGCAGGATAACGGCGCCGAGGGTTCCCACCATGATCATCAGGATCGGCAGGACGATGAGGGAGATGATCATGGCCGGGCTCGGAGCGGTCTTGACCGGCGAGACGCGGGTCTTGACGGCGACGCCGGACCCGCCTTCGTTTGCGTCCTGTTCGACCTCGGATTTGCCCGTACCAAAGAGCCGGAACTGCGCCGCGGTGGAGGGAAGCATGGTGAAGTCGCGGCGGTTCAGCCGGCGGGCAACGAAGTAACCGAGGACGCCGACGGGGATGCAGAGGGACAGACCGATGATGGTGGTCCATCCGATGTCCGCGCCGAGGATTCCGGCGCCACCCACCACGCCCGGGTGCGGCGGGACAACAACGTGGATGGCGAGCATGATCGCGCCGACCGGCAGGCCGATCTTGACCGGGTTGACGCCGGCAGCCTTGGCGAAGCCGTAGATGATCGGGATCAGGATGATGAATCCGACATCGAAGAACACGGGGATGGCCAGCAGGAAGGCGGCCGAGGTGAGCGCGGCGATGACACGGCGCGGCCCCAGCAGTTGGGTGAACTTGCCGGCCAGGGCCTGGGCCCCGCCCGAGATTTCGATCATCTTGCCGAGCATGGCGCCGAGACCGACGAGGATGGCCACGTTGCCGAGTGTGCCGCCCATGCCTTCTGTTACGGTCTTGACGACGTCGGCCAGCGGGATGCCGGCGGTGAGTGCCACTCCCACGCTGACGACCAGCAGGGCCAGGAAGGCGGGGATTTTGAACTTGATGACTGCCACGAGCAGCAGGGCGACGCCTGCTACTGCTATGGCCAGGAGAGCGAGAGCGCTCATGGTGTGTGTCTCCTTCGACGGTGCTAGTTCGGCCTAGCGGGCTGGGTGGATCGACGACGGCGGAAAGGGGGGATCCGCCGTCGTCGGGTTATGGGGGTGGCGGTTAGGGGGTGCGTTTGGCCGGGGCGACGACCTTGATGACAGCGGAGTCATCGGCGGCGGCCAGGCCCTGGGCCTGGCCCAGGAGGTACAGCTGCTCCGCCGCGGCGGCGACGGGGGCTGCCAGGCCGGCGGCGCGGGTGGCCTTGCCCACGATGCCCATGTCCTTGACGAAGATGTCCAGGCGGGACAGGACCTCGGCGCCGCCCTCAGTGTAGGCCTCGAGAATACGCGGGCCGCGGTTGGAGAGCATAAACGAACCTGCCGCGCCGGCTTCGAGCGCGGCGAGGGTCTTGGCCTGGTCCAGGCCGAGCGCGTCGGCGAGGGCCATGGCCTCCGCGGCCGCCGCGATGTGGATGCCGCAGAGGAGCTGGTTGACGGTCTTGAGGGCCTGGCCGTCGCCGGGTTTGTCGCCCACAACAGTCAGCGTGGAAGCCAGCAGGTCGAGGGCCGGGCGGGCCTTCTCCTGGGCTTCCGGGGAGGCGCCGACGACGATCAGCAGGTCGCCTTCGCCGGCGCGCTTGGGGCCGCCGGACAGCGGCGCGTCCACAAGCTCAACGCCGTATTCGGCGAGGCGTGCCACGGTGGTGGGGATCGCCTCGGTGCCCACGGTGCTGCCCAGGATCACGACGGCGCCCGGCTCGAGCACGGAGGCCACGCCGTTCTCACCGAAGAGGACCTCGTTGAGCTGCTCGCCGTTGCGGACCGCCAGGAGCAGGGCGTCGGCGCCCTTGGAGGCTTCCCGGGCGGAGGCGAAGGTGCGGATGCCGGCTTCTTCGGCGAGCTTCAGCCGCGGCTCGGCGATGTCGAAGCCGTGCACGGTGAGTTCGCTGGCCAAGCGGGTGGCCATGGGCAGGCCCATGGCGCCGAGGCCCAGTACGGTGATGGTGTAGTTGGTGGTCATGGTGTTCTCCTTTGAATTCTTGCGCGTTTCGACAAGCTCAACCAACGGTCAGAAGGTGTTGCTGAGCTTTCGGGTGACGTCGGCGAGGGACTGGTCATCGCCCACGTTGCCGGCGAACACGATGTACGGGATGCCCTTGGCGGGGCCGTCCACCGGCTCCCAGAGCGAGACGATGCCCGGCAGCATGGGCCCGCGGACTATGGCGTGGCGGATTTCCAGGCCGTGGGCGGCGACGTCGGAGGACGTGATCCCGCCCTTGGCGATGACGAAGCGCGGCGGGAACGTCTTGAGCGTCCGGTTCACCACGGCAACGACGGCAGCGGACACCGTGCGCGCGATCCGCAGGCTTTCGGCGGGGTTGTCGGTCTTGATCAGCAGGCGGCTCGTGTGGACGATCACGTCTCCCCCATGGAGAGCCTCCACGACGGTTTCGACGGTCTGATCCAGGTGGGCGTCTCCGGTGTCGCTGAGCAGCTTCTCGACGTCGATCTCCACAATCCGGGCGGCGCTGTGCTGTTCGGTGAGGGCCTTGAGCTGGCGGGTGGTCACGCCCACGTGGGATCCGACGACGATCAGGCCGCCCGCCTCGGACGGGGTGTTGCCGGCAAAGGCTTCAGCGCCGGTGAGCTCGGCGCGGATTTCCTGGCCGATCCGGGCCCGGACAAACGGCGGTCCCACGCGGTAGAGGAGCTTCTTGCCGCGTCGTTCGGCTTCTTCCAGGCCAAGCGACAGGGCGCGGAGGTCGTTCTCCGTGACGATGTCGGCGATGATCGGCGTGGAGTCGGTGGCGGGATGGATCGCGTCGGCGATGGCCTTGGCGGTGATTTGCGGATCGGCAGAGGCGCGGATGATGTTCAGGTCAAGAACGATCACGGATTCCGCGGCGAAGCGGCCCTGCGACTTCTCTTCCACGTACTGGGTCATGTCCGAGTTGGCGAAGCCGAAGCTTGCATCCTTGGCGAATTCGGTCTCGGCCACGGGGGTGAGCTTGCCGGCGTCGTCCCCCGTGCCACGCATGTAGTGCACGCCGCCGATGGTCACGCGGCCGGCGTCGGGGAACGCCGGCACCAGCACAACGCCGTCGGTGGCTTCTCCGCTGACGTCAGCAACGGTGGCGGCGATGACGTCGGGCTCCAGCGGGTAGTGTCCGCGGAGAGTGGAGTCGCTGCGGCTCACGAACCCGAGCCGGAGGCCCGAACCGGCGCTGGCATCTGCGGGCCCCGCGGCGGCCAGCGCGTTGCGGACCACTTCCTCGTTGCGGGCCGCAGCTTCAGCGGGGTCCAGGCTGCGGGTGTTGGTCAGCACGTACACGGCGGGCTTCGCCTGGCCGAAGGCCCAGATGAAGTCCTCCACCTCCCAGCGGGTGAGCACGGGCAGATCCGCAACGGACTGCGTTCCGGTGGGGTCGTCGTCGAGCACTACGAGCATCCGGGTGGTCTCCGCACTGGAAGCGGCGACGGCGTCGGCAACAAGGCGGGCGGGAATCCGGACTTCGGCCGGGAAGGCGGCCAGGATGTCTGCTTCAAGCGTCACAGTGCACTCCGTTGTGTGGGAAATCTAAAATAATGACTTAACTGTAAGATGTCTGACATCTAACATTTCAAATAGTGTGGCACAGGACATAGAAACGCGCAAGTAGACTTGTCAGACATATCTGGCAACGCCGCAAGGGGACGTATGGCACGGAAATCATTGGTGGGCGTTGTTGCAGACGAGCTCCTGGACCGGATCATTGCCGGGGAATTTCCAGCCGGATCCAGCGTGCCCGGAGAGCTTGAGCTCAGTGCCAAACACGAGGTGAGCCGGATGACCGTGCGCGAGGCCATGAAAACCCTCGAGGCGCAGCGGATCCTCAGCGTGGAACGCGGCCGCGGCACGTTCGTTAACCCGCTGAACCGCTGGGCTTCGCTCGAAGCTGTGCTGCGTGCCGCGTCAGAGGGCCAGAACGAAGCCGCCGCCTCCGTGCAGCTGATTGAACTGCGCCGGATGTTGGAAACCGGGGCGTGTGAGCTCGCGGCCGCCCGGATCAGCGACACCGACATCCAGACGCTGTTCGTCCATGTAGCGGCGATGCGGGCCGCCCATGAGGTCAATGACGTGGCCGCCTTCGTGGAGGCTGACCTGGCATTCCATGACCTGATCCTGAGCGCCTCGGAGAACGTTTTTGTTGCGGTCCTTTTCGCGCCGCTGCACCGGGTGCTCGAAAAGCGCCGGGCCGAGACATCGGCCGTGCCCACCATCCAGGAGCACGCAATCGGGCACCACCAGAACATCGCTGAGGCACTGGAATCGCGCGATCCGAGCCGGTCGCGGGAAGCCATGGACCAGCACATGCAACAGACCCTGGATGACCTCAAGAACCTGGTCCTCGAGGCGCCCTGACCAGCATCCACTCCGGAGTATTGGGTCTGGCCACGCCTGAGAAGTGCCACTAGTGTTCAAGGACGGCCCGCAACCGGGAATCGAAGGCGATCACGAGGAGCGAAGTTGTCCAACCACACGTACAGCATTACTGAAATTGTCGGTACCTCCGAAGAAGGCGTGGACGCGGCAGTCCGCAACGGGATCGCCGAGGCCTCCAAGACCTTGCGCAACCTTGACTGGTTCGAGGTCAAAGAAATCCGAGGTCACCTCGAAGACGGCAAAGTTGCCGACTGGCAGGTGCGGGTCAAGCTCGGTTTCCGCCACGAAGGCTGACCTGCCTGGGTTTTAAAGAGTGATGGCCGCGTCCTTTGGGCGCGGCCATCACTCTTTGGCTTCAGTTGGACGAGGCACCACCTGCGGTGCGCCTGGCTAGAATCAGCGTTGCCAGCAGACGTACAGACCGGTCAGCTTTCGGCGGTGGCCGGAGGGAGTGCTTCCAAGTCCAGCGTCGTGCCCGGACGGGCAACTGCGGAGCCGGTCCCGGCATTGAGGCCAAGACTCAGTAACGCCAAGGCGTCCGACGACGGCGAGCCCGGTTTTGCGGAATACACCCTCAGGGTCTGGTCCGGATCGTCCGGAAGGACCAGGTTTTCAAAGTTCAGTTCCAGGTCGCCGACGGCGGGATGATGGAGCCGTATGCTGCCGGCGGACCGCGTGGCCACGCGGTGCCCTGCCCACCATTGCCGGAATTGCTCGCTGTGGACGGCCAGTTCGCCGACCAGCTGGCTGGCCTCCGGGTCGTTGGGGTGCCGGCCGACATCCACGCGGAGGGCTCCGGCCTCGTCCGCGGCCACTGCTTTCCAGTCGCGGAAGAGTTCCCGGGCACCGGGATCGAGAACCAGCCACCGGGTCAGGTTGCGCTCGTGCGCCGGCAGGTCCCGAAAATCCGTGAACAACAGGTAGGCCATCCGGTTCCCCACCAGCACATCGGTCCGGCGGCCCAGCACCAAAGCCGGAATGTCCCCCACCGATTCCAGGAGCTGCCGCAGTGCCGGCCGTACTGACTGCGCCGGTCCGGGTGAACGTGGGCTGGCCGCACAGTTTTCCATGAGGTCAAGCATGTGCGCGTGTTGGCCCGCATCCAGCCGGAGGGCCCGGGACACGGAGTCGAGCACAGAGCGCGACGGATGGATGTTCCTGCCCTGCTCCAGCCGGATGTAGTAGTCCGTGCTGACCCCTGCAAGCCTGGCCACTTCCTCACGCCGAAGGCCAGGAACCCGGCGCACGCCGGAGGTGGCTTCCGCCCCCGCGTCTTCCGGACTCAGCCGGGACCGCATGGCCTTCAGGAATTTTCCGAACTCGGCGCTCTGACCCATGCCCCTATTCTGCATCGTCCTGGCAGGCACTTCCTACGGCGAAGGTAGGACTGCCAGTCCTAGGAAAAACAGGGACACGGTCAGGGCCTGGCTATCGGCGCGAAAGTACATAGGCTCGTACCGGAGCAATTCCCGAAAGCGGTTTCCGGCCGGATATCCCGTGCCAGGAACCACCCTTCAGCACTACGAGGAGTCCCCCATGTCAGAAATCACGCTGAACAACGGCGTCGCCATTCCCCAGCTCGGCTTCGGCGTATTCCAGGTCCCGCCGGAAGACACCCAGCGGATCGTCGAAGATGCTCTCGCCGCCGGCTACCGCCACATCGACACCGCCGCCGGCTACCGCAACGAAGCAGGTGTGGGAGCTGCCATCGCAGCCTCAGGCATTCCGCGCGAGGAAATCTTCGTGACCACCAAGCTCCGCAACGGCGACCAGGGCCGGGCCCGGGAAGCATTCCAGGACACCCGCGACGCACTGGGTCTCGACTTCGTGGACCTCTACCTCATCCACTGGCCGGTTCCGTCGCAGGGCCTCTACGTCCAGGCATGGAAGGAGCTGGAGGCCCTGCATAACGCCAAGGAGATCCGCGCCATCGGCGTCTCGAACTTCCTCTCGGACCACCTGGACACCCTGCTCGAATCTTCGGACGTGGTACCGGCCGTGAACCAGATCGAGGTGCACCCCAGCTTCCAGCAGGCCGAACTTGCCGCCAAGAGCCGCGCCCTCGGGATTGCGGTGGAGGCGTACAGTCCGCTGGGCCAGGGCGGCGACCTCAAGGGGAACGCCGTTACCGCTGTCGCGCAGGCTCACGACGCCACCACGGCGCAGGTGGTCCTGGCCTGGCATCTGGCCGCCGGCACCATCGTCATCCCCAAGTCAGTTGACCCGTCCCGTATCCGCGAAAACTTCGCGGCCGCGTCCCTGACACTGTCCGACGACGAACTCGCCTCCATCACTGCCCTGGAGCGGGGCGCGCGCATCGGTTCCGATCCCGCCGTCGCCGCTTTCACGCAGCTGTAGCAACCGGTGACCGAGCCTGCCGGCAGGCTCGGTCACCGGGCTCCGATAGGTCCATCCACCAACGAAGGATTCCCCATGCAGTACACGCACCTGGGCCGCTCCGGCCTGAAAGTTTCCCGCCTGTGCCTGGGCACCATGAACTTCGGCCCGCATACCGACGAAGCGGACGCACACAACATCATGGATTCCGCCCTGGACGCAGGCATCAACTTCTTCGACACGGCCAACGTCTACGGTGGCAGCGGGCACCGCGGCTGGACCGAGGACATCATTGGCCGCTGGTTCGCGAAGGGCGGCGAGCGCCGCGAACGGACCGTCCTGGCCACCAAGCTGTACGGCACCATGACTGACCGCCCCAACGAGTCCAAGCTGTCCGCGCTGAACATCCGCCGCGCCTTGGACGCCAGCCTGAAGCGCCTCCAGACGGACTACATCGATGTATACCAGTTCCATCACATTGACCGGGACACGCCCTGGGACGAGATCTGGCAGGCCATCGAAGTGGCCGTCCAGCAGGGCAAGATCCTCTACTCAGGCAGCAGCAACTTCGCCGGGTGGCACATCGCCCAGGCACAGGAAGCTGCCCGTCGCCGGAACTATACCGGGCTGGTCAGCGAGCAGTCGATCTACAACCTGTTCCGCCGCGAGGTGGAGCTGGAGGTCATCCCTGCCGCCCAGCAGTACGGCCTGGGCCTGATCCCGTGGTCCCCTCTGCAGGGCGGGCTGCTGGGCGGTGTCCTGAAGAAGGAACGCGGAGGCGTCCGGCGCATCGAAGGACGCGCTGCAGAAACGCTCGAGGAGCACCGGGACCAGATCCAGCAGTTCGAGGATCTTGCGGACGGACTCGGACATGAACCCGGTGACATCGCGCTCGCCTGGCTCCTTCACCAGCCTGCTGTCACTGCACCGATCGTGGGGCCGCGCACGCAGGAACAGCTCGACGCCGGCATCCGGGCGTTGGACGTCACGCTTGACGCCGAAGCGCTCAAGCGGCTCGACGACATCTTCCCGGGCCACCGCCCGGCACCGGAGGACTACGCATGGTGAATCCATTGGATTCCACGGCGGACACCGTGGCGCCGCGGAGCCTCCTCTTCCTGGGCGGCACCGGGGTGATCAGCGCGGCGGCGGCAGAACGCGCCGTCGCGCTGGGGCACCGGCTGACTATCCTCAACCGAGGCCAATCAGGCAAGCCGGTACCTGATGGCGCCGAGGTGCTGCATGCCGATGTGCGTGACGTGTCCGCCGTGCGGGAGGTGCTGGGCGGCCGGGAGTTCGACGCCGTCGCGGACTTTATCGCCTACAAGCCGGATCAGGCACGGGCCAGCCTGGAGCTGTTCCGTGGCAGGACGGGTCAATACGTGTTCATCAGTTCAGCGTCGGCGTACCAGAAGCCGCCCACCCGGCTGCCCATCCTGGAATCCACCCCTCTGAAGAACCCTTTCTGGCAGTATTCGCGGGACAAGATCGCCTGCGAGGATATTCTGTTTGAGGCGTACCGTTCCGAGGACTTCCCGCTGACCGTGGTGCGCCCATCCCACACCTACGACCGCACCAAGATCGCCATGGTGGGCGGCTGGACGGACGTGCACCGGATGCGCGCCGGGCTGCCGGTTATGGTGCACGGGGACGGCACCTCGCTGTGGACCCTCACCCACAGCCGCGACTTCGCCAAAGCCTTTGTGGGGCTTCTAGGCCGGCCGCAGGCTGTGGGCGAGAGCTACACCATCACCTCCGACGAATACCTGCCCTGGAACCAGGTTTACCGTTCGTTCGCCCGGGCAGCCGGTGTCCCGGAGCCCGAGCTGGTCCATGTGGCCTCGGAAACCATCGCCGCGCACAGTGCGGAACTGGGGCCCAACCTGCTGGGCGACCGATCCCACTCAGTGGTCTTCGACAACACGAAGATCAAGTCCCTGGTCCCGGGCTACACGGCCACGATTCCGTTCGCGGACGGGACCCGAGAGATCGTTGACTGGCATGACAGCCACCCCGAACTGCAGGTGGTGGACCAATCGTTCATGGACCTGAGTGATCGGCTGATCAGGTGGGCAGGGAGAGCGGCTGACTGACGGCGTGTCCGCGGCGCCCGCTGCGTCCCGGATGGGGAGCCTCCGGCGGCGCCGCGGCACTAGGCCTTCTCAACCCACTGGGCCCGCCATTCGGGCGCCTCGAAGGCCTCGCTCCAGCAGGGCTTCGGCCACCACCAGGTTCCCGCCGCTCAGCATCCGGCGCGGCGTGATGGTGGGCAGCTGCGGGAACGCGTTGTAGATTCCCCGCCGGTTTTCCGCTCCGCGCACAAGCTCCCCGGATTGCGGCCAGTGCATCACCGCGTCGTCGTGAAACAGCTCGTCCATGACCTCAATGCGGCGATCGTTGATGCAGTCGATCAGCCTCGTAACCACGTTCTCATTACCAGTTGCCTCAACCACGATGTTGACCTGACTCCTCGACGATATCGGGGACGGCTGACCCTTGCATTGTGCTCCTGGAATCCGGCATTCACCACGGCTACCAGCCACTCCCCCGGCGGGCCTGCGCGTTCCTGCCCAGTTGCTGGTAGCCAACCTGCCGACATGCCGTGGCGCCGGCGTGGCACAGAGTCGTTTGCGGGCTTCGGAGTGGAGCAACCGGGCTGGAGCGCACGCAGGTCCGCGGTCTGGAGCCGAGGCCCCTTAGACGTGCGGCCTGGCTGAGGGCGATCCCGCGATCTTGTCTCGAACAGGTCACCCTGGACTCCACCCGGCCACGCCATTTACAACGTTCTAAATACAGCGGGCCCGGTCGCAAAGCAGCTGGCAGCGAGTGTGCAGCAGGCGGCAAAGGCAGTGGTCGACGGCGATGCCTCCCAAGCGGCGCACGCCATCCAGCGCTTCGTGAAGTTCCTGGAAGCCCGATCAGGCATCCAACGTGGCACGAACAGTGCTCGAACCACCAGGCCGGAAACATTCTCCGGGCATTCGAAGGCTAGGACGGCGAAAGCACGGCAGACTGTTGAAATGACTCTCTCACCGCTCATCATGCTCAATGACGGCTACAGCATCCCGCAGCTGGGTCTCGGCACCTGGCCGCTGGACGACGAACAGGTGACTGCCGCCGTCGTACATGCCCTGGAAGCCGGGTACCGGCACATCGATACGGCAGTGAAATACGGCAATGAAGAAGGCGTAGGGAACGGCATCCGCGCAGCAGGGCTGGACCGAAGCGAAATCTTCGTCACCACCAAGCTGGATGGCCAGTTCCAAGGCGAGAACCGCGCTGCGGCGGGGCTGGAGGGGTCGCTGACCCGCATGGGGCTGGACTACGTGGACCTGCTGCTGATCCACTGGCCGCTCCCTGCGCGGGATGATTTCGTGTCGACGTGGAAAACGTTCGAGCGGCTGCAGGCGGAGGGCAAAGTCCGGTCCATCGGCGTCTCCAACTTCAAGCCGGCACACCTGGAACGGCTGCTGGCCGGAAGCGACGTTGTGCCTGCCGTGAACCAGATCCAGCTGAGCCCGGCGATTACGCGCGAGGCGGAACGGGAGTTCAATGCCGGGCACGGAATTGTCACAGAATCATACAGTCCGCTGGGCGGGTCAGGGGCCAGCGTGCTGGGCGCTCCCCTGCTTGCGCAGCTGGGCGAAAAATACGACAAGACCCCGGCTCAACTGGTGCTGCGCTGGCATATTGAGCAGGGACTTGCAGTCATTCCCAAATCGGGAAATCCCGAGCGGATGCAGGAAAACCTGGACATCTTCGACTTCGCCCTGGACCGGCAGGATCTCGCGGAACTTGCCATCCTGGACGAGGGGCCAGGCGCCGGCAACGATTCGGACGCGACAGGGCACTGAGAGGGCCGCGGACATGCTTCTTGCGAGGATGCGGAGTGGCGAAAAGATACTAAGCATGATTAGGATTGAGGCAGAAGGATGAAGCGTCCCCGGGATCCGGGTACCTCCTTGATGTAGGAAGAAGGAATGAAAAAATGGGTTTCTTTGCATTTTTGATTCTTGGCCTTATTGCCGGCGCCATCGCTAAGGCAATCCTTCCAGGCAAGCAGGGTGGCGGCTGGATCATCACCCTCGTCCTGGGCGTCGTCGGCGCGTTCCTCGGCGGCTGGCTTGGCGGAATGATTTTCGGTACCGGCCTGCAGGAGTTCTTCTCGCTGCAGACCTGGTTGCTCGCGATCGCCGGCTCGATCATCGTGCTGCTTGTTTACGGCATGATCACGAAGCGCAGCGTTCGCAGCTAACTTCGTTACCGGCATGAACACCGGCCCCGGGACCTCCCGGGGCCGGTTTTCTTTCCCCCTGCCACTCGGGTCGGGGACTGACACCTTCTCAACGAGCAGGAGTTCACTATGAAATCAAAACTTCTTTTAGGTATTGGAATCGCGGCTGGTTACGTCCTGGGATCACGGTCCGGCCGGGCAGCGTACGACAAGCTCAAGGCCAGGGCTGCGAGTATCTGGGACAGCAAGCCGGTCCAGGACAAAGTCAGTGCCGCCGCGGAGGCCATCAAGGAGAAGGCTCCCGACGTGGCGGACCAGCTGGGTGAGGCCGCGCGCCGGGCGGGCACAGTCATCAGCTCCGCCGTTCACCACGACGCCGCGTCGGGTAACAGCAAGTCCAAAACGTCCGACGCCGGCACTTCGGTGGGTGAATCGGTGAACCCGGGAACATCGGACGTCGAGTCCGACCCCGCGTTCAATGACAACGAGGGCCAAGACTGGACCGGTGAAGGCGGCGCCACTACTGCCGGCGCAGCGACGAGCGTTGACCCCCGGCGGGAATGATCCGGGATCGTTGCGGGGACGTTACGCGGGATTCGCCGTGTGACAAGGAAACCACGTTGAAATTGTGCTAAAAATGGTCGTTGCTGGCCGCCGCGCTCCTTGGGGGACGCGGCGGCCAACAACGTCTCAGGTCATGGCCGCATGCCCTGACTCAGGTGGCCAGCTCGGCAGCACCGAACGACACGCTGAACTGAACGCACCACAGGTCAACCGAGCGGTACTTCGACAGATCCACGTCGGCGGGAAGCTGGTAAACCTGATTGCCCAGATTTCCCTTGATCAGGCCGAGGTCGTAGTAATCAGCGGAGCCGGCAGTGAACCATCCGGCAGTCCCTTCCACCACGTGCGCGGCACTTAACCAGACGTGCACGTCCGGACCGTTGGACGTAGCCAGGTTTTCGAGCGAGAGTAGCCTGGCACCGTCAGGCTGCTGGACGATCCGGACAGTTCCCGTGGTGGCGTGTTCATGGCTGATCAAAGTACCCACGGCAAGCTGCACCGGACCTGCAGGCACGGGTGCCGGCGTCTGCGTCGGCGCAAAGGGTGTAGGCGTAGCAGGTTGTGCTAGCGGTGGACCGCTGGCCACGATGGGAAGCTGTTCATCCACCTTCACATCCACAAAGAGAAGCCAGGGCTTGAACAACACAAGCCCAAGCACCAGTCCTACCGCTGCGACGGCCACCACAGCGAAGATCCAGCTCCGGCGCCGGTTTGGAGTTTGCGTTCTGCTTATGGGCTTTGCCGTCATGGACTCATAGTCCGCGTATCGGCTGACCGGCGCAACGCACCAGCCATAACTGGGCGTGCGGCGTTTTGGGCGACGGCCGCAGTAGGCGCATAAATGTCGTACCCCCTTAGCAGAGTCACAAGCCGCTAAAGTGGGTCCGAGGAACTGGGATATTTGAGAGCTTTCGTGGCGGCGTCACGCCATCACAACGTTGGCAGGGCGGCCGCCTCACTCAACCTGACCCCGTCCCCCGTGAGCAGGGGCATCCACGGCCTCGAACGCGATCTCGGGGTCGTCTTATTCGAGAGGCGGTATCACGCGCTAAAGCTGACTGCGGCTGGTGAAGCCGCGCTGACCAGAGCGGTCGAGATCCTTGCCCAAACTGCAGCCCTGCAGCGCGAGGCTAAGGGTGACACTCATCTCAGCCCCCTACGGATCGGCTCCACGCCCTGGCCCCCACCCGGTACGTGGAACGCCTGACCACCGTTTTGGGGTGAACTCAACGAACCAGAAACGAACGTGGACCTCGAAATGTCCTCAGAACTTCTGCATTCACTATGTAACGGTGATCTGGATCTCGCACTCGTCCATCTGCCCGCGGCCTGCCCGGACATGGCAGTTCGGGAACTAGGTTGCTACAAGTTCGTGGCGTTCAGAGACGCAGTCACCGAGCCATTCGACGTATCCGAACTCCGGCTCCCGGACCTAGCCGGCCGAACGATCCTGACGCTCCCGTCCAACCTTCAACCGCACCCATGCTGGCGACGCGCGACAGGCTCCTGGAAGCCGGTGTTGCAGCCGTCAACTAAATGGACCTCCGCAACAGCCGCAGGGCAGCGCGCACGAGGAACCTCTTAGAGAACACGGCGCGGATCAGGATTCGGCTTTACTGACTTTGTAGTTGAGTCCGATGTCCTCCCGGGGAACCCACACCTCGAAGGACTCATAGCATTCATATAACTTGCGCGTCCCAGTGCCATCCTGAACCCAGACAATGGTCCCGTCCTTCGTGACACCGTCAATCGTGCCCCTCGCCATTGTTTGTCCGTGCTGGACTATTTCCGCTTTTGCGCCATCAACGGAGGTCCAGTCTTTAACCCGCCGGCGCTTGCTGTCGGTTGCGTACATCAATTTTCTCCTGCTTCTGGGTTAAAGGGCTTGGGCGGTTCCGGGCAGGCGTCCTGCCGGGCCGAAAGTGGCGCTCGGAGAAGAAGTTTCTGCCGTGCAGTGCTTCCGCCGCTTGGACCCCCGTTGACGGACAGGTATTCGCTATTGCCGTTCGAGCTGCCTCGGCATCACCTTGGCGGAGCTCGTCGAGAATTTCCGCGTGCTCCTCTACTGCCTGCTGATCGCAACCGGGAACAGTTTCACTGAAGCTCAGCCACATGCTCTCGGAAAGGAGGCCGGGAGCTGGACGGGCAGGAACGGGACGGTTGGGGTACCCGTCCCGCTTCCCGTATCAGGAAACAAACTCTTTCAAAACCTCATCGTCGCTCTTCCTGCGCTCCAGGATGAAGCCGTAAATCAGCGCGATCAGGAACGTCACGAAGGGCAGTGCGACAAGGCCCCAACCCGTGGCATTCATTTCCCACGCCGGGCTGTCCGCTCCTGCCGTGCCGCTGATGAGTCCGAAGCGTGAGAGCAGCAGGTACTCGGCCACGATGATGGACACCAGACCCAACAGGGGCGCAATGAGGGTGTTCCAGACGCGGGTGTCAGCCCGCGTTTCCCTGAAGAAGCGGATAACTGCGATGCAGACGAGTCCCTGGATGAAGGTCAGCCCGAGAATTGCGGTGATTGCGAACCAGTAGAAGAGAGTCACAACCGGGTCCAGACCTGCCAAGGCGAAGGCCAAAATAGTTATGACACCAATGACGGTCTGCAATACCGATGCGCGGACGGGCGTCTTGAAGCGGCCGGTAAAACCGAGGCTGGCAGGCAGCAGCCCCGAGCGGCCCATCGCGTAAAAATACCGGGTGGCCGAATTGTGGAACGCCAGAACACCGGCGAACAGGCTCGAGATGAGAAGCCAGCTCATGACCTCGGGCAGCCAAGGTCCGACGTATTGTCCGGCCACGGTGAAGAGCAGCGCTGCAGGGTCGGCCAGGGGTGTGCCATCGAGGGCCGTTACTTCCAGCGTCTTGTTGACGATGTCCGCGGAACCGGCCCCGGAAATGATAGCGAAGGACGTCAGGGCAAAGACCAGAGTGATGATGATGACGGCGGCATACGTCGCCCGGGGAACCGTCCGTTTGGGATCGCGGCTTTCCTCGCCATAAATGGCGGTGGCCTCAAACCCAATGAAACCCGCGAAGGCAAAGGCAAATGCGATTCCTGGTGCACCTTGGAAAATGTTTACGGGGCTGAAGGATGCTGCGAAGTCCAGTCCGTCGGGTCCCCCGCCTTGGAAGACGACGGCAAGCCCGGTAAGAATCATGGACGCCATCTCCAGCGAGAGTAGAACCCCGAGGACTTTGGCGCCGAGGTCAACATTAAGGATACCGAAGACCTGGACGATCCCGATGCACAGGAGGCACCAGAACCACCAGGGCAAATCCAATCCGAGGGTTGCCATTTTCTGTGAGACGGTCGCTCCAAGAAACCCGTAGATGGCCGTCTGGACCAGACAGTAGGACAGAACGGAGACAAAGGCCGAGGCCACGCCCCAGGGCGCGCCCAGGCCGCGGCCCACGTAGGCAAAGAATGCCCCGGTATGGGTTACGTGGTGGCTCATGGTCGCGTAGCCGACGGCAAAGAACATCAGCATGATGCCGGCGATAAGGAATGCTCCAGGGGCTGCAGCTCCATTACCCAGCACAATGGTGCTGGGGACGAGTCCTGTCATGCCCGCGATAGGCGCGGCCGCTGCCACGACAAAGAAAACGATCCCGGGAACTCCCATCGAGTTCCGATGCAACTGGTTGTCTGGAGCCCCCTCTGCGTGCTTCGGGGAAAGCGCCAGAACTTCTTCTGATGATGCCATTGCTAGTCCACTTCCTGTGCTTTTAGCGTTGATTTGGATGTATCGAGTAGGGCGTCTGGGCCTAGTTCATGACCAGAACGGCGCGGCCCTTGATGCTGCCAGCGCGAAGGAGGTCGTGTGCGTGTTGCGCCTTCTCAAACGGGATGGGCTCGACGGAGTGCTGCAGTGGATGGTTTTGGGCAAACTCCAGAAGTTCCTTGAGTTCCTCAAGGCTTCCCCAGATGCTCGTGGTGAGAACTGCTTCGCTGGGTAGTGCTCCTACACCGAAGTCAATGCGGCCGCCCCAGAGACCGACGACGACGATGATGCCCTGCCGGTCGATGCTGGATGCCGCGGCGGCCATGGTCGCGTCTGCTCCAACGAAGTCAATGACTGCATCGTATTTTCCGGTAAGCCCTTCGGCGCCGCAGGTGAAGTCGGCACCAAGACTGCTGGCCGCGCTTAGCTTTTCGGCGGACGTGTCGACAACGGTCAGCTCCGCATTGGTCAGTGTTTTGAGGAACTGGATGGCGAACTGTCCGAGGCCGCCTGCTCCTATGACAATCGCCCTTGGGTTCCTCCCCTGCAGGTGGGACAGCACACGCTTTACCGCGCGGAAGGCCGTTAGACCGCCGCAAGCCAGAGGGGCAGTGGACACCGGATCCAGGTCCCCGATGGGAACGAGGTAATCCCGTTTCGGGACGAGCATGTACTCGCTGTAGCCGCCGTCCGAGACTATTCCGGCTTCGCGTCCGTTCGGACAGATCATGTCCAAACCAGCTGAGCACTGTCGGCACTCGGGCTTGCCACACCCCCACGGGGCATAAAGGAGAACGCGGCCCAACTCAGGGTGTTCGCCCACCACTTCGTGTCCCAGGACCACGGGGTACGGTCCGCCGAAATCACCGTCGGCTACATGCAGATCAGAGTGGCAAACACCGCAGGCCAGTACCCGGATCAATTCCTCCTCCGGCCCCACCGGCACCGGGATCTCCCGGTTCACCAGTTCCAACGGGGTATGCGGGGCGCTTACGACGAGTGACTTCAAGAAAATCTCCATTCATATTCGGTATACGGGATACGCTAACTGGTGATTTACATTACACTTAGGAAATATCCACTGGCTAGTAGGAGACCGAGGAAATCATGAACCCCACCGATTTGACGCCGCCGTCAACCCTGGAGGACTGCGCGACGCTGGCGCAGGAAAACGGCATCCATACCGTGGAATGTGTATTCACGGACACGTGGGGCATGCCGCGCGGCAAGATGCTGCCCCTTGAGCAGTTCCTGACTGGTGCCGGATTCTCCATTGCAAACGTGGCGTTCTCCTGGGACATGCGGAGTGACATCCATCCAACGCCCTGGTCCCCCGAGAACAGCGAATATCCGGACATGCACGCCGTGCCGGACCTTCCCACGTTCCGGGTGGCAGGCTGGACAACGGGCATGGCAACGGTCATGTGCGACATGCGTGATCCCAAAACCCATGAGCGCATCCCCATGGACGGTCGGGGCATGGTCAAGGACACGCTCAAGGAGTTTGAGGCGCTCGGCTACCGCGTCGACATGGCCACCGAACTGGAATTTCATCTCTTCACCGGCGACTGGCAGCCCATATCAGATAAGTCATACTGCTACTCCCTGGACCGCGCCAACGAACTCGAGCCCGTGATCGGTGCCATCCGTGCCGCACTCACAGCTTCCGGGATCACAGTGGAAGCCAGCAACGTCGAATACGGCCAGTCCCAGGTGGAGATCAACCTGAAATACGGCGACGCCATCACCATGCTGGACAACACCATTCTCTTCCGCCACATCGTGCGCCAAGTCGCACGGCAACACGGCTACAACGCCACGTTCATGGCCAAGCCCATCAACGGGGGCGCCGGCAGCGGCCTCCACGTACACCAAAGCCTCTGGAACAGCGACGGAGTCAATGTCTTTTCGACGAAGGACACTGCCGACCCGGTGCACTCAGACGTCATGCGCCGCTACCTGAGCGGTCTTGTCGCCCACCAGCTGGAACTCCAGGCCATCGCGCTTCCCACCGTCAACGACTACAAGCGCATCGTGGACTACTCTTTCTCCCCCACCCAGGTGTGCTGGGGCCTGGATAACCGCATGGTAGGCGTCCGGTGCATCACCGATGCCGGTCCCGGAACGCGTCTGGAGGTCCGCTGGGCCGCCGCGGACGCAAACCCGTACCTGGTCGCCCAAGGCTACCTCCGGGCGGGCCTGGACGGGCTGAAGAATGATTTGCCGCTGCAGCCCATCTCTACCGGCGACCCCCACGTCGATCCCAGACTCCAGAGAGTCGCGTCAACTCTAGGTGAGGCCGTTAACACGTTCTCCGGCAGCCCGTTCGCCAAGGAAGCCTTCGGTGAGATCTTTGTGGACACCTACACGGCGATGCAGAGGGTTGAGCTGGCTGCCTTCGCTGCTCACGTCACCGACTGGGAGTTCAACCGCTACCACGACATTCTCTAATGGCAGAGATGACTTCCACGATCAAGACCGTACTGCTCATCACGCACGAACAAACTTCCTCCACCGACACCGGCCTCGTCGGACAGGCGCTGCTCGACGCCGGCCACATCATCAAGACCCACGAAGTGTTCTCCGTCAGCCCTGACGGCACCCGGACAATCAACGCAGACTTCCCCGACCCGCGGGACTTCGACGCAGTCATAGCCTTTGGCTCCTTCGGCCACATTTACGAGATCCACGATGACTGGATCACCCGGGAGATTCTGTACATTTCGGTGCTCCACCAGCAGGAAATCCCCTACCTTGGTATCTGCTTCGGCGCCCAGTTGCTGGCTGAAAGCGTAGGTGGCACCACCGTCCGCGCCGACAGGATGGAAGCCGGCCTCATTACCTTCGAACCGGGCTACACCTGTCCGGTCCCGCCCGGTCCGTGGTTCTCCTGGCACAGCGACAAGGTTGAACTCCCCGAGCACATCGACGTGCTGGCCACGACGGCCATCGCCCCGCAGGTCTTCCGCACCGGCCGCTCCATCGGGGTGCAGTTCCACCCCGAGGCCGACGGGGACCTTATGGAGGAATGGATCAGACTTGGCGGCCACGAGTTGGAGGGCGTCCTCTCCATCGAGGACTTCCGACGCCAATGGGCCGTGCACGAGCCCGCCGCGGAAAGCAACACCAGGGAGCTGCTGGATTGGTTTCTGAGCTCACCGTAACTCCTGGTCCCGAACACCTCCTCCGGGCTGAAGGACCGAACAGACAGCTATTAGCAGGTGCGTTCAGCACCCAGATTTCGAATGGACGGGAAAGTGCAGACACCGCGTCGCAGACCCCTGATTGCCGTACCGGGACGATTTTCCGAGAGTGCCTCCGCGCTGAGGTACAAAGCGCTCGTCAATGCCCATGCACTCATTAAGGGCGTGTACGACGCCGGCGGCGAGCCGGTGACCATACTTCCGGTCGCGGATCCGGGAACGCCGGAAGACACACTCTATGAGGATGTCGCGCAGCGGCTGGCTTTCGCCGATGCCGTGCTGCTTCCCGGCGGTGGCGACATGTCCGCCTGGCGCTACGGCCAGGAATCCCACGCCGAATCCGACGCCGGGGACAACCTGCAAGACTCATTTGATCTCGCCGTTGCCCGGTACGTGGTGGCGAACAAGGTCCCCACTCTTGCGGTCTGCCGCGGGATGCAGGTCTTGAACGTATCCCTGGGCGGCGATTTGGAACAGCACCTTCCCACCCCCCACATGAACCAGATCCACACGATCACCCTGGACGCCACCAGTTCTCTGACGCCATCCATCGCCCGTAACCCACAGGTTTCCTGCTATCACCACCAGGCTGTGAGGAATCTCGGCAAAGGGCTCGTAGCCACCGCATGGGCCGAGGACGGCACTGTTGAAGCCCTCGAACTCCAAGGTGCAGAATTCTGGATCCACGCAGTGCAGTGGCACCCCGAAGATACAGTCGCTTCTGACCTCGCCCAACAGGCGCTGCTCAAGGAATTCATAGCAAACATCCCTCTGGTTTAGGCCCGGGACGAACACCAAAAAATCACAAAAAGGTTGTCGGGCGAGACGACCCCCACTAGAATTCCGTATACGGTATCCGCTAAATGGTGTGCCGTGGTCGGACTGGCCAGCATTACCCAAGGAGACGAATCATGAGCCAAACCCACGTGCACAACCACGACGCTCTTTCCGACCTCGCTTTCGAGGACGGGGTCCCGTACGAGTACTTTGACAAGGCCAGAAGGGAAGACCCTGTCCGCTGGGTTGAGGAAGAAGACGGGCCAGGTTACTGGTCTGTAACCCGCTATGCCGACGTCGTTGCCGTTACGCGGAATTTCCAGCAATTCTCGTCTGAGACGGGTGGAACCACCCGGGAGGACATCGGACACGAGGATCTGCTGGCGCGGCAAACCCTGATTGACACGGATCCGCCGCTGCACACAGCGATGCGGCGGGTCCTTTCCCCGCGTTTCACTCCCGGCACCGTTCACAAAGAATGGGTTGGCTTCGTCGAGGAGCTGGTCGAGAGGACGCTCGACCAGGCATTTTCGCGGCCCAGCTTCGACTGGGTAGCAGACGTCGCTGCAGTCATTCCCATGATTGTGCTTGGCGAGCTGCTCGGGGTCCCGACTGAGGACCGCGCCTATCTCAAGGCACTCGGCGACGAGATGATTGCCGGCGCTGACCCTGACCACGCTCCGCGCACCGCTGACTCCCCCGAGAACGTCAGGGAGAACAGTGGCTACCCGTTCTCCAGCCCGGCGGGAAGGGACATCTGGAAGTATGCTGATGCCCTGCGTGACAGGAGGAACGGCAACCTGGGTCATGACGTGTTTTCGCTGCTCATGACCGGGAACATCAACGGACGAAAGCTCACAACCCGCGAGCTGGACAACTTCTTCTCACTCCTGGTCGTGGCCGGCAACGAGACCACACGCATGGCCCTCTCCCATGGCCTCCTGGCCTTCGCTCAGAACCCGGACCAGTTCCACCGCCTCAAGGAAAATCCTTCCCTGCTGAACACTGCCGTTGAGGAAGTGCTTCGGTGGGCTACGCCCATCCATCACTTCCGCAGGACTGCGCTGATTGATACCAAGATCGGGGAAACGGCGATCAAGGCCGGGGACAAGGTCCTTATCTGGTATGCGTCGGCGAACCGCGACGAAACGGTGTTTGACGCACCGTCCACATTCGACATCTCGCGCAAACCCAATCCGCACGTGGCATTTGGTGGCGGCGGCCCCCACATCTGCCTGGGCAACAGCCTGGCGCGCCTGGAACTTCAGATTGTTTTCCGCGAACTGGCCAAGCGGGTAGAAACCATTGAAATAGACGGCCCTGTGCACCGGCTTCGCTCGAACCTGACGCACGGCATCAAGGAACTGCCGGTCCGTCTGACGTACGCCTCCTGATTCGACCACACTTACATGCCAGAAAAAGGAAAAGACATGACATACGACGCAGTGATTTCGGAAGCCTCGCACGAAGTCTCGCTTGCCACGCAAGCCTTCATCCAACGGACCCAGGGGCTTCGAATTGGCACCGACACAGACCGTGAAGCCACGTCGGGGGCAACATTTCAGTCCATCAACCCCGCCACGGAGAGAGTCCTCGGCTCCATTGCTTCCGGCTCAGCGGAAGACGTCAATTCGGCCGTGGAAGCGGCCAGCGCCGCCCTGTCCTCCAGTGCATGGGGCACAGCGAGCCCCGCCACCCGCGCACAGTACCTGTTCGATCTGGCTGACGCGGTGGACGCCAACCGCGAGCAGCTTGCTGAACTGGAAACACTGGACATGGGCAAACCCATCTCCCAGGCACTGGACGACGTCGGGGGCGTCGCGGCCGTCTTCCGGTACTACGGCGGCTGGCCAACGAAGCTCGAGGGTTCGATCAACCCCGTACGCCAACCCTATTTCGGCATGACCCAGATAGAGCCTCTCGGCGTGTGCGGCGCCATCACACCGTGGAACTTCCCGCTCGTGATGGCCTCGCACAAAATCGGACCTGCCCTCGCAGCGGGCAACACCATGGTCATCAAACCGGCCGAGGTCAGCAGCTACTCGACACTTCTTTTGGCCGACCTCGCCCGCCAAGTGGGCCTGCCCCCTGGAGTCCTCAACGTCGTCACCGGACCCGGCCGCACGGTAGGACAGGCCATCGTGGACCATCCCGACGTCGTCAAAATCTCTTTCACCGGGTCCACGCCCGTTGGCCGCCGGATCCTCGAAGCAGGCAGCCGGCAGATGAAGAAGGTCAGCGTCGAACTGGGCGGAAAGAGCGCGAACATCGTCTTTCCTGATGCTGACATCCAGGCGGCCGCAAAAGGATCCGCGGAAGCCATGTGGGAGAACGCCGGACAGGTGTGTGTCGCCCCGACCAGAATGTTTGTCCACGAGGATGTCTACGACGAGCTTGTCGAGGCGCTGGCCCACGAAACCAGGGCCCTGCGAATCGGCGACCCGCTCCTCACCGACACAGAGGTGGGCCCGCTCGTCTCCAAGGCCCAATACATCTCAGTCCAGGAGTACATCGACATCGCACGTTCTGAAGGAGCACACCTCAGCGTCGGAGGGCGCGCCCTGGACCAGCCGGGATACTTCGTCGAGCCGACCATCTTCACTGACGTCCGCAACGACATGCGCATTGCCCAGGAAGAGGTCTTCGGACCGGTCCTTTCCGTGCTTCGTTTCCGCACCGAGGAGGAATCCATCAGGCTAGCCAACGATTCAGCGTACGACCTTGCGGCCGCCGTGTGGACCAGGGACGTCTCCAGAGCCCTTCGCATGAGCAAGGCACTGAAGGCCGGCACAGTATGGGTCAACACGCACGGACGGCTCGATCCGGCGCAGAGCTTCGGCGGCTACAGCAAGTCCGGAAACAGCCGTGAACTTGGCCGCGAGAGTGTACTGTCCTACACGCGGTCCAAGGCGGTCATGATTGACATGTCTGCCTGAACCTTGCGTTCCGCTGCAGCCCGTTCCTTTAGGGGGCGGGCTGTTCGCCGTGGTGCGCGTGCAGTCCGCGGCCCTCATTGATGTGCTCGAAAGCAACCTTGCGTGCGAGTTCGGGGTCGCCGGACTCGGCAGCCTCCACGATGGGGCGGTGCATGTCGGGGAAATCGACAGCAGTGCGGCTTTCCAGGATATCTGCCCATACATGGGTGGCCATGGCCGTCTGCCAGATGACGTCGAACATGCTCAGGAGGTACTCGTTGTCCAGCGCCTCCACGGTGCAGCGGTGAATGGCCTTATTGACCAGGAAGACCTCCATGGCAGTGGTCTGCGGGGCCAATACCAGCTCCTCGTACGTGGACCTAACATACTTTGCGGCCGCGCCGCCCAGGCGCGCAACCTCCGCAAGAGCGAACGGCTCAATGGCCCCACGGGCTGAGTACTGCTTATCCAGCTCGACGTCGGTGAGCTTACGGACAATGTAGCCGCGCCGGCCGCCGGGTTCGATCACGCGTTCCATCTCCAGCCGGTGCAAAGCCTCACGCACGGGCGTCCGGCTGATCCCCATTTTGGCTGCCAAATCATCCATCAGCAGCCTGGCACCGGGACCAAGATCATGTGTCAGGATGCCTTCGGCAATCTGCGCGTACGCGGCGTCAGCAAGCGTCTCCCGAGCAAACTCAATCTTTTTCATGGGTCTCCCGCCATTTCCTGTTTTTCCCAGCCTACCGGCTATTGGCTTACATCGGATTTGCGTATACCGTATACCTTATTCGTCCAATTGAAATCCTTCTCTTATCCGGGTCGGACCGAAGACGCGTCACGAACCACCAGGAAGACCAACCTCACGAAGGAGGCGGCCCAATGACCGCAAAGATCACCGCCGGCGGCCCTGAGCTCACTCAGGAGCGCAGGCTCGTCACCCAGATCCCGGGCCCCCGATCGCGCGAAATTCTTGAGCGCAAGGCATCGGCAGTCGCCCGGTCCGTTGGCCACACCCTGCCCATCGTTGCTGATGCAGCAGGGGGCGGAACGCTCCTGGACGTGGACGGCAACTCGTTCATTGACCTGGGCTCAGGTATCGCCGTTACCAGCGTCGGCAACTCCAACCCCCGCGTGGTTCGCGCTGTCCGTGATCAACTGGATCGCTTCACGCACACGGCCTTCACGGTGGTGCCCTACGAGAGCTACATTGCCGTGGCGGAGAAGCTGAACGAAATCACGCCAGGCAACTTCACCAAGCGCACCGCGCTCTTCAACTCAGGCTCAGAGGCCGTGGAGAACGCTGTCAAGGTCGCCCGGCGCGCGACGGGACGCCAGGCCATCGTGGCCTTCGAACACTCCTTCCACGGGCGGACAAACCTTGCAATGGCGCTCACCGCAAAGAGCGCACCCTACAAGCAGGGGTTCGGCCCGTTTGCCCCGGAAATCTACCGCGTTCCTGCCTCCTACCCCTACCGCGACGGTGGCCTCACCGGACCTGAAGCTGCCCGCCAGACGATTGAACAGATCGAAAACGAGCTCGGGGCTGACTCAGTGGCAGGCATTATCATTGAGCCGATTCAGGGCGAGGGCGGCTTCATCGTTCCGGCAGAAGGCTTCCTGTCGACCCTTAAGGAATGGACAGAGCGCAACGGCATTGTGTTCATCGCGGACGAGATTCAGTCCGGCTTCGCCCGAACGGGTAAATGGTTCGCTGTCGACCACGAAGGAGTTGCCCCGGACCTCATCACCATGGCCAAGGGCATAGCCGGCGGATTGCCCCTTTCGGCACTTACGGGACGGGCTGCGCTGATGGATGCCGCCCAGGTTGGCGGCCTAGGAGGAACCTACAGCGGCAACCCCCTCGCCTGCGCAGCAGCCCTTGCGACCATCGAAGCCTACGAGGAGGACGGACTGCTCGATCGCGCACAGCAGATAGGGGATATCCTCACTCACCGCTTCACCGAACTGCAGGAAACAGATCCCCGCATCGGCCAGGTGCGCGGACGCGGAGCGATGTTCGCCATCGAACTTGTCGACCCTGACACCCTGAACCCGGATCCCGCGCTGACTGCCCGGGTCGTGAAGTACGCGCACGAAAACGGGGTCATCCTCCTGGCCTGCGGCACCTACGGCAATGTCATCCGGTTCCTTCCCCCGCTGTCCATCGATGATCAGCTGCTTGAGGAAGGAATCGGAATCGTCGTGGAGGGATTGGCCCGCTCATGAACCACACCCAACCAGCGGGCACCACAGGCTGGTCACTCCGCTCAGCAAAGGATGAAACAGCGATGACAGCACAGAGCAGTGATTTGGTCAGCCGCCTCGAGGACCGCAATGGCCTGACGCACTACGACCACTACATCGGAGGCACCTTTACGCCACCGGAGGACGGGGAGTACTTCGACACCGTCAATCCGTACACCGGAGAAGTTTGGGCCAGGATCGCCAAAGGCGGCCCCGCGGACGTATCGCGGGCAGTCGCCGCTGCTTCAGAGGCTTTCAAGAGCTGGGGCAGGACCAAGCCCCAGTACCGCGGCAAGCTGCTCATGGACCTCGCGGATCTTATCGAGGCCAACAGCGCCCACCTTGCCGAGATCGAGGTGAGCGACAACGGAAAGCTCTATGCCGAAATGTCCGCCCAGACCCGGTACATGGCCGGTTGGTACCGCTACTACGGTGGCCTGGCTGACAAGATCGAGGGTGCGGTCATCCCAAGTGACAAGCCGAACATCCTCAACTACACCCGGTTGGAGCCCCTCGGCCCGATCGCTATGATCACGCCCTGGAACTCTCCGTTGCTTCTGCTGGCGTGGAAACTGCCGGCGGCTCTGGCGGCAGGGAACACTGTCGTCATCAAGCCCTCCGAATTCACCTCCGCTTCGACCCTGGAGCTCATGAAGCTCTTCGAAAAGGCAGGATTCCCGCTCGGCGTAGTCAACACCGTCACAGGCTTCGGCCAGGAGGTGGGCGCCCCGCTCGTCAGTCACCCGGACATCACAAAGGTGGCTTTCACCGGTTCCGAGACCGCCGGGCAAAAGATCTACGAAAACGCAGCGAGCCAGTTCAAGCACGTCTCGCTTGAACTGGGCGGCAAGTCCCCGAACATCGTCTTCGAGGACGCGGACCTGGACGCCGCGGCTACCGGTGTGATCTCCGGGATCTTCGCCGCAACCGGCCAAACCTGCATCGCCGGCTCACGGCTGCTGGTCCAGCGCTCCATTCACGACGAGTTCGTCCAAAGGGTTGTGGCGCTGGCCGAACAAGCCAAAATCGGTGACCCTATGCTGCCTGAGACGCACGTCGGACCAGTGACAACCCGGCCGCAGTTCGAAAAGGTGCTCGACTACATCGACATCGCCCAGCGCGAGGGGGCAAAGTGCGTCCTCGGAGGCGCCGCCTACACCGGGGAAGGCTCGTCCGGCGGGCAGTTCGTCCAGCCAACGATCTTTACCAACGTCCGCAATGAGATGCGCATCGCTCAGGAGGAAGTCTTCGGCCCCGTCCTGGCCGTCATCCCGTTCGACGACGAAGACGACGCACTCTCCATAGCCAATGACACCAACTACGGTCTTGCCGCCGGAGTCTGGACACGGGACATCGGCAGGGCAATCCGCCTTTCAGAAAACCTGCAGGCCGGCACAGTATGGGTCAACACCTACCGCGCCGTCAGCTTTACGTCCCCCTTCGGCGGATACAAGCGCAGCGGCCTGGGCAGGGAAAGCGGAATTGATGCGATCAAGGAGTACCTCCAAGTCAAGTCGGTCTGGATCTCCACGGCTCCGGACACTTCAAACCCGTTCATCATCAAATAGGTTCAGCGCAGAAAGGTCCCCGGGAGTCATCCCGGGGACCTCTCTGCTGCGCGGGTTCCTCCGGATCATGCCGTCGCGCGATAAGGGCCTCCAGAGCACGCGAAGCACCACGGGCACTGGAGGACTTTTCTAATTGAGCGGCTATTCCGATGTCAATGACTGCGGACCCGCATCTCCGATGACAGCGCAATGACCAAGCTGAGGAATACCACAGGATGGGAAGGCTAAGAGCAAGACGGTCAGTCCTGAGGATCCAAAGGGAAGCAACGAACGGGCGGGCGAAGCCATGGAAAGGGCCTTGCAGTCGAGCATCTTTTGGTCGCCCGGCCCGGGTCGTAGAGACCCAACATAGTGTGCAGCACCGCGACATCCGCATCGTCGGCACCCGGGCCTGGTGAAGGAGCAGCCACAGGTCCTGACAAGCGCCGGCGCAAAGGCGCGGCGGCCGGCGTTGGCAGCGCGTGCAAGAACTTCCTCGGCAAGACGTTCCGGCTACCAAAAAATGCCGCCTCTAACCGCGGCAGTATCAGGGGCAACAATGGAGCGGGCGATGGCCATCACCAGAGCAGACGACCGGACACGAATACGCCGGCTCGAGCTTATGCGGGCTTCTCAAGACACGTTCCGCAAGTATTTGAGCCTCTACGGTCCTTCCGTCCTGAATGATCCTTCACATGTAACCGCGACACAAGGATGACGTTGGCTAAAAGGGGAAATGGCCCGGACCCGACAACTTCGTCGGGTCCGGGCCATTGCGAGGGCTCGTTTAGCGGGCTGCGCCAACTTCTTCGAGCACGCCAGCGAACCAGGCGACAGCGGCTTCGCCCACCGGTTCCCATGTTGAGGCATCGTAGCGGCCGATTTCCCCTACGCGCTGGGCCCCCAGCTCCGTAAGTTTGTCGTCGAGCTTGGTGGCACCCTGTCCGTAGGTTTCCGTGTAGAACGTATCGCCAAGGCCGAATATTGCGTAGCGCACGCCGGTTAGGTCAGGGCGGACGACGGAAAGGTCTGCGTAGAACGGCAGTGCCGTGTTTGGCAGATCCCCCTCGCCGTAGGTGGAGCAAAGGAAAACGTACATCATGTCGTGCTGCAGTTCAGAAATGGAGAACGCCGACAGGTCGTGCACTTCGACTTCCTGGCTGTCATTCCTGATCGATTCAGCGAGATCCTCAGCCGCAATCTCTGCGTTGCCGGATTCCGTCCCGAAAAGAACTTGGATCTTCATCATTTTCTCCTGTGTGATGGCTGCGTTATTTGGCGCCGGGGGCGGCGGAAAATTGAGCGAGCTTGCTGTGTGCGATGGCGACCATGTGTGCATGACTGGGGAACTTTCGGCGGGACCGGTCCGCTGATGCGGCTGCCGTTTCAGCGGAGTCCACGCGCTTCCAGTCGGAGTAATCGACTGCCTTGGCTCGGACTGCTTCCGGCAGGCCACCGTATCCCGGCCTCGCCTGTTGCTTGAGAGAATCCAGACCTGCAACGATCTCTTCTGCTACGGCCTTCGCGCACGATCTGTTTTCGGCGATCGTTCCACGGGAACCACGCTTGATCCAGCCCGTGCGGTATAGCCCGTAATCCAGTACCCCGGTTTCAAGGTTGGCCGTGAGCTCGCCGAGTCCGTGCCAGTCGCCGCCGTCGAAATCGAAGCCAACGGCTGTTACTACGGAGTCAGCATCCAGGCGCAGATTCGGCCGGTCCTCATTGACTGAGCGCAGCTCCACGCCGTCGACGTGCCCGTCCCCGTTAATGTTCACGGGCGTCCAACCAAAGTGCAAAACCACCTCGACTCGGATTTCGTTCCCGGGATCGACCTTAAGAAGCCCTCTGATGGCCTTGGCCCTCGCCACGACGGTACGCGGAGCGTCCTCCGCTACTTCAATCGAGTCCGCGCACGAGAACTTTACTCCCCGTACGCGTCCGAGTTCGGCGAGCATTACGGGATCAGAGGGAGCGTTCGTGATGGTCGACCGGCAGACGAGGTCAATGTGGCTCGCAGGTGCCTGGACATATGCAGCCAGCACGGCGTCGTCGATGTCGCTGTTGAGGAAGTCCTCCGGCTGCTTGATGAGTAGACGCAGGACGTCGATGGACACGTTGCCGCCGCCAACAATCGCTACAGAGTTACCGAACCTCGGCACCTCGGTCGACTCAAGCGGGTGCGCGTTGAAGAGCCTTGTCAGGCGACCGGCACGGTAAACCTCGGGGAGGTTTTCGCCGGGGACGCCCACTGCACGATCCGCCGGCAGACCAGCAGCAAGCACGACGATGTGATGGATGCTGCGCAGTTCCTCCAGGGAGACGTCGACGCCGACCTCGATGTTCCCCGCGAAGCGGACATTGTCGCGTTCAAACAACCGGGCAAACTGTGCCTGGATTGATTTGGTGCTCTGATGGTCCGGGGCGACGCCGTACCGAACCAGGCCAAACGGGGAAGCAAGCCGGTCGTAAATCGTGATCTCCGATTCGGGAAATGACCGGCAGAGGCTTTGGGCAATGTAGCAGCCGGAAGGCCCGCTTCCGATGACGGCGATCGACACAGGGGTATCCATCAGAATGCTCCTTCGACGGGCATCTGCCTTGCGGCAGCGGCCGGCAGGAGAATAGTTAAGGGCGCCAAGGGAGTGCCCGCAGGGTATTTATCTAAGAACAGTTCCGAGCCGGCTTCCGTCAGGCGCAGGTCAAGCATCACGCTGCCGGTTCTTCCTGGCTCAATAGCTGCCGTTGCGAGCTCTAGCCGTGTCCCCGCCGGGGCGTTGTCGTCCACGACGAACATGCGGACTACGTCATGGGTTATATGGAAGCTGGGATCGGCTATCCGAAGCGAAAGAACGCCCAGGTAGGCGCGGAATTCGACGGAGCCGCCGAAGCGCAGGTTTACAGGATCAAGCGATGAGCCGATTTTCGGGAATTGATAGTAGCCGTCGTCATCGCGCGTGGCGCCGGCGGAAAGAACGACCGTTCCATCACCGGTGCGGTTACGGACGTAGTCATCAAAAGCCGGATCAATGCGCCATTGCAAAGAGTGAGTACCGGCGGGGGCTCGCCTGAGCTTCATCACGTCATCTCCTTCAGGATCAGCTGCGTTCTTCTAAGCGTATACCGGATACGAAATACGAACAAGGTTTTGCAAGCTATCCTTCGTGGGCGACAGCTGCGCCGGGAGGCCCAGATAGGCCCGGCCCCAGGCCAAACACTGTGGACGAAGCACAGCTCCACGATTTCGGCGGATCGTGCAGGTGCAGGCAATACGAAACCGCAGCACATGCCCTGGCGGAGGGCTCACGCATTCGGGAGTAGCGGCTAGTGGTTTCATCCTGCGGGCAGTGTGACCTCAAACAGCGCGGCCAGGACACTCCGGACATGCTGTACCGCGTTAACCCGGATTTTTCATGATGCTCGGGTTGGCCGTCGGGTTCCGGTTTGATTCTGGTTCGGGCTGATTTTCTGGTTTTGGGTGTGCTGGCAGGGCCTGGTGTCGCTGGTTGGGCGTCGGGTTCCACGTCTCCGATGGGTCGTGCTGGTGGTTGAAGGGCTGGCCGAGTGGTTCTCAGGCCAGAAGCCGGTCCTGTTGTCGGAGGCTGTTTTTCAGCTCGGTTATAGCGGCCAGGAGCGTGGTGATCGTTTCGGTTTCCGGTGCTTTGTCAGGGATCAGCAGCCGTGTCCGTCGGGCACGGGT
>NZ_PZKO01000071.1:0-19508 GCF_014926485.1 Pseudarthrobacter sp. AB1
ACCTCGTCTACATCCGAGACATCCTCGGCCACGCCGATCTGAAGACCACCGAGATCTACGCCCGCATCGACGGAGAGATGAAAAGAAGAGCACTCCAGAGCGCTTTCACCAACGTCACGCCACCCGACGCCATGCCGCTCTGGCACCAGGACAAGGACATGCTCACCTGGCTCACCAGCCTCGGACGCTGACCACCACCACGGCGGGGCGTTATGCCAAGAACTCTTCAGCGACTGGCCGTCAAAACGCCAGTACGAACGAGGACTTTTGCATAACGTTCCGCTGCGCATAACCGAGATTATGCGCAGCTGCTCATAATGCCGGCAAACTGAACTTCTACGTCGCCCTCGTCGACGACGTGCTGCGGCGCGAACATCACAACGAAACCATCGGCATCCTCATCTGCGGTACGAAGAACGACCGCAGCGTCCGGTACAGCCTCGGACGCTCCACATCACCTATGGCCGTCGCCGCCTACACCTACGATAAGCTCCCTCCGGCTGAACAACAGGCCCTCCCCAACGAGGGACACATCGTTGCCGCGCTCGAATGGGCCGAACCGGACACCGAGGCAATAGAAAATGCGACTACCAAGGCATAACCGGTCGATACTGGCCGTATGTGGCCTGGATGACTTCCGTCATTGACACTCAGCCTTGGAGCGGAACTTCGATTATGGCCACCACCCCGACCAGGTGGATTTGGTGTTTTGGATGAATTTGCGTCGCAGGGGGTAGGCCTGGACCCCGAGGGGTTTGCGTGCCACGGACGGTTGCGCTGCGTTGACATCATCCAGCTCCCGTGGCCCGGGAACAACAGCGCGTTGGGGTACGTTGCAGTCTCGTCAAAGAGAACATCGTAGAACCGTCAGAAATGAGAATCACAAGTGGCCACCGATTACGACGAAGTCCGTTCGGACGTCAAAGAATCTCAGGACCGCTCGCTCGAGGCATTGCAGTCTGCGAATGCCCCGGATGCCCGCAGCGTCGTCACTGAACTGGATGAAGCCGACGCACTCGATGAGGGCCTCACCCCTGGTGGAGAGATCGTTGCCGAGGAGCTCATCGTTCAGGTCATTCCGCAGGCCGCAGACGAGTTCACCTGCTATTCCTGCTTCCTCGTCAGGCACCGGTCGCAACTCGCACGCGAAAGCAACGGCCACTCTTACTGCATCGAGTGTGAAAGCTAAGGCATTCTCCGACAGGACGCCTTGCTTCACAGGGAATCCCAAGGTTCAGGCACGCATAATGGAGCGAAGCTTCGGTCAACCGCTATTTGACCGGAGCTTCGCCAATTTGCGGTGTCCGGGCTGCACCTCGCCGAGCGGGTCGATCTGTGGAGAAGGACCCAAGTCTGGCCAGCTTCCAGACAAGACGCGATAGGACTCTGACGGCGCTTTGCGCGCTGAATCCCACTAGCACGCTCCTACGTAGGCGCCGCATTTCCGGGCCACTCTGTCAGGTTTGCATCTGAGACCGTTCAGTAGGAGGGTGCAGGAATCGACTTTTGGACCCTATTCTGACGATGTTTGAAAGGGCTGCCTGACGTCAGGTTGGGGTGTGCCCCACACTGACGACTCACAGCCGTGAGAGCCAGATTCCTTCGGAACTTGAGCTTGGGTCCGCTACTCCTCTTAGCCTCTTTACCAGCCCGGCGTATTTCGTGTTTTGCCACAAAGCCGGCGAACTGTGGCTGGCCAAGGTCTTGGTGAGTGCTGGAGCCTTTACTGCTTTGAGTCCACACTGCAGCATGGCTCCCTGCGGAGGAGTGGAGCGTCATTCGCGGGTCGGATAATTCTTGGTCTCAGCTGGATGCACAGGAAGGCAACCACGGAAATCAGGAACCAGACAATATTGATTACGACGGAGGGCATCGCCCCGTGGTAAGCGCCCTTGATTACGAGTGCGCATGAGGCCGCCATGTTTGCTGCCTGAAAACGACGGCCTGCCTGGAACCAGCCCATGGAAACCGAAAGGTAGGCAGTCAGCATGGCTGCAGCTCCTGCCCAACCGACAATTTCCGTCACTAACTGCATTGCTTTCCTGCTAGCGCCCGACCGGGGTGGCGGACACGCGGGTTGCCTTGCCGCTGATTGCCGGGGTTTTACGGGAGGTCGCGAGCCCTGAATGCATCCACAGCAACCAGGTCGCCTCGGTGACCTGAAGCTCCTTGACGACCTCGACCATCGGTCGGCGTCGTTGAGCATTCTCTGGCCCTGCCGCACCTTGGCGATGACCTGCTCGGGGGTATGTCTGCGTGCCATGATTCGTGAATTTCCTCCTGCGTCCATTCTCGGACACGAAACTCACACAGCAACTGGACTCCTACCTAGGGACCCAACCAGTGCCGCCACCGGCCGGGGTGCCCACCGGGAAACCGACACCAGACCGACACCCGACGATCAGCCTGTGATCGTGAACCCCGCCCGGAGGAGGTCGGTGGCGCGGGAGCTGCGGCCAACGAGGAGATCGAACTGCCCGGGCTCGACGATGCGGCGCCCGTCAGAGGTGACCAGGGAGCAGGATGCGGCCGGCACCTCAAGGGTGACGGTCACGGTCTCACCGGCCGCCACCTGTACCTGGCGCCAGGCCTTGAGTTCCTTGTCGGCCCACGTGGCGCCGGTGACGAGGTCGCTGACGTAGACCTGAACCGTCTCGAGGGATGGGCGGGTCCCCGTGTTGGTCAGCGTCACTTCGGCGCGAACCACGCCATCGTGCGCGACGACTTCGTCGAGCACATGCAGATCCGTGTATTCCACGCTTGTGTAGGACAGCCCCTCGCCGAAGACGAACTGCGGGTCCTGGGGCAGGTCGGCGTAGCGGTCGCCATGCTGGCCGCGCACCTGGTTGTAGAAGACCGGCTGCTGCCCGACGTGCCGCGGCACGGAGATCGGCAGCCGTCCGCTGGGCTCGATCAGTCCCAGGACCAGCTCGGCGACGGCCTGCCCGCCGCGCATACCCGGGTTGAACGCCTCGATGATCGCGGCCGCTTTCAGCGCCGACGGCTTCCCCTGGACGAGCACCACGATGACCGGGGTCTCCGTGGCCACGAGCGCGTCGAGCAGGGCGATCTGAGCGCCCTGCAAGTCAAGGGTGGCCGTCGAGCGGGTCTTACCGGTCAGCGCAATGGTGTCACCGACGACGACGACCGCATAGTCGGCCGCCTCCGCTGCGCGCACCGCCCCGGCCAGCATCTCAGGGTCGACAGGCGCGGGGGAGAAGATCAGAGGGCGCTCGCCGCCGTCGTGCCAGTGCTCACCTGCAGGGTCGGGCACCAGAGCCTCGATGTCGGCGCCGCGGGCGTACGTCAAAGTCCAGTCTTCGGGTGCGACGGCGTCGTCAAGATCGGCACGACCATGTTCTCCCTGACCAAACGGATGGGCGGACGCATCGTCATTGCCGCCTGGGACCTCAAGGAAATCCCGTTCGCCATCACCGAAGGCGAGGTCATTGCCGAATACGCATGGCCGCCGGAAGGCACCGGATACGTCGGGATCAGCAAGTCACTCACCCGCTTCCGCAGCGGGCGCCTTTCCGCAGGAACTGTCACCAGTGTCCTGAGGCAGAACTGTCACCGATCTCTTGAGAGATCACAAAATTAACAGTTGTCCGACAACGGAAGGCCCGAGATAACAAGGTTCAGCTAAACAGCCGACCATCTCATGTCAGGAGTCCTGGCCCTGGGAGAGGGGGAGTGTCCGTTTAACGGTGGATCCGCGGTTGGCATTTAGTTGATTCTTCCTTCGAAGGTGATTGCGAAGGCATTCAATGCCGGCTTCCACCTTGTGGCCCATCGTGCCCTGCCTTTGCCGGTCGGGTCCAGTGCCCGGGTCGCCAGGTACAGGCATTTCAGGGCCGCCTGCTCGGTGGGGAAATGACCCCTGGCCCTGACCGCCCGCCGGTAGCGGGCGTTGACGGACTCGATGGCGTTGGTGCTGCAGATGACCCGCCTGATTTCCACGTCGTAGTCCAGGAACGGCACGAACTCGCTCCAGGCGTTCTCCCACAGTCGGGTGATCGCCGGGTACTGCCTGCCCCACTTGGTCGAGAACTCGACGAAGCGTTCCTTCGCCGCTGCCTCGGACGGCGCCGTGTAGACCGGGCGCAGGTCCCGGGACATTTCGTCCCAGTACTGGCGGGCGGCATAGCGGAAGGTGTTGCGGATCAGGTGCACTATGCAGGTCTGGACCACGGCCAGTTCCCAGACGGTGTTGATGGCCTCGGGCAGGCCCTTGAGTCCGTCGCAGACCGTGATACATACGTCCTCGACACCCCGGTTCTTGATTTCAGTCAGCACTGAGAGCCAGAACTTCGCACCTTCCCCGCCGTCCCCGGCCCACAGCCCGAGGATGTCGCGTTCGCCGTTGACGCTCACACCGATCGCTACGTAGACCGGCCGGTTCGTGACCTGCCCGTCGCGGACCTTTACGTGGATCGCGTCGATAAACATCACCGGGTAGACCCTGTCCAGGGGCCGGTTCTGCCACTCGGTCATCTCTCCGATGACCTTCTCGGTGATCCTTGAGATCGTGTCTTTGGAGACCCTGGCGCCGAACACCTCGGCGAAGTGCGCCGCTATCTCACCGGTCGTGAGGCCCTTCGCGCTCAGCGACAACACGATCTCGTCCACGCCCGTCAGCCGCCGCTGCCGCTTCTTTACGATCTGCGGGTCGAACGTCGATCCGGTGTCCCGCGGCACGTCGATCTCCACCGGCCCGATCTCAGTCATGACGGTCTTGGTGCGGATGCCGTTGCGGGAGTTCCCGCTCCCGCGTCCGGACACGTCATGTTTTCCGTAGCCGAGGTGCTCGTCCATCTCCGCTTCCAGAGCGGTCTCCAGGACGTTCTTCGTCAACCGGTTCAACAGCCCGCCAGGGCCGACGAGCTCGATTCCCTGCTTCCTGGCCTGGGCCAGGAGCTGCTGCGCTAACTCTTGCTGATCCAATTCAGTCGCCATGGGATCCATGGTTTCGCTCATGATCAGTCCTCCCCGCCAGGCACCGCCCGGCGTGTCAGGCCAACCCCGGATCCACCGTTATTCAGACACTCCCGGGAGAGGGGTTTGTCAGGAAATAAAGAAATTCTGAAGCATCAGATGTATAGCCTAGATCGGCGTAATGAGTATGAGGGCAAACCGAAAAATCAACGCATCCTGCCACAGCTGGTGCGCTATAGCCGCAGACTGGGTGCCCGGCGGTGCAGTAGCTTGCAGATTTTGAATCGATCCGAATTCGAAAGGTTGTCCGTCTCGAGACTCAGTGCGCGGTTAGCTCGAGTAAAATCTCTACCTCGACGGGTGCGTCCAACGGGAGCTCGGCTACTCCTACTGCAGAGCGTGCGTGCTCCCCATTGGGGCCGAACAATTTAAGCAGCAGATCGCTGGCGCCGTTGATTACGGCCGGCTGGCCGTTGAAGCCGGGGGCAGATGCTACGAAGCCGGTAACTTTCAGGATTCTGGCGTGGTCCAGGTCTCCGAGTCCGCCTGCCGCAGCCAGTGCGTTCAGGACGCAGGTCCGGGCCATTTCCGCAGCCTGTTCGGTCGTGACCTGGGATCCTACTTTGCCGGTGGCGACCATGGAACCGTTCTGCAGGGGCAGCTGCCCGGAGGTGTAGACGGTGTGGCCCGTCCGGATTGCAGGTATGTATGCCGCAGCTGCGTGCGGGGTTTCGGGGAGCTGCAGCCCGAGCTCGGCCAGGCGTGCCTTGGTGTTGCGGTGGACCTGCGTTGTGGTCTGGTCAGTCATTGTTTCCTTTCATAATTCTCTATCATTTCAGGATTAGGGTGCGGCTTTGGCGGGAGCACTGAAATGCTGGTTCGAGCATCCGGGCTGTCGGATTAGCCGAACGCCGGCCCATTCTTGATCACTGTCGGTGGCCTCGCCCGGTTCTGGATGTACCGGAGGAATTGCCCTCGGTACTTCCTCCCTGTTCCAGGCCTTACCAGCCGCGTTCGGCGAGGCGGTGCGGCTGCGGGATTTCGTCGACGTTGATGCCGACCATGGCTTCGCCGAGGCCGCGGGAGGCCTTGGCGATGACGTCAGGGTCATCGAAGAACGTGGTGGCCTTGACGACGGCGGCGGCGCGCTGGGCCGGGTTGCCGGACTTGAAGATGCCGGAGCCAACGAACACACCGTCAGCGCCGAGCTGCATCATCATGGCAGCGTCGGCCGGGGTGGCGATGCCGCCGGCGGTGAACAGCACTACGGGGAGCTTGCCGGCGGCGGCAACTTCCTTGACCAGTTCGTACGGGGCCTGCAGTTCCTTGGCCGCGACGTAGAGCTCGTCCTCGGGCAAGGCGGCGAGCTTGGCGATCTCGGCGCGGATCTGGCGCATGTGCCCGGTGGCGTTGGAGACGTCGCCGGTGCCGGCCTCGCCCTTGGAGCGGATCATGGCCGCGCCTTCGTTGATGCGGCGCAGCGCCTCACCGAGGTTCGTGGCGCCACAGACGAAGGGAACCTTGAAGTTCCACTTATCGATGTGGTGGACGTAGTCGGCCGGGGTCAGGACCTCGGACTCGTCAATGTAGTCCACGCCCAGGGACTGCAGGACCTGGGCCTCGACGAAGTGGCCGATCCGGGCCTTGGCCATCACGGGCACGGAGACGGCGTCAATGATCTTGTCGATCATGTCCGGATCCGACATGCGGGACACGCCGCCCTGGGCACGGATATCGGCCGGAACACGTTCCAGGGCCATGACTGCAACAGCACCGGCGTCTTCGGCGATGCGGGCCTGTTCAACGTTGACGACGTCCATGATGACGCCGCCCTTGAGCATCTCAGCCATGCCCCGCTTGACGCGGCTGCCGCCCGTGACAGGACGGACGGACAGACCGAAAGCATTTGTTATATCAGGTGTAGACACAATAGTCCTTTTACATTCTGGGGGTGGGCGGGACGTACAAGGGCCCAAGTATCCGATGAGGTCATGGGCTCTCCACGGTTCATGATTCAGTCCGGGTTTGGACTATCAAGGCCGGGATATGCGTGGCATTTCGTGTCAGTGCGTTCTGGATCCATGCGGCGAATCGCCTGTTCCCGGCTGACGCGCAACTCAAAACCGTTGGTCTTCTCCAAGAGGAGCCGCTCGGCGAGGGGATCCGAGATGATCCACGCGATCGAGTCGCTGGCAGCCATCTCTATGTTTCCGGTCCCTATCAGTAGCCCGTTTCGCCAGACCTCTACGTCGGTGCCAGAAAGCCTGGACCACTCATCGAATTTCATATAAGTCACTGATCGATTTCCTTATGGGTGTTGGCTGTCTAACCAGGGAAATTTGGTCGGGTTATCCGCCGATCAACCGGCCAAAGACAACGGGCGGTTCAGGGGCGCAGGACACTGGACTCGCCGATTCTTTCGTTCTACGGCGCGATCAACAGCACGGCTCCGTAACCCAAAGCGGCGATGAGTAGCCATGACAGCAGTGCTACGAGGCTTCCGCGCAGCCCGGATGACAGCAAGTCCCGGATGCTTACGGCCGATCCCAGACCGAAGAGAGCCGAGCCTAGCAAGACGTCCTGGACGATTGACCCGATCTGCAGCATGTCGGGGTTTAGTATGCCGAGCGACCGGATACAGATCATGGCCGTGAAGCCGAGGATGAAGAGTGGAACCAGCGGCGGTAGCGGTGCTGGTTGCAATTCGTTTCCGGGATTCCGCCCCTGTCGTCGGGCGCTGCTGCGGGTCCACAAGGCGGCCAGAAAAACGATGGGGGCCAGCAGCAGGACGCGTGTCAGTTTTATTACCAGTGCTGCCGCGAGTGCAGCAGGCCCGGCGACTTGGGCTGTAGCGACGACCTGCCCGACATCGTGCACCGAAGCCCCGGTCCATTGGCCGAACTGAATCGGATCCAGCGACAGTGGGCCCATCAGCAACGGCAGAACAGCGATGGCGAGGGTTCCACAGAGGGTTACCAGCGCTACCGGCATCAGGGTATCGGCATGCCGGGCGCGCCGGGCGGCCGCCATGGCTCCGATGGCGGAGGCGCCGCAGATGGAGAATCCCGCGGCGAGCAATAGCGGGGTCTCGCCTGGGAGCCGGAAGAGCCTCCCCAATAAGTAGGTTCCGGCAAAGGCCAGAACAACAACGGCAGAGATGATGCCGAACGCTGCCCACCCCAGGCCCAATACGTCGACGATACTCAGCTTCAGACCAAGGACCACAATCCCGGCCCGCATGAGCCGCTTGGCGGCAAAGTCCAGTCCGGGACGGAGCGGACCTTGGATGAGTGAGCGGATCTTGGGAAGGTTGGCTGAGAGAATTCCGAGAGTCACAGCGACGGTCATCGCAGGAAGCGATGGAACCAGACTATGGATTCCCAGCGAGGCCAAGACTGCGATTGCACACGCACCAAGTCCCGGCACTAGCCGTACTGCCCGTGGGGTCGACTTTCCAGGGGATGGCATACCGGTGAGTGTTTTACTCATCAGCATTCCCTGGATCGCTGACTCCAGCAGGGGGTGCGACGCCTACTTGACTTCCAGCCCCATTAGAACCGTGCGTGGTGTCGGGTTCGCTTCTACCGGAGAGAAGTGCCGCCGTGTACATAAGGTCTCCTAGGGGTGTACGCGAAATTCTGCCGCACATCTGTCGATAATCGGGGGGCTGATCCGCAGTGCCCGGGCCAGCTCATGTGTGCTTAATGGCCCTGCTGATGGTCGCAATCGCCAACTCCACTGCCGGATCAATCAGTTTCACCGGATAGTCATCGCTGTCGCTCGCCAGCAGGGTCGACAACTCCGTGCAGCCCAAAATAGCCGTCCGGGCTCCTTGTCTTTCCAGCGAGGCGAGAACCGAGTACATATCCTGCAGCAGGGTTGGCCCGGTCAGACCGGCCTTGACCCGGTTCACGACGTCCATGAGCTTAGTCTGCTCTTCCGGCCATGGCAGGGCGATCCCGAACCCTGCCTCGCCCAGGGCCTCTTGGAAGATTCCTGCTGACAGCGCGCCGTCAGTTGCCAAGACACCGATCGGGCCGCCGACCGCGTCCCGTTGAACTGCATGGATGGTTGTATCAATGATGCTGATGAACTCGGTGGGTTTCCCGTCCATGATCTGGGGAAGGTACTTGTGAACTGTGTTGCACGGGACGACAACAATTTCGGCTCCGCACCCTATGAGCCGCCCTATCCCGGCCTCGAGCCAAGGCGAGGGGTCTGGGCCACCTGCGAGGATGGCTTCCTGGCGGCTTGGGACCGTCGGGTCGGCCCAGATCACTACGCGCAGGTGTTCCTGGTCCAGGGACGCCGGGGTATGCGCGATGAGTTTGGTGTAGAAGTCTGCCGTAGCCGAGGGGCCCATGCCTCCAAGAATTCCCACCAGCCGGGATGGTTTAGTGACGGCTTGCACGGGTTATCCCAGTGCTTCGTTCGGGTAGGCGTACAGGGCCGGCGAACCGCCCGTGTGGACGAACAGCACGTCGCTGTCCTTGGCGAACGCGCCCTCCTGGACCAGGCCCACCAGTCCCGCGGCAGTCTTGCCGGTGTAGACCGGGTCGAGGAGGATGCCCTCGGTGCGGGCAAACAGCTGGATTGCCGCCGTCATTTCCTTTGTTGGCAACGAATAGCCCGGGCCCACGAAGTCGTCGCGGACCAGTACCTGGTCTGCCGGAATCTGCAGCTGCGCACCCGCGAGCAGCGATGTCTTCTGGGCGAGGTCGAGAATTTTGGCTTCCTGGGGCTCCTTTGCCGCCCGTACGCTGATTCCGGTGATCGGAATTCCGCTTTGATTGCCGTGGAAACCGGCCACGAGGCCGGCGTGTGTTCCGCCGGATCCGCTGGCACACACCACATGGTCAATATCCAGTCCGGTGTCGAAGCTCTGGGTGAGGATCTCTTCTGCGCAGGCAACGTAGCCCAGGGCGCCCAGTGCGTTGGAGCCGCCACCTGGGATAATGTAGGGCGTTCCTCCTTCGGCGATGACTTCCTGGGCCATCTGCTGCATCCGTGCCATGAGATCCGTTCCGCCCGGAACGGGAGTGATTGACTCAGCACCTAAGAGGCGGAAGAGGAAGTTGTTGCCGCTGGCGTCCTCACTGTAGGAGCCCTCGACCCGCTCCTCGATCAAGAGCCGGCACTTCAGCCCTTCCTTGACAGCGGCGGAGAGGGTCAACCGGCAGTGGTTGGACTGCACGGCACCGGTGGTGATGATGGTGTCCGCCCCCTTTGCCAGGGCGTCTGCCATCAGGAACTCAAGCTTTCGGGTCTTGTTGCCTCCCGAGGTCAAGCCCAGCAGGTCATCGCGTTTGATGTGGATGCGCGGTCCGCCCAGTTCCTTGGTGAGGTTGGGGAGGAACTCGAGAGGTGTGGCCCCCGCGGTGTAGCGGCGGCGGGCAATCTTGGCCAAATTCATGGTGTTTCCACTTTCTAGATGTCATTTCACCGTTCCGCCTTGTTACGGACCGATTGGTATTAGTGCGGCTGGCCCTACAGTGCCGGCACGAGGGTGTTGAGGGGTTCTCCGGGGAAGTACTTTTCCAACCGCGCATCTCCCGAAAGGGCGTGGCCTTCCATGCCCTCAACACGGGAAATGCGTGCTGCGACACGGCCGATCTGTGCATTGGCTGAGCGTGTCATGCGCTGGTAGGTGACAGTCTTGATGAACTTCCCGACCCAGAGCCCTCCGGTGTAACTGGCAGCGCCACGGGTGGGCAGGATGTGGTTGGGACCGGATGTCTTGTCACCGTAAGTCACGGTGGTTTCCTCGCCGAGGAACAGCGAACCGTAGTTGCGAAGCGTTGCCAGCCACCAATCAAGATCTTCTGCCTGCACTTGGACATGCTCGTTGGCGTATTCATCGGCCAGTTTCGCAGCCTCCTCACGAGTGCCCGTGAGGACGACTTCGCCGAAGTTCTTCCAGGCGTGGCCTGCGATGGAGTCCGCGGGAAGCTGTGCCAGGGCCTGCGGGATCAGTTCAAGAACGGCCTCACCGATACGGCGGGAGGTGGTGATGAGGATAGTTGTGGACTCCGCGCCGTGTTCTGCCTGGCTGATCAGGTCAACGGCCACGAGCCACGGATCCGCGGAATCGTCCGCCAGGATCAGTGATTCAGTGGGTCCGGCGACGACGTCGATGCCTACGCGCCCGTAGAGCAGCCGTTTGGCTTCGGCCACGAATCTGTTGCCAGGGCCTGCCAGGATGTTCACCGGCTTGCCCGTGAAGTGGCCAAAAGCCATGGCCCCCACTGCCTGCACCCCGCCCAGGCTCAGGATGGTGTCAGCCCCCGCAACCGACATGCCAAACAAGGTTGCGGGATGGATTCCGTTCTCATCCCGCGGCGGTGAACATGCTGTGACATGTTCGACACCGGCTGCCTTGGCTGTAGCCACGCTCATCGCGGCAGAGGCCAAGTGGGCGAAACGACCGCCGGGCACGTAGCAACCGGCGGCTGCCACGGGAATGTGACGCTGCCCCACTGTTAGTCCCGGGTATGACTCGAATTCGAACTCGTGCAGGCTTTCGCGCTGGCGGTCGGCGAATTCCCGCACCTGCTTGTGGGCGAAACGGATATCGTCTCTGACCGTCTCAGGAAGCGCTTTTTCGGCTGCGGCGATTTCCGCGGCGCTGACGATGAAGCTCTCCGGGTTCCAGGAATCAAGTTTCTGGGAGTATTCCCGGGTGGCGGACTCTCCGTTGAGTTCCATCCGGCTCAGCATTTCCTGGACCGTCTGGGTGGTTGCCGAAACGTCCGGCAACAGTGCGGGATGTCCTTGTTTGAGATATTCGATGGTCATGGTGGCTCCTGGTGCTCGATTGGGAAGGGTCGATTGGCCTCATGCAAGGGGCTGTGTGGTGGCTAGGTCCCGGGTTGCACTACGGTGCAATTATCTGTAGGGCATGGGAGATGACCTCGGCCGCTTGGTGGCAGTAATGTTCGTTCATCGCCGGCGGTATGCGAACATCGCAAAGTGTGGACAGCAGTGCTTCGGTGCGTGGCAAATCTGCCGAATCTGCAACGTACTCCCATTGTGATGGCCTGCTGGTGAAGCCTTCCATCCTGGGCTGCCCAAACCATTTCAGCCCCAATCCATGCTCATGGCAGATGGCAACGAACTCCGCTATCTGTTCTCCGCGCAGTCCTGGAAGTCGAAACTGCAGCGAACTGCCGATGAACTGTTCCTTAAGTGCCCGTTCGATCAACTGCACGCCTTCAATTGCGCCCAAAAGACCGGCCAAACATTGGTATGACGCATTCATGCGCTCGGCACGCTCCGGCAGCAGGTCCAATTGGGGCAGGGCCAGTGCTGCGGCAAGTGCCGTCATGCGCAGGCTGTAGTTGGGGATGTTTCCCCTGAGGTTCTCAAAAACGGATTCGGGCGGACGGGCGCCATGCTGTGTATAAAGCATGTAGCTGCCGGAGTACAGGATGGCCCGGGCGGCCAAGTCTTCGTCGTCGGTGACGATGATGCCGCCTTCACCGGAGTTGATGTGCTTGAACGTTTGAAGGCTGAAGCACGCCGCTTTTCCGAAAGTGCCGGTGGGTTTCCCATCCCAGGAGGCCCCCAGGGTGTGGGCGCAGTCCTCGATCAGTGCAATGCCCAGGTCAGCGCATATGCGCACCACCTCATCCATGTCGGATATGTGTCCGCGCATATGGGACAACAGCAGGGTACGCGCCCCTGATGCGAGGGCTTTGTGTTTGAGGTCCGCGACGTCGATGGTGCAGTTGTCATTGACCTCGACGATTACGGGAAGTGCGCCGGCGTGATCGATGGCCCCTGGAACCGGGGCCAGCGTGTATCCGTTGACCAGGACCTTGTCCCCAGCGCGGACTCCGGAGGACTTCAGCGCGAGAAAGAGCGCGGCACCGCATGAGTTGACTCCGACGGCGAATTTTCGGCCCAGAAGGTCTGCAAATCGTTGTTCCAGCAATGAGGCGTCACTTAGTTCCCCCGGGACTGTTTCCCCGTAACGGAAAAGACGGCCCGTGTTCATCAGCTCGGTGGCCCGGTCGACGCCCTGCTGCGGTACAGGTTCTGGTTTCGTGAGATCCAGGTCAAAGTTGGGTGTGGCATCGATGTTTTCCACCTACTGGTTCCTCTCGTTTCGACTTGATATCGGGTTGATATCGGGCGGACGCCTGGCGCATCTACCCACAGATCGAAGCGGAAAACCCCGGACCATATTCGTTCCAGGATCTTCCCCGGCGCCCGATCGGCTCCCCCCCCCCGCCGGACGAGGGGCTTGAAGTCGTCCATTGCTTCCTCACGAATCGCAAACGCTTCTATTGCCGAATTAATTGTAATTATGTCAGACAACTTGGCTACATACAAGAAACTTTACCGAGACCGGCCTCGCCCTCCACCCGCTGGAAACCTCGAGAAATCAACTAACTCTCAAAACGACGATCCACCCCATGACCGGAGCCCTGTGACCAGGGCGGTGATCGGTTCTCCGGCCTTCACGATTGCGGCCGGGGCGTGATTTTAAGGGGGGGAGTGATCAGCAGAGGGGGCCGAGTGGAACGCGCGGTCCCCTCTGCTCGAACGGTCCCGGGCGAATGTCGCCCAATGCGGTGGACCGTGCTCCACCAAGGTCCTGAGCGTGTTGATGGCGGCTTCGTGGGCACCGGGGTCCTGCAGCAGGAGCGTCAGAGCACTGAGTATCGAGGAGGCCATGTGCGCCCAGCTCGCGGTCGCGGCCGCCTCCGCGTCCCCGGCCCGGATCGCGTGCAGCACGTCCTGGTGCTGGCCGTGCCACTTCGGTGGCAGCGCGTGGTTGTCCCACGCCTGCGCCCGCGCCGCCTGGAGCGCGGGGGAGGCCGCACGGTCCAGCAGCTCCAGGGCCGATCGGCGCATAAACCCGTTCGGGCAGATCTCGGCCAGCGCACGATGAATGCGCAGATCCGTCTCGGCGTGCAGGCTCGGCTCGTGGACTGCCAGCCGCATACCCTCGATCAGCGCCTCGGCATCGTCGATCTTGTGGGCGACCGGGTTTCTCGCGGCCAGGGCAGCAACCTGAGGCTCGACCAACAGCCGGGCCTCGAACAGGTCGAGCACCGCCATAACCGTCATCTCGGACGGGGGTGGGGTGTGCTCGATCTGGCGGTGCGTGGCGATTACCCGGGTGCCGGATCCGCGCACCGAGTCGAGGTATCCGACAAACTGAAGGGCACCCAGTGCTTCGCGCACCGACGGGCGACTGACCCCGAAGCGACGCGCCAGGTCCATCTCGGACGGCAGCTTGGTATCGAGAGGAAACTCGCCGGACTTAATCCGCTCGAGAATCTGCTCCGCGATGCGCACCGAGACCGTCCGGTTCGGAGTCAGCCGTTCAATGTCTGCCAACATGCACCCCATAGGCCTCGTCTGCGTGTTGTGTTGTCGGACAACTCATCGGGGATCAGATTTTGCGTCTTCGAGCACTACTTGCGCGGAATTGTGACCGGGTACACCAGTTATTTCTCCACCCGGGTGTGCACTCGCTCCACACACATAGAGTCCTTCTATCTTAGTTCGATAGCCTCCCGCTCCCAGCCCTCGATCCCCGAGCAACTCTCCTGGAACATGGGAAACGTGATGAATATTCCCATCTGTCATTCCAATTCGTGTCTCAATATCCTTGGGGGTATAGAGAACCCAATCAATCAACGAGTCAGCGAAATTTGGCGCGTATTCAGTTATCAATGCAATGAGCTGCTCTCCTACCTGGCTGCGTAGCTCATCCCAATTTCCCACTTGCGGAGACCATGGAACGGAACGGACCCATGCCGACACGATGTGCTGCCCGCTAGGGGCCAGCGACGTATCGAGTACAGTAGGTATCTGCAGAACGATCAGCGGATGCGCAGGGATCCGTCCATCCCGAGCAGCGGAATAAGCACCATAGAAGCTCTCCAGAGAGGGAACAAGGCTAACCCGCGCAGTAAGTTCAATCTCATCCTTCCCGAACCACTTGGACAAGTCAGGAACCTCACTCACGGCTGCGTGGAATTTCATGGTCGAGAAGGTGTCATGACCTGCCGGACGATCAAGTCCACCTGATGCGCCGTCTGAATCCGTCGGTAGAAGGTCGCTCAACCGCCTCAAATCGCAGTTCGCGATGATCCTGTCAGCCTGCAGAACCTGCCCGTCACTCAACTGGACACCATGTGCTCTCCCGTTGGAAACTAGGACCTGCGACACCTCGGCGCCACACCTGATCACGACTCCAACGCTCCGTGCCGCCCGCGCCAGGGAATCTACAAAGGCGCCCATGCCTCCACGCGGGATCCCACGATACTTCGGATCGATAAGTCTTCCGACTGCCAACGCTGCGCATCCCAGCAGTACTCCAGGCTCATCCGGCGTTCGGGCAAGTGGGTGGAACTGACTGCCGAGAGCAACTTTGACCGCATCCGACTCGAACATCCGATCGAGGAGCCCTGTCAAGGTACCGTCAATGAGCTCGTCCACCAAGGATTCATCCTCCGTGCCCCGAGCCGTACTCCGAAGTGTTTCGAGAGAAGGCGGTGTTACATCAAACGCGTATTTTCCAACCAGAGCGGCGACACGGTCCCAATATGCCTCCCACTTATCAAAACCCGCTCCGTCGCTCGGCGACAGTGCTGAGATGGCAGCGCGAGTCTTCGTGGCCGACGCGAGGTAGAACGGTACCTTGGAGCCATCGGGAAACAAATGAGTTGACGCCGGTTCAAGTGGAATGATATCGAGACCGTGCTCGATCAGCCGAAGGTCCCTGATAATCCGCGGCTGAAGCACGTGTAGCGCATACGCACACGTAGATACGTTGAACCCGGAAAAAATTTCCTCACTGTTGGCACCCCCGCCCAGACAATGACGCCGTTCGAGAACGCACACACTTAGTCCTGTGGACGCCAAATAATATGACGCAACCAGTCCATTGTGGCCGCCACCGACAACGATAACATCAAATTTTTTCGTCATGTATCCACTACTTTCCGTAAGATTAAAGCCGTTTAGATTAGCACCGTTTAGATGGCGTGCGCTTCCTGTAGCGCATTCAAAATCAATCCCCGAGCATGTCCAAATTCAGGTAATGTTCGAATGTCACCGTCGTACTCATTCACTTCCGGTACCTGCCGGGGAATGTCTAGAATCACCCGTCCAGGTCGCTGAGAGAACACCACTATACGAGTACCTAGATATACGGCTTCGTCGACGCTGTGGGTAACGAAAATGACCGTGTTACCCACCGAAGCCCAGAGACGCTTCAACTCTTCCTGTAGGCGCTCTCGGGTCAGGGCGTCCAAGGGCGCAAATGGTTCGTCCATAAGCATTACTTCCGCATCATTGGCAAGAACCCGAGCGATGGCAGCGCGCTGTCTCATTCCGCCTGAGAGTTCGTACGGCGGCTTATCACCGAACCCTTCCAGGCCCATCATTGCGATATACCGTTCCGCCACACTCTTGCGTTCACTCTTTTGGATCCCACGCAGCTTCAACCCGAAGGAAATATTCTCCTCAACACTCATCCACGGGTACAGGGACGCCTGCTGAAACACAATTCCTCGTTCGCGTGATGGAGCGACAATCTCTTGCCCGTCATAGAGGACGGCCCCTGACGTCGGTCTCGAAAATCCAGCTAATAGATGAAGAAGCGTCGTTTTACCGCATCCCGACGGTCCCACCAGGCATACAAATTCACCCTTCTTAATGTTAAGGGTTGTTTCGCTCAACGCCTCGACTACTCGATTCCCGGAACCGTAAGTTAACCCCACTCCTGCTATCGATAGCTGCGAGGCGCGGTCCGTTTTGGTAGGAGCTGGTTCTACTTGTGAAGACATCACGGTGACACGTCCTTAGGTAAAGTCGAATATTTCGATAGACGGGTTGTTGTGTCAGCGTCTCTACGCAAACCCCGGTGCGTCCCGTGCCTCATTAACCCGATTGACCGTACTTTAGGAAGCTCGAGTCTATTGAGTTTCTAAAGGCATCCTGCGAAGGCGCATTTGATATGTAGTTCTGCTCCTGAAGGAACTTTGCAGTGTCAGCCAAGGCCCACGCCAGTCCATTCTTTTCCGTGGAATCAAAGTACGTAATTTGCTGTGAGTCCGGCCACAGCGTCTCCAAGGACAGCTGTTCGGCGGCGAATTTGGGCGTCAAGCCGAGATCGCCAGCGAAGGCCGACGCTGCCGTCTGCGGGTCTTTCGCGGCCAGCACGGTCGCTTCGCTGTTCTTCTCCATCCAGTGGAGAACAACGCAAGGATACTTCTTTGCAAAGTCATTCTGAACAATGGCTAAGCCTGTGGTCGGGTAGCCCTTCGCGGCCATCTCGTTGCCATTAGTGATCATCCGTCCCCCCTCGTTGAGCAGTTGGCTCCTCGCGGGTTCCCATACGTAGCCTGCATCGATATCACCTCGTTGCCAGGCGGCAACCATCTGTTGCGGTGAGAGGTTCAGAACCTTCACATTCTGCTCGGAGACACCCGCCAGCCGCAGAGCGTTCATGAGGGCATAGTGCGATGTCGAGCCCAATGGCACGCCAACGGTCTTGCCAGCGAGGTCCTCGACGGCCTTGACGCCCGACGAGGACTTGGCGATCAGGGCCTCATTTTCCCCCGCCACATAGTACATACCTATAATCTTGTAGTTGAGGCCCTGCGCGATACCGGAAGCGGCTGGAGAGCCGCCGATGTAGGACATATCGAGAGCCCCGGAAGCCATAGCAGTGTTTACATCTGCGCCGCTGTTGAACGACTTCCATTGGAACTGAGTCGTTAGCCCGGTGCTTAATGCGGTACCTGTTTTCAGAGACATATACTGGTTAGGCTCGGCGAAATACCCAATCGATGCTGTTTCGGGCTGCGCGAATGATCCAGTGCTGCACTTTCCCAAGTCTGAGGGTTGAGCAGCCTCAGGCGTCGTCGGTCCTGCGCAGGCGGTAGCTAGCGCAAGGAGAGCAAGGATGGCAATCGGCCCGGTCAGGCGCCGCGGGAATACTCGTAGATTCATATCATGTCTCCTGGTCGAGTCGATTTGTAGGAAGTTGCGGTCACCACTCATACTGATTTGCCCACCCACGGCACGAGTCGCCTTTCCGCCCACCGCATAAGTACGTCAAGTAAAAGGCCGGTAATGCCCATAACGATAATGCCCAGGTAGATAATGGGTGTTTGCAGGAATTGTGCCGCTTGCAACACCATCCACCCTATTCCGGAGGTGGCAGCGACCATCTCGGCCGCCACCAATGTGGTGTAAGTTATGGCCAAACTTAGTCGTAGACCAGTGATTATCTGCGGCATCGCCGCGGGAAACATTATGAGCCTAAACACCTGCCATTTGCTCGCTCCAAGAGATCGAGCGCCTTGCATGAACTCGGTACGCACGCTTCTTGCGCCAGCCTCGGTGGCGATCACGATGGTAGGAATTGCTGTGAGGAAAAGCAGGAATATTTTTGAGGTCTCTCCGATGCCAAAGGCGACGATGAGAAGCGTATAGTAGGCCAGAGGCGGGAGAGGGCGATAGAAATTTAAGAGAGGCCGTGTGACCGCCAACGCATAGCGATTCGTACCAATCAGCAGGCCCAACGGGATACCGACTATCGCACCACATATAAAGGCCACTAATACGCGGGCAAGGCTTATGCCAAGGTGGGTTGTGAGTAGGTGGCCATGGTATGGCTGTACTAAAGTTGTTATAAATGCATTCCAAACGCTTGGCAACGTTGGCAGAAGCAAGGGCGACACCACGCCAAGTGCGGTTAGGAGCCACCAAATCAGGACAACGAGGGCAACGCCAGACGACGATAAGGCATAAGGCCCGAGTCTGTCTTTAAACGCACTTGTCTTACTCTTCAGACTGTTCAGTCTGCGATCAGGAACTATCGTAGTTGACACGGAATGCCTCGCTCCAATGTTTCGGGATTGGTCAAACGTACTACTCGTGTACCGCCGCGTTCCGGCTTAGTTTATGTAGTGAGCCGTTGGGCCGTCTCTTCGGCAAGGGTGCTCTTTTCGAGAACGTTTATCGGGCCAACGTGTAAACGTGTTTGACAACTTACTCCGGATGCGCTGGGCGGTCAAGGGGTCCGTAGTGCCATGTCCGTGGCCCAGCGTGGACTGTAAGAAGAAGCAGCTGGTGGGTCGGTACAAGAACAGCGACAAGGACTACCGGCCGGCCGGAGATCGGGAAAGAGGCCCGCCGGATGCACGACCTACCCATCGCCCGAGACGAATTCCACGGGTGACTGGGGACCCGCGCACTCCCACCACGACACGCCCGAGCCCAACTGACTAGAAACCGCGCAGGCCCCTAGATGAGTAATTCCAAGGGCTGTTAGTGGTCGTAGGCGGTCAGTGAGCGGCGGACGGCCTGTCCTGTCTGGTCGTTGTGCCAGATCGCGGCGGTCATGGCCAGCACGCGTTGAACGATGCGGGCCGTGACGCCTGCGGGGGTGCGTCCGCCGTGTTGTTCAAGGTCCAGTTGGCCCTTGAGTGTGTCGTTGATGGATTCGATGATCTGGCGCAGGGGTTTGAAGAATCGGGACCCAGCCCGCGGTTTTTCGCCTTTGCGGGCCGGTCGCAACAGCTCGATTCCGGTCTGATCGACGG
>NZ_PZKO01000050.1:0-19379 GCF_014926485.1 Pseudarthrobacter sp. AB1
AAGATCTTCCTGCGCGCCGAACCGCTGCACCCCGGTGCGACACCGACCCTGCTCGACATCGACGGTCACCGCGTAACAGCGTTCCTGACGAATGCCCCACGCTGGCACGGACCGTTCCTGGACGCCCGGCACCGGGCCCGCGGCCGGGCCGAGAACCGCATCAAGACGCTGAAAAACACCGGCCTGAGCAAGCTCCCCTTCTTCGATTTCGCCGCGAACCAGGCCTGGGCGAACCTCGCGGTCCTGGCCGCGAACCTGGTCTCCTGGCTCCAGCTCACCGCCCTGCCCGACGGCCACAAAGCACGGGGCTGGGACATCAAACGCTGGCGCTACCGGCTCTTCGCCACCGCCGGCAAGATCATCACCCGCGCCCGCCGGACCCACCTGCTGCTGCCCGACGCCGCACCGGAGAAACCCCTCATCGCCGCACTGCTCGAAGCGATCAGCCGGATCGCCGCAGCCGCTAACCGCCCCGCACACCTGCTGCGGACCTGACACCGCAGCCCCCGTCAACCAACGAGCCGGAAAGAGCACGCCAACGGGATCAGTGGAAGCCCGCGCCCCGCCCCGCGACCCCGGGGCCCTTCAGCCACGCCCAAAATCCGATCCAGCCCGCCGGGACGACAAAAACCCGGACCCGGCGCCCCGACCACCATCCGATGAAAAATCCGGGCTAGCCCGGGGTTTTCATGAGGGTGGCGTTCCTGGGCGTGGTTAAACGACGAAAGGTGCTTCTGAGCTGGGAAAATAGTGTTGTTGACGCACTTTTCTGCCGGCTGAAAGAAGCACCTTTCTGATGTCCAAGATTACCGGAGTTTTTCCGTCCCTTCTTGTTGCCACGACGGAGCAGTCGCTGGTCTCCCACGCCGGGCTGAACGTCGTGACGTCTTTCGTTGACGCGCTCGGGTTCCGCGGCTTGTGCGAGGACCGTTTGGGCCAGTTCGTCCCCTCCGGGGCGCGGCACCGGCCCGGCACGATCCTGGGCTCGTTGGCGGTCATGCTCGCCGGCGGCGGCGAGCACGTCTCCGATCTGGACATCCTGCGGACCGGTGCCGGAGTCTTCGGGAACATTGCTTCGAACGCGACGATCTCGCGGTTCTTCGAGCGGACCGTGACCAACCCGGACCTCTTCAGCTACGGCTTCGCGACGTTGACCCGTGAGCTGCGTTCACGGGCGTGGGAAGCGGCCGGAGACCGCAACCCAGCCCTGAAGGCCACCGCCCGTGATCCGCTCATCATCGACCTCGATGCCACCCTCGTCACCTCCCACAGCGACAAGGAACAAGCCGTCGGAACCTACAAGGGCGGGTACGGATTCGCACCCTTTGTTGCCAGCGTCGATTACGGCGCAGGCAACGGGACCGGGGAGATCCTGGCGGCACTCCTGCGTCCGGGTAACGCCGGGGCCAACAGCGCCGATGACCACATCAAGATCTTCACCCAGGCCATCGCCCAGCTTCCCGACGGCTTCTACGACCAGCAGGGAAAACTCATCGGCGAGAAAATCCTCGTGCGCACCGACAGTGCCGGGGCATCCCGAAAATTCCTGCACTACCTCTCATCGTTAGGCGTGCAGTTCAGTGTCTCCTACCCCGTCCCGGTGATGAAGGCCAACATGGTCGCATGGATCAACGACAAACAGTACTGGCAGCCCGCGCTCGACCAGACAGGTGACGAACGCACGGATGCGTGGGTCGTGAACGCCACCGACGTCCTCGGCCTCACAGACTACCCGGCAGGGACAAACCTCTACCTGCGGGCCGAGCCCCTGCACCCTGGAGCGCAGTCGACCCTGCTCGATGCCGCCGGGCACCGCGTCACAGCTTTCCTGACGAACTCACCATGCTGGCACGGGCCCGCACTGGACACCCGGCACCGGGCACGGGGACGGTGTGAGAACCGGATCAAAACCCTGAAGAATACCGGGCTCGGGAAAATGCCGTTCTTCGACTTTCACGCCAACCAGGCCTGGGCCAACCTCGCCGCACTGGCCATGAACCTGGTGTCCTGGCTGCAGCTGGCCGCCCTGCCAAGCGGACACACAGCCCGCGGATGGGACATAAAACGCTGGCGGTACCGGCTCTTCGCAACCGCCGGGAAACTCATCACCCGGGCCCGGCGGACCCGGCTACTGATCCCCGACAAGGCCCCGGAAACCGGCACGATCACCACGCTCTTGGCTGCCATTTCCGAGCTGAAAAACAGCCTCCGACAACGGGTCCGGCTTCCGGCCTGACAACCACCCGGCCGGCACCTTCAACCCCCAAAAGACCCATCGGAGACGTGGAACCCGACGCCCACCCAGCGACAAACGGCCCCACCAGCATGCCCAAAACCACAAAATCCAACCCGGACTCGACTCAACCCAGGACCTGGCGATCAACCCAACCCTCATGAAATATCCGGGCTAGCGGTGCTGCGGTCCCGTTGGGGGAACGCTGAGCGTGTGATTTTCCGGGCCGTGACAGCGGACGCCAACCACCCGAACAAATTCTGCTGGTCTATCTCTGTCGTAGCAGAAGAGGGCACCTGCTGAAGCTACGCGTCAGCATCAGGGGTCGGCCGTCCTTTCCAGCCGCAACGACCACCAAGGCCTCGTCACGATCGGCCCTGATGTGTTCACCGCGTGAAACGATGTGCTGATGGAGACTCCAGGGACGTTGGACGCGCATCGCCTGGGCGACGAACCGCCTTCCGAAGCGGACATCGATCTGTACCGCGTGCTCAGCGCGGACATCTCAGCCGGCGTCGCCGTGGTTTCTACATCGCTGCACAAGCGCGACTACGCAGCAACAGTGACTGCTTTTCTCTCGGTCTCCTATGATCCGCCGACGATGCTTGTCAGTCTCTACGCGGGCTCACGCATTGGCGAAGCAATTGCCACGACGGGTACGTGGGCGTTGAGTCTGCTGCGCAGCAAGCACCAAGGCGCGGCGGATTGGCTGGCCAGTCCAGTGACCCCCGTTGAGGGCCTGCTGTCCCAGGTTCCCTACCGCCGTGGCCCCGCCACCGGATCGGTGATCCTCGACGGATCGATCGCGTACTTCGAGCTGCGAACGGTTGCCATCCATCCGGCGGCAACGCATCTGCTCATCGTGGGAGAGGTACTTGCGATGGGTAGTGACGCTCCAGCGGCGGAAGTACCGGACCCGCTCATACATTTTGCTTCTGCCTACCACCGGCTGGCGCCCTAGAAGTTACCCACAAAGGCGGCGAAGACCACTGATCTCCCGGGCTGCCACCGGGACCGCACACGGCGCCCCGAGCTGGACCCAAACCCACCAATGCCGGAGGCGCAGGGCACTTCAAATGGCGGATGGGTCCAGTTCTGCCTCTTATGGCGGGTCGGGGTCTGTCCGTACAATGAATTGTCGGCCTCTTACGGCATTCACGTCGACGGGGCGGCCAACTAAGGAGACCCACCATGGGTTTGGGTGAGAAGATCCATAACGCTGCCGAGAAACTCCACGGCAAGGGCAAAGAAGCAGCAGGCGATGCCACCGGCAACGACCGGCTGAAGGCTGAGGGCAAGGGCCAGCACGTCAAAGCCGACCTGAAGCAGGCCGGCGAAAAAGTCAAAGACGCCTTCAGGAAACACTGATCCACGAGGCCGGAAGGCGGGGGTGCAGTCCGGGCGGGCCGCACCCCCGCCTTGGCCACGCCGTAGCAGCACCCCGGCTGGATCTTCAGGCCGTCATGGAATCCTTCGCCTGCAGGGCAGTGTGGTGAGACGCCGGACTTCAGTCCGCCTCAACGGCGGTCAGACGTGGTTGCTGTTCAGGTCGCGGCCGGCAGTGCGTCCGGGATCCGTGGTTTCATGTTTCCTGTGAAGGTGAACGTCGCGTCCTCGCCCTCGCCGGCAACGTCGACGGCGATGATCTCGCCGGGCTTGATTTCGCCGAAGAGGATCTTCTCGGATAGCTGGTCCTCGATCTCGCGCTGGATGGTGCGGCGCAGCGGCCGCGCACCCATGGCCGGGTCGTACCCGCGGGTTGCCAGGAGCACCCTGGCGGCCGTGGTGAGCTCGATGCCCATGTCCTTGTCCGCAAGGCGCTGCTCCAGGCGGCCGATCATCAGGTTCACGATCTGGATGATCTCGTCCTGGGTCAGCTGCGGGAAGACGATGACGTCGTCCACACGGTTCAGGAACTCGGGGCGGAAGTGCTGCTTGAGCTCTTCCGTGACCCGGGCGCGCATCCGGTTGTAGCCGGTCTGCGTGTCCGTGCCCGACTGGAAACCGGTGGCAACGCTCTTGGAGATGTCCCGGGTGCCCAGGTTGGTGGTCATGATGATCACGGTGTTCTTGAAGTCCACCACCCGGCCATGGCTATCGGTCAGACGGCCGTCTTCCAGGATCTGCAGGAGTGAGTTGAACAGGTCCGCATGGGCCTTCTCCACTTCGTCGAAGAGGACCACGGAGAACGGACGGCGCCGGACCTTTTCGGTCAGCTGCCCGCCCTCGTCGTAACCGACGTAGCCCGGAGGGGCACCGAAGAGCCGCGACACCGTGTGCTTCTCCGAGTACTCGGACATGTCCAGGATGATCAGGGCGTCCTCTTCACCGAACAGGAACTCGGCAAGGGCCTTGGCCAGTTCGGTCTTGCCGACGCCGGTGGGGCCGGCCAAGATGAACGAGCCGCCCGGACGCTTCGGGTCCTTCAGGCCTGCACGGGTGCGGCGGATTGCCCGCGAAACCGACCTGATGGCCTCGTTCTGGCCCACCACGCGCTGGTGCAGCTCGTCTTCCATCCTCAGCAGACGGCTGGATTCTTCCTCGGTCAGCTTGAAGACCGGGATGCCGGTGGAATTCGCCAGCACCTCGGCGATCAGATCCTCATCAACTTCGGAGATGTCGTCCATGCCGCCGGTCTTCCAATGGCGTTCCTTCTCTCTGCGCACCGCGACGAGCTTTTGCTCCTGGTCGCGCAGCGCTGCGGCACCCTCGTAATCCTCCGCATCCAACGCGGACTCCTTCTCCAGCTTCATGGCAGCGATGCGCTCGTCCATCGCCTTCAGCTCCGGCGGTGCCGTCATCCGGCGGATGCGCAACCGGGCGCCGGCCTCATCGATCAGGTCGATGGCCTTGTCCGGCAGGAAGCGGTCCGAGATGTAACGCTCCGAGAGATTCGCGGCGGCGACCAGCGCGCCGTCGGTGATGGTGACCCGGTGGTGCGCCTCGTACCGGTCACGCAGGCCCTTGAGGATCTCGATCGCGTCGGCCACGGAGGGTTCCTTGACCTGGATCGGCTGGAAGCGGCGCTCCAGGGCGGCATCCTTCTCGATGTGCTTACGGTAGTCATCCAGGGTGGTGGCACCAATGGTCTGCAGCTCGCCCCGGGCCAGCAACGGCTTCAGGATCGACGCCGCATCGATCGCGCCCTCGGCCGCACCGGCACCGACAAGGGTGTGGATCTCATCAATGAACAAAAGAATGTCCCCGCGGGTGCGGATCTCCTTCAGGACCTTCTTCAGCCGCTCCTCGAAGTCACCGCGGTACCGGGAACCGGCCACCACGGAGCCCAGGTCCAGCGTGTACAGCTGCTTGTCCTTGAGGGTCTCCGGCACGTCGCCGCGGACGATCGCCTGGGCGAGGCCCTCGACGACGGCGGTCTTGCCGACGCCGGGCTCACCGATCAGCACCGGGTTGTTCTTGGTGCGTCGGGACAGGACCTGCATGACGCGTTCCATTTCGGATTCGCGCCCGATCACCGGGTCGAGCTTGTTCTCGCGCGCGGCCTGGGTCAGGTTGCGGCCGAACTGGTCCAGAACCACGGAACCTGCAGGAGTTACCTCCGTCTGGCCCGGGCCCTCGCCTGCGCCGGTGGTTTCCTTGCCCTGGTAGCCGGAGAGGAGCTGGATGACCTGCTGCCGGACCCGGTTCGGGTCCGCGCCGAGCTTGACGAGCACCTGCGCGGCCACACCCTCACCCTCACGGATGAGGCCGAGAAGGATGTGCTCGGTGCCGATGTAGTTGTGCCCCAGCTGCAGGGCCTCGCGCAGGGCCAGCTCCAGCACCTTCTTGGCCCGCGGGGTAAAGGGAATGTGGCCGGACGGAGCCTGCTGGCCCGGGCCGCTGATCTCCTGCACCTGCCCGCGGACGCCGTCCAATGAAATGCCCAAGGACTCAAGAGATTTGGCGGCAACGCCCTCACCCTCGTGGATCAGACCCAAGAGGATGTGTTCAGTACCGATGTAACCGTGGTTCAGCATGCGTGCCTCTTCCTGGGCAAGCACAACCACGCGACGGGCACGGTCCGTAAATCGCTCAAACATTTCACCACACTCCTGGCTGCCGCCTACCTTGATGCTACGTCGCCTCAGACCCACATGGGGGGTGTTCGCCGAGAGGCAGGATATTAGAGCGCCAGGAAGGCAGATGTCATTTTCCGAAGTGGTCTGCACGGAATTTCAGAAGTCCTCTGCACGCGTCTCCAGCTGGGGTGATTCTCAACGTAGTCACCGTCCGTGGATCTGTAAATGGGTGCTAGTGCTTTACCCGCAGTATGCGCCGGTGGAGGCGCTGTGCACGAGTTTGGCGTACTTTGCGAGCACGCCCTTGGTGAACTTGGCCGGCAGTGGCTCCCAGCCGATCTTGCGGGACTCGAGCTCAGCTTCGTCCACCAGCAGGTCGAAGGTCCGTGCTGCGATGTCCACACGGATGCGGTCCCCGTCCTTGACGAAGGCGATGGGTCCGCCGTCGACAGCTTCAGGGGCAACGTGGCCGATGCACAGGCCCGTGGTGCCGCCGGAGAAGCGGCCGTCGGTGAGGAGCAGGACGTCCTTGCCGAGGCCTGCGCCCTTGATGGCGCCGGTGATGGCGAGCATTTCGCGCATGCCGGGGCCGCCCTTGGGGCCTTCGTAGCGGATGACCACCACGTCGCCCTTGTGGATGGCGCCCTTGTCCAGCGCGTCGAGTGAGCCCTGTTCGCGCTCGAAGACGCGGGCGGTGCCTTCGAAGACGTCGGCGTCGAAGCCTGCGCTCTTGACCACAGCACCTTCGGGCGCCATGGAGCCGTGCAGGATGGTGATGCCGCCGGTTTTGTGGATGGGGTTGTCCATGGCACGGAGGATCTTGCCGTCCAGGTCCGGCGGGTTGATCGCGGCGAGGTTTTCTGCGACGGTCTTGCCGGTGACCGTGAGGCAGTCGCCGTGCAACAGGCCGGCGTCGAGCAGCGCGCGCATGATGACCGGCACGCCGCCGATCTTGTCCACATCGGTCATGACATAGCGGCCGAACGGCTTCAGGTCGCCCAGGTGCGGGATCCTGTCGCCGATGCGGTTGAAGTCCTCAAGCGTCAGCTCAACCTCAGCTTCGCGGGCGATGGCCAGCAGGTGCAGGACCGCGTTCGTGGAACCGCCGAAGGCCATGGTGACAGCGATGGCGTTCTCGAACGCCTTTTTGGTCAAGATGTCCCGGGCGGTGATGCCGAGGCGCAGCAGGTTGACCACGGCTTCGCCGGACTTGCGCGCAAACTGATCACGACGGCGGTCTGCCGAGGGCGGGGCGGCGGAGCCGGGGAGGGACATGCCCAGGGCCTCGCCGACGCAGGCCATGGTGTTCGCGGTGTACATGCCGCCGCACGCGCCTTCGCCGGGGCAGATGGCGCGCTCGATGCGGTCAAGGTCACCCCTGCTCATCTTGCCGGCGGCGCAGGCGCCCACGGCCTCGAAGGCGTCGATGAGGGTGACTTCCTTTTCTGAGCCGTCCTCCAGCTTGACCCAGCCCGGCATGATGGAACCGGCATAGACGAACACGCTGGCCAGGTCCAGGCGGGCGGCTGCCATGAGCATGCCCGGCAGGGACTTATCACAGCCGGCCAGGAGGACCGAGCCGTCGATGCGCTCGGCCTGCATCACGGTTTCCACGGAGTCGGCAATGACTTCGCGGGAGACCAGGGAGAAGTGCATGCCGTCATGGCCCATGGAGATGCCGTCCGAGACGGAGATGGTGCCGAACTGCATCGGGAACCCGCCGGCGGAGAAGACACCTTCCTTGGCGCTCTGGGCGAGACGGTTCAGGGAGAGGTTGCAGGGAGTGATTTCGTTCCAGGAGCTTGCCACGCCGATCTGGGGTTTGGCGAAGTCATCGTCCCCCATACCCACAGCGCGGAGCATGCCACGCGCTGGGGCCGCATGAATGCCGTCGGTAACCACCCGGCTGCGGGGCTTGAGGTCCACTAAATGTGATGGTTGCATATCTTTCCTCCGGTGTTGATTTGAAGCTACGTGTCGCTCTGAACGCCGTTGGGCAATGGGACGCGTCGAGGTTATGGGCAGTGTTAGGGGTTGCAATATTTGCAAAAACGCGGGTCGGCGCGTGGTGGGTCAGTTACGTCGCGGGTGGAGCGGTGCCCGCAGGTGAGGCATCCATGAATCTCGGCGCGGGTCTCGCTCGTTGGCTCGCCGCAGCCCGTGCACGGGAGTCCTGCCACTCGCTCCACTTTCCAGAATCCCGGGGTGTCGCAGGACGGACATCTGGAGCGAAGTTTCTGTGCGAGGTTTTCGGCCGCGAGACGGATGGTTTCCATGCGCGTCGGATTGGCGTTGGCGCGCATGTCGGTCTCGAGAAAAACCTTGCCGTTGGCCGATCGGGCCAGCGCCCTCGAAAAGGCGAGCTCCAGCTCGGGCCAGGCGGCGATTCCCTTACGGATGCGGGGGTCGTGCTCGCCGTCCGGGCGAACGACCAGGTGGTGTTCGGGGAACTTCGATTCGCGGGCGAACGTTTGGGCCTCCGCCCAGTCCGCGGTCAGCAGGTGGAAGAAGTTCGTCTTGCCTTCAGCTGTTCCAACGACCTCCAGTTCGCGCTCACTGTCGATCCAGATCATGAGTTCGATGTTCCAGGGGAACATCCCCATGTACGGATTCGGGCCAAACGAGCCCTCGTTGGCGATACCCAGCGGCAAACCCGACAATTCCATGCCCACCTGCGCCTTCTTGCGCGCAGCCTCGAGCTGTGAGCCGGCGCGGGGGACCTCGCGGGTGAAAGTACCGAGCAGATCCGTGTCGTAGCCCGTGACGTGTTCGAGCCGGCAGCCGAGCGCACGCTCGAGCACCGGGACGATCACCCGCTCCTTGCCATGCTGGGTAAGCAGAGAAATCCGTTCACCGGAATAGACGGAGGGGGGGTTGAATTGCCGGACTCAGTGCTGATCACAACTGACCTTTCACTCCAGGGGGAACGACTGGGAACCGCAGGTTTGCGGGATGAGTGGCACATCCGGTGACGGCTGCTGCTCCTGCAATTCTCCTCACCCATGCCGACGTTTTCACAGCACACCTGTCATGTGCACGCGATGAGGTGGAAAAGTCCCTGTGGCCGTCCCGCAACCGCAGATGTTAGGTGCCAGAATACATGAAGTTTGTCTCATGAATCATATAGCGTGTATTAATGGCACTGCCGGCATACCGGTGGCGTCGAACGGATTACAGCCGAACGATGCAGGTATGGGCCGTTGACCGCGCTCCGGTTTCACAACAGCCGGAAACGAACAAGAGAGTCACCGCATGATCGATCCCATCATCCTTTTCTTCCTGCTTGGCGCCACGGCGGGCCTCCTGCGTTCGGAGCTGCGTCTACCGGCTGCGATCTACGAGTTTGTCAGCATCGTGCTGTTGCTGGCCATCGGCCTCAAGGGCGGTATCGAACTGGCCAGGCAGCCTTTCGGCAGCCTGCTGCCGCAAATGCTGGCCGTGGTGGCGCTGGGCTTTTTCCTTTCACTGGCTGCCTTCCCCGTGCTGCGCTACCTGGGCCGCTTCAAACGCGCGGATGCGGCTTCCCTCGCCGCCCACTACGGCTCGGTGAGCGTAGGCACCTATGCCGTGGTGGTCGCCTATCTCGGCAGCCGCCAGATCGCGTTCGAAGAGCACATGCCCCTGCTTCTGGTGTTGTTGGAAGTGCCGGCCATCATTGTGGGAATTGTCCTCGCGCGGGGCCTCTCACGCGAAACCCGGTGTAGGTCGGTTGCCCACGAGGTTTTCCTGGGCAAAAGCATTGTGCTGCTACTGGGCGGGCTGCTCATCGGCTGGGTAGCCGGGCCGGACGGGCTGTCGCCGATCGAGCCGTTGTTCTTCGATCTCTTCAAGGGGATCCTGGCCCTTTTTCTTCTGGAGATGGGGCTGATCACCGCGACACAGGTAGGAAGCCTGCGCCGGTACGGGCCATTCCTGATGGCCTTTGGAATTGGCATGCCGCTCTTTTCCGCCCTGGTGGGGACCGGGCTAGGGTGGGTCCTGGGCCTCTCCATAGGCGGTACGGCCGTTCTTGCGACACTGGCGGCGAGTGCTTCGTACATCGCGGTTCCGGCGGCCATGCGCATCTCCGTACCCGAGGCCAATCCCACCCTGTCGCTGGCAGCCTCACTGGGGATCACATTCCCGTTCAATGTACTGTTTGGTATCCCGATCTACCATGCACTGGCCGTGTGGGCACATACTTTCGCGAAAGGATGAGACCGATGCAAAGGCATACACGCAAGCTATTGACCGTCGTCACCGAAGCAGCACTTGAGGCCACTCTCACCCGTGAGATCGACCGGCTCAATGCTCACGGATACACCATCACCGACGCCCGCGGCAAAGGCCACCGGGGCGTCCGCAGTGCCGGCTGGGAGGCGAACAGCAACATCCGCATTGAGGTGGTGTGCGACGAAGAGACGGCCAGCGCAATTTCCGCCTACCTTCAGGAGCACTATTACGAGGACTACGCCATGATTCTGTTCGTGAGTGACGTCGACGTTTTGCGCCCGGAGAAATTCTAGACCCTGATCGGGCGGCGCTCGCTCCGGACCGATGCAAAGGAGTCAATGGATGCCCCGAGTGCCGTGGCTTCAGCTCCGAGGACGCACCACCAGGACGGGGCAGGCCGCATGCCGGACGCACTGGTCACCTACGGAGCCGAGCAGTATCCCGGCGAGACCGCCGCGACCGCGCGATCCGACAACCAGCATGCGGGCGTTTCGTGAGATGTCAATGAGGCTCTTGGCTGCGCTGGAGTGAACGGCTCTGTAGCTAATGGGGACCATCGGGTATTTGTAGACGGTCATGCGTGCATCCTGCACGAGCTCCACATATACCGCCGCGGCGTACTCATCAAACGAGGACACGTACCCGAACTCCCAATCGGGCGGCCGCGGGGCAGTGGAGAGAGACCAAGCGCGCACGATGACGATGACGACAGCGACCTGCAGCTCGTCCGCGAGCCCAAGAGCCGTGGCCAATGCATAATCTGCACCGTCAGATCCATCGTGCCCTACCACGATGCTGTTGCCCGGTGCCGGATTCAGTCCATCAACCGACTTTTCATGGCTCACTGATGGTTCTCCATGCTGTCGGAGGTCGCAACAACGCCGGCTGCCGACAGGCGATGGCCCCGCGGCCGAGCGCCAGACGATTCACTGCTGAGGCAATGCGACGGGTCCGCCCGGACTCAGAGCCGCCGCCCCGGTAGGTCATCAAGACAGTTTCAAATGTGACTCCGGTGTGGTCCAAGGCCTCGTGCCCGAGGCGCTCCAATCGGAGCATCTCCTGTTGCCTGCGTGCGGTGACGGACCGGACCAGGGCGGCGTCGGTTGTGAAGCCCAAACGGGGCCGGGCGAGAGCGATCAGCAGGCGGGCACCGGCGCTGCGCGCCTGTGCGGCCGCCGCGGCCAGAATGTCAGCGGCGTCGGACTCGGCCACGACGACGATGAGATGCACCGGCCCTGCGGAATCCGCAGTAGTGGCGGGAACACCGGCTGGAGGTGGCGGTCTGACATGGGCCTCTCGATTATTCAAGAGCGAGCTCCTTCCAGACCGACTCAGCTCAGCCGTGCCAAAGACACTCCGGCCGACCGTCCCGCCACCTAAAGCAGGTAGCGTACGATTCAACTAATGAACTCAGATTAGCGAACTGTAGTTCAGGTGTCTAGGGTTGGGAGGTGGATTCCGGGACCAGGACCGCGAGGAGTTCGTCCAGTTCGTGGCCGGCATCGACGGGATGGCGGAAAGGACGACCGGTGGCGACGGTGTAGCTATTGCGCCGTCCAGCACGGGTTCTGGTGATATAGCCAGCCTCCACAAGGTCAGCAGTTATCTTTTGCGCAGCACGCTCCGTAACCCCCACCCGGGTGGCGACGTCGCGCATCCGGATCTGCGGATCGCGGGCGATAGTGAGCAGGACGTGGGCATGGTTGGTGAGGAACGTCCACTGCGTCTCGGCGGCGGCCCCGGAGGGTGTCCCTGAGTCAAAATCCTTGGTTGCCATTTCAAGGACAATAGTCCATCGGACCCGCAGGCGCCCGGTCGGCGGCCGGGAGCGCAGGGAAAGCAATCAGCCAGTTTCAGTTGATGACAAGAAAGGCCACCAATGCTCGAAGTCAGTGTACTTCGCTGGACTATCACCATCGGACTTATTCTCGGGCTGCTCGCCCTGGATCTTGGACTGGCTGCCGCACGGCCGCACGTCGTGAAGTTCCGCGAGGCCGCAATTTCATCGATTCTCTATATTGCCGTGGCCATTGCCTTCGGACTGGTCTTCGCAATGCAGGTTGGCTGGGACTACGGCGCGGAATACTTCGCCGGCTACATCGTCGAAAAAAGCCTCTCCATCGATAACCTCTTCGTCTTCGTGATCATCATGTCGACCTTCGCCGTCCCCGAGAAGTACCAGCAGAAAGTCCTGATCTTCGGCATAGCAATGGCTCTGGTCCTGCGGGCGATCTTCATCGCCCTGGGCGCAGCACTGCTCCAGCTGTTCTCCTTCATGTTCCTGATCTTCGGCCTGATCCTGATTGTGACGGCTGTGCAGCTTTACCGGCACCGCAACGCCGACCCGGATGTCCATGACAACGTGCTGGTCCGGGTGGCCCGCCGCGCGCTGACCGTCACAAAGGACTACGAGGGCGGGCGGATGTTCACGCGCAGCGCCGGCCGTAGGGCAGTGACGCCCCTGTTCATTGTGCTGCTCGCAATCGGCAGCACCGACCTTCTGTTCGCGCTCGACTCAATCCCGGCTATTTTCGGTATTACCGCCGAACCGTATATTGTCTTCACCGCCAACGCCTTCGCCCTGCTAGGGCTGCGGGCACTGTTCTTCCTCGTTAAGGGGCTTCTGGACCGCCTGGTCTACCTCTCCACAGGTCTGGCGCTTATTCTGGCATTCATCGGCGTGAAACTGGTTCTGCACTGGGGGCGCGGCATCGATGGCCGCGTGCCGGAGATCAGCACCAACATCAGCCTCATCGTCATCGCAGTTATCCTGACAGTGACCACAGTCGCAAGCCTGATCAAGGTCCGCAGGGACCCCACCGCACGCGCCCACTCCGGCTCGCTGACAGCGGCGGACCCGTCCGATTAGACCGGACCAGCTGACCAGGCACATGAACTCGTTGGTCATCGGCGGAACAGTTTAGCGGCCGGCTGACACTACGTGCCCTGCTCGACGAAGCAGATTTGACGAGCCGCCTGCGTGGATCCAAATACCTGGTCCATTGGCTGCTTTACCCGCCTCTGGCCCCGATCAATCCAGTGCTGGCGGTGGCCAGCAGCAGTCGAAGCCGGGTAGCATGCCGGGCACCGAGCATGGGAGTGACGGGCCCGGCCATCCGCCGCGGACCCGCTCGAAAACCTCCATTCCAAAAATTTGGTTCCGCATGTCTAGCCTCTTGAGAGGACCTTTGTCCCGTCCGGGCGCAGTTCGCCGGTGGGTGACACGTGCCGATAGTGGGTCTGCCGGGTGATTCCGAGTTCGGTGCAAACGTCACTGACTTTGGTTCCAGGCTGGCCCATGGAAGCCTTAGCGAGACGGAGTTTCGCTGGGGTCATCTTATAGGGACGTCCCCCGTTCCGGCCGCGGGCCCTCGCTGAGGCAAGGCCCGCGATGGTGCGTTCGGAGATCAGTTCGCGTTCGAATTCAGCGAGGGCGGCGGAGATCCCGAAGACCAGCTTCCCGGAGGCGGTCGTGGTGTCGATGGCCGCCCCCTGGCCGGTGAGGAACCAGATCGGCCGGCCGCATCCGAACGGCGTGTTTTCCAGCCGCTGGCGAAGCCGCGGGACCGCCGTTATGCGCCGGGCGAGGAGGTCGAGCGCCCGCGCCCGGTCGAGGCCGCCCCGCGCCTCGAGAAGCAGCACCGCGCCAACCTGCAGCGGTGTGGACCCGCGCTCGGACACCAGCGACATCAGGTCGTCGGCGGTGACCCGGATGATCGGCGGGGGCTGGCTCATGGTCCGACGGTACACCCAAGCAGGCACCCCGACGATTGCCGCTACCCGGTCGACACGCAGGCCGGCCTGCCGCCGCCGCTTCCCCAGATCGCCCGGCTCCTAGACTGGCTACCGTGGCCCAGCATCCGAAGTCGATTACACGCTACGAGGCCGTCATCTTCGACATGGACGGTGTCGTCACCGACACCACCGTCGTGCACGCCGCCGCGTGGAAGCGTCTGTTCGACGAGGTGCTACCCATGCTGGCGCCGGAGGCTGCACCCTTCGACGAGGTCGAGGACTACCGGCGCAGCGTCGATGGCCGCCCGCGCGAAGCCGGCGTGCGCACCTTCCTTGCTTCGCGTTAACGTGGTCCTTATTCCGTTGCTCGTCCTGCTACTGCTTCTGTCTTCGATCAAAGTGTGGAAACGCGGGTAGCTTCCGTTCGCATGATCACGAATTCAGCCAGAACCCGTCAAGGTGGGGCCAAAAATTTCCGTCCCGCCGGTGCCAGATGATCCGATGAACCAGCTGGCCCTTGTTGTACTGTCCCTATTTGGTCAGATGGAACGCACCTACTCGGCCGAGCGTGCGCGCAGCCGCCCGTGGTCGACGCGGATAAGCTCGAACACGCTGCCATAGTCCGGGACAAAGGCTCCTCCATGCCGGAGATCACCGCCAAGACCTGCCTGAAACCCACCACCTTGTACCGGCACCTGCCACCGCGCTCCCCCACCACCGATCTGAGAACTAAGAATGTTGTCTGACACGGCCACACTGAGTTTTACCCTGACGTACGCCGGTACCCTGGCGGTGGCCCTGCTGATGTTCATCGGGCAGCTGACCGCGTTTGGCATACTCCTGGCCCTCGTCGGGACCGCACGACTCGTGGCGTATCCACTCAAGACAGCGGCGCGATCATTCACGAAACCTGACCACCCATGAAAATGGCCCCGGTATTGCTCCGGGGCCATTCGTGTTCACTCCACCTGAGTCCGGCCGGGCCACGGCGTAGCCGGCTGACCCGGCGTCGCGGATGCGGCACCTAAGCTGGGGGCATGAATAAGACCAGAAGAGACGGTCGCTGGGGGCAGCAGTTTTTTCTCTTAGCGGCGTCGGTTCGGCACTTACCGCAGACGGCAGGTGGTACCTCATTGTCGGGGCCATCATCCTCCTTCGTGCCGGGGTCGCCTGTGGCTCGCGGGCAATCCTGACCGCCCGCTCCCTGGACGACTCACACACCGCGGGATAAACACCTTTCCTGTGTACAGCAGAGCGGCCAGCGCCCATCGGGTGCCGGCCGCTACTGTTTTCCCCTCCCCCGGGGGCTGCCGGGAAGCCTCACCCGCGGTCATCCCGAAGTCGCCGCACGATCGACGAGCCTGCGACGGTCATCAGCGCGAAAACAACGCCGGCGAGGCCGCCGATCCAAGATCCAACGAACAAACCGACGCCCCGAAGGTCCAGTCCCCGACCTTCGGACAGGCCGGGAACGTAGGGAGGCGGGAACAGCTTTGCCACCAGCCCGCCGGCAAGTACCGCGTAGATGAAGCAGCCAAGAATGCCGAGGATCAGGTATCGAGGCACCCACGCTGTGGACAACCTGTTGTGGGCGATAATTCCCGCAGTCATCAGGAGAACGCCAGGGGCGAGCGACAGCACCCAGAACGCGACAAGCTCGAAGTCGTTGTAATCCAATCCCTTTTTCCCCCTCGTTCAAGAACCGTCCGCCAGCCTAGCGGCCACAACCGAGGGATCTATGCCAGTGCCCGTGCGAGGTCGTAGCCGCAGGTTGCCCGTGGCCGAAAAGAGGGCCGGCGCAATGCCGGCCCTCTGTACTTGTGTCGCCTCAGCCTTCGATGCTTGGCTAGGCCGTTTTCCGCTCCAGTCGCCAGGTGCGGGTGGTTAGACCTGGGACAAAGTCCCACTCCTCCTTGCAGGAGTCGCAGAGGAGGCGCACGTCGTGCTCCCGGAAGCCCGGGATGTTGTCGTGCTCCTCGATGACCTGGCCGTTCCGCACGGGCACGCATGCTCATACCTCTCTGTGTTCCCAGGACCTGCCCCGAAGCCGGAATGACCCTCCCCAGAGGATTGTCGCTTTTCGGTGCGGATACCCCGCTCACTTTCACTCATGGTCTGCACCCTAATAGGAGGAGGTGCAGGTCCCTATGTAGCCGCTGCAACAAGACGAGCTCTATGCCAGAGCCCGCGCTACGTCGTAGCCGGCTGATTTCAGCAGGTTGTTCCGTGCTCTGTCGTAGCGCCTGGTGGTGCGGGGATCAGCGTGGCCCATGCTGTCCTGCAAGGCGTGCAGCGAGGTTCCGCTGTCCAGGGCGATCGTGGCGAAGGTGTGCCGCAGACTGTGCGGACTGATCTGGCCCTCTATACCGGCACGGCGGGCCAGCCGTTGCACAGTACGGAATGCCTCCGAGCGGTTCCATGGTTTCCCGGTGGCAGTGGTGAAGAGCGGGAGGCTCTGCGCATGACCCAGAACCAGGTCGGCGCCACTGGTTCCCAGGTAAGTATTGAGCGCCACCACAGCAGGAGCCGGTACAGCCACCTTGGCGGACTTGCCTCCCTTGCGCCTGATGTTCAGCGTGCGGTGTCCTGCGTTGTGGCCGTAGTCGGCGGTGCTCGCGTTCAGCGCTTCGCTGATGCGGACGCCGGTGAAGACGAGCAGGTTCACCAGGGCAGCTGACCTGAGACCATCTCTGTGAGCCACCGCCAGCAGAGTCTTCGCCTGCTCGCGGTTCAGCCCCTGGGTCGAACTGTGGTCCGCGTCCACAGTCGGCCGGACGATCATCTCGACAGGGTTCCGGTCTAGGACGTCCTCAGACATTGCGTACCTATAGAAGCTGGACACCGCAGCGAGCGTCCTGGCCACCGTCGTCGGAGCCCCTTTCAACGTGTGGCGGTAGCCGTCCACATGCACACGGCGGACCGTGAGCAGATCCAGAGTGTGACCATCCAGCCAGAGACAGAACCCGGTGAGATCTCGGGTATAAGCGGTCAAGGTGTGGGGCGAACTCTGCGCCAACTGCCACGCCGCAATAATACTGGCGTGTCGATCCCGATTACTGGCGGGCGCGGTGTTATAAGCGAGGTCCATAATTGACCCTCTCACATAATCCACATCATAAGCGACATTATGGTGTGGATTTGGAGCGTGTCGGAAATTCTTCAAAAATGCGCAGTTTCAGCCCATTTTCGCTTGACGCGCGTAATGGCCCTCGTGTAAGCATTCGCGCACATAGAAAAAAGCAGCCGGAAAGTCTGGTGCCTTCCGGCTACTTCCTTTATTATCCTGATGGTTTGTCGGTGGCTGCTTACCTTTCCCATTTGTAGGGGGCAGTGGACCCGTCCTCGATGATCTGTCTGTCCCGCTAATGTCCAAGGTGATGTCGTGAACTGTCATAACGATGTCGATGATTGGTTTCGCTGCAAGCCCAGGAACTGAAGTCGACCCAATGTGTTCAATTTCGACCTCTGCTGCCGAAAGCGCATCGCCAATCCGGCGCTGGTGATCGAGGTACAATACCCGACCGTCATGAAATATCCGGACTAGACGGAAATGGAACCTACGACGAACCCCGTGACGAGCTTGTCGACGTTTGTCAGAGACCGCGGCTATGGTTGTCGCATCAAGCGAGTCTCATTTTCGAGGTTAGCAAGCACTATCGGGGAGATTGCACATGAGCTACCGGAACAAGACCTACGTGGCGTTCGCGAGTGAAGACATCTTGTCGTACCGGCTTATGGAGGCGTGGAGAGAGAATAGGCACATCGACTTCAATTTCTACGACGCCCACGACCTCTTTGTTGCCCGTGACACAAGCAAACCTGAGACCATCAAGAGAAACCTTCGCGAGCGGATGAAGAATGCAAAGCAAATCGTTCTCTTGGGAAGCCCGGCCACGAAAAAGAAGGGCGGTGACGGAGTTTCATTCCTAGCCTACGAGCTGCAGGTGGCGTTGGAGTTGAATCTACCTATCGTCGTCTCCCACCTGGACGGGTCGCGCAAGGGCAACAGTGCCAACTATCCTAAGCCGCTCACCGATGCCGACTATTACACGATCTCGGTGTCGTTCCAGCCAAAGATCATCAAATACGCCCTCGACACCTACGTCCCCAGATTCGCGGCCAGCGCTGCGACCGGTGAGCGAATCTACATCGGCAGTGAGTACGCCGACTAGGGACTGTAGAGCATTCGCCGTGGAGAAAACCCTAGCGCGTCAAATGAAGGTGCTGGGCCAGCGGTCGTGCCCGCGCGTGGCGTCAGCCATCCACCCGGATCAGCAAAGTAAAAGCAGTCTGCCAGAATTCCATGTATTCCTGACCTCATTGGTGGTCTCATGACCGAAAGTAGCCTAGAGCTTCCCAACGACGAGCCCTGTGCTTTCTGCGACTATCTCAGTGGCAAGAGGGCCTTTACCATTCTCTGCCGCACTAACCTGATCGCGGTCCTTGTAACACGGGATCAACGAGGCGTAGGCCATCTCCTCGTCATTCCCACCCGCCATTTTCCAACACTGCTAGAAGCAACAGGCGAGGAGCGCCACGCTCTTATTGACACCGTTGCTGCAGCTGCCGCAGCGATCGATAAAGCGTACGAACGACCAGGAATTGCTGTTTGGCAGAACAACGGAACCGCTGCGCACCAAGCCATCGCGCACCTCCATTTCCATGTGGCCGGCACACTTCCGGGCGGCGGTACAAACTTTGGAGAAGTGCCAGAGCTCACCGTCGAACAAACAGACCAAATCGCGCGACACCTAGCAGAAGCAATTACGTCGCCAATCTGCCAACCATGACACGACGCCCGCGTAGCAGCGTCGCCGCACCAACGAGCAGTCCAGCCCGACCGTTACGTTAAAGAGTGCAGACGACTTCGGACATTCCGAAACTAGCCCGGATTTTTCATGATGCTCGGGTTGGCCGTCGGGTTCCGGTTTGATTCTGGTTCGGGCTGATTTTCTGGTTTTGGGTGTGCTGGCAGGGCCTGGTGTCGCTGGTTGGGCGTCGGGTTCCACGTCTCCGATGGGTCGTGCTGGTGGTTGAAGGGCTGGCCGAGTGGTTCTCAGGCCAGAAGCCGGTCCTGTTGTCGGAGGCTGTTTTTCAGCTCGGTTATAGCGGCCAGGAGCGTGGTGATCGTTTCGGTTTCCGGTGCTTTGTCAGGGATCAGCAGCCGTGTCCGCCGGGCA
>NZ_PZKO01000076.1:0-17968 GCF_014926485.1 Pseudarthrobacter sp. AB1
GCCCGCCCGGCGGACACGGCTGCTGATCCCTGACAAAGCACCGGAAACCGAAACGATCACCACGCTCCTGGCCGCTATAACCGAGCTGAAAAACAGCCTCCGACAACAGGACCGGCTTCTGGCCTGAGAACCACTCGGCCAGCCCTTCAACCACCAGCACGACCCATCGGAGACGTGGAACCCGACGCCCAACCAGCGACACCAGGCCCTGCCAGCACACCCAAAACCAGAAAATCAGCCCGAACCAGAATCAAACCGGAACCCGACGGCCAACCCGAGCATCATGAAAAATCCGGGCTAGCGCTCGGAACCCTGCAACGATCGCGGACTACAAGGCGAAGTCCGTGCTCTATGTCCCAGGCAAGGCACGGCTGTCGAGTCTTGTTGACCTGCCCGAAGGCGATGACGTCGGCAAGGCCACCGACGAGGCGATCAAGGCCATCGAGAAGGACAACCCCGAACTCAAGGACATCCTGCCCCGCGGTTACCAGAAGCTGGAACGGTCGACCCTGATCGAACTGTTGAGGCTCTTTGCACCGCTGCCTACCCAGCTTGAAGGCGACGCTTTCGGCTTCATCTACGAGGACTTCCTCTCCAACTTCGCAGCGCAAGAAGGCAAGGGCGGTGGAGAGTATTTCACGCCCTACTCCATAGTGCGCCTCATTGTCGAGATCCTGGAACCGTTCCAAGGTCGGGTCTTCGACCCGGCCTGCGGGTCGGGCGGCATGTTCGTCCAGTGCGCGAAGTTCGTTGAGCGGCACCACGAATCGGCCAGCCGCAAGCTTTCGGTCTTCGGAGCGGAAAAGACCGAGGACACTGTTCCGTTGGCCAAGATGAACCTTGCGCTCCACGGGCTCTCGGGCGACATCCGCCAAGCCAACAGCTACTACGAGGACCCGCATGGCTCGGTCGGCGCCTTCGACTACGTGATGGCCAACCCGCCGTTCAACGTCGACAAGATCAAGAAAGAACAGCTCGCCGGCGACAAGCGATTCCCGTTCGGCGTACCGAAGGCCGACAACGGCAACTTCCTCTGGATCCAGCAGTTCTACGCGGCGCTCACCCCGACAGGCCGCGCCGGCTTCGTCATGGCGAACTCTGCCGGCGACGCTGGCCACTCCGAGAAGGAGATCCGCAAGCAACTGGTCGAGTCCGGCACTGTTGACGTCATGGTCGCCATCAGCTCCAACTTCTTCTACACCGTCACACTGCCGGTGACGCTTTGGTTCCTCGACAAGGCCAAAGTCGGTACGCCACGCGAAGACACCGTGCTGTTCCTCGACGCCCGGCACACCTACAACCAGATCGACCGTACCCACCGCGACTTCAAGCCCCACCAGATCGAGTTCCTCGCCAACATCGTGCGGCTCTACCGCGGCGAGGAAGTCGAGTCCAATGACGACAGCGACACTCTGCTCAAGGAGAACTTTCCCGACGGGAAGTACATCGACGTGGCCGGTTTGTGCAAGGTCGCAACTCGCGCCGAGATCGAAGCCCGGGGCTGGAGCCTCAACCCCGGGCGGTACACCGGTACCGCAGCGGTCGACGAGAACGACGTCGACTTCATGGGCGATCTCGAAGCGTTGTACGAGGAATTCACGATGCTGAGCGACCAGGCTGAGGCCCAGCGTGCGAAGGTCGATGCGGCTGTTCAAGGGATCCTCGAGGCATGAGCGAATGGTCCGTTGTCCCGCTGGGGGATGTGTGCGAGCTGAAGCGTGGCTACGACCTGCCCAACGGCTCGCGTAGGGATGGTCGGATTCCCGTCGTCTCCTCGTCCGGGCCCACTGGATGGCATGACGAGGCGAAGGTATCTCCCCCCGGCGTCGTGACCGGCCGATATGGCACGCTCGGTCAGGTCTTCTACATAGCGGAGGACTTCTGGCCGCTGAACACCGCTCTGTACGTCCGTGACTTCAAGGGGAATGAACCCCGATTCGTTGCTGCCCTGCTGCGATCGATGAATCTGGCGCAGTACGACGGTGCGGCGGCCGTTCCTGGTCTAAACCGCAACCACCTACACACAGTGCCCGTCCGGGTGCCGGCGGTGCGGACGCAGGGACAGATCGCTGACGTGCTCCAAGCCTTCGACGACCTGATCGAGAACAACCGACGGCGGATCGAGGTGTTGGAGGAGATGGCCCGGGCCATCTACCGCGAGTGGTTCGTGAAGTTCCGTTACCCCGGCCATGGCGACGTGCCCATGGTCGACTCCGCCCTCGGCCTGATTCCTGAGGGGTGGCAAATTGCTCCCACCTCGACAGCGATCAGGGTCAACCCTCGCATCAAGCTGGATAAGGCCGAGCACCCATTCATCGCGATGGGCGACCTCGATGAAAGAAGTATGGGGTGTCGTCCGAGCCAAGTTCGCTCAGGGGGTTCCGGTGCCAAGTTCGAGCGAGGTGACACTCTGTTCGCTCGAATCACGCCTTGCTTGCAGAACGGCAAGACCGGTCTTGTGCAATCTCTAGCTGACGGCGAAGTCGGACTCGGATCGACCGAGTTCATCGTGCTCCGAGGTCAGCTCGTCGGGTCTGCTTTTACGTATTGTCTGGCGCGAGAAGACGCCTTCCGAGGGCATGCCATCGCGAGTATGAGTGGAGCCAGCGGTCGCCAGCGTGTGCGCAACGAGTGCTTTGACACTTACCTGATCGCGGTGCCCCCGCAAAGACTTGCAGATACGTTCGAAACCACGATGGAACCACTCTTCTCCCAGGCTGCAGTCTTGCTGGATGGGGCGGTGCGCCTTGAGGCCTTACGTGACGTCCTGTTGCCGAAGCTGGTGACGGGGCAGATCGACGTGTCAAAGCTCAATCTGGATGCGTTGATCCTGGAACAGGTGGCGTGATGACTCCCACGGGTCCGGAGTACTTCTATGTCGAAAAGCCGAGCCTCGAGTTGCTGGAGCGGTTTCGCTGGACTCCTGTGGATGCCTTCCATGAGGTCCTCGGAGCCCAGGGAACCCTTGGGCGTGATTCTCAGCACGATGTCGTACTCATTCACAGGCTTCGGTTCGCGATGCGGAAGCTCAACTCAGAAGACGTGCCCGACACGTCGATCAACGAGGCCATCGAGGTGCTGACCAAGGACCGCTCGGCCATGGACCGGGTGCGTGCCAACCGTGAGGTCCACAAACTGCTGCGAAACGGCTACCAAGCCGAGTGGACCGACGACAATGGTGACAAGCAGATCAAGACGCTTCGCTACCTCGATCTGCGGAACCCCTTGAAAAACGACCTCTTGGCTGTGCGGCAGCTGTGGGTAAAGGGCAACCTCCACAGCCGCCGCCTTGATCTTGCGTTGTTCGTCAACGGCGTCCCGTTGGTGCTGATGGAGTTTAAGGAGCCCAACGAGCCGGTTAAGTCCGCATACGACGACAACCTGACCGACTATCGCGACACCATCCCGCAACTCTTCATCCCGAACTGTTTCGTGCTGTTGTCCAACGGCAGCGTCGCCAAGGTTGGGTCGACGTACTCGCCGTGGGAGTTTTTCAGCGATTGGATGGTCATAGACGCCCTCGGGGCCCGCGGCGCGATCGCCTTGGAGACCGCCCTGCGGGGCACCTGTGACCCAGCAGTGCTGCTCGACCTGGTCGAGAACTTCGTCGCTTATATGGAGCGCCCCGGTGGACTGATCAAGGTCTTGGCGCGTTCGCACCAGTACCTCGGGGTTAATGCAGCCATTGAGAACCTTCACCAGGCGCGCACGGAGCAGGACAAACGCCTCGGTGTCTTCTGGCACACCCAGGGCTCGGGCAAGTCACTGTCGATGTTGTGGTTCACGCAAAAAGTGCTGCGCCAGGTGCCGGGCAAGTGGACGTTCGTTATGGTTACGGACCGCACCGAACTCGACACCCAGCTGCATGGAGAGTTTGCCGACGCCGGGGCGATCTCGCCCGAGGCGCGGGTGCATGCGGAGTCCGTGGCGCACCTGCGCGAACTGCTGGCCGCAGATCACCGGTACGTGTTCACCCTGATTCACAAGTTCCAGCCGTCCAAGGGCCTGGGGGAGCGGCAGATGCCGGTCCTCTCAAACCGTTCCGATGTCATCGTCATTACCGATGAGGCGCACCGAAGCCAGTACGACACGCTGGCCCTCAACATGCGCACGGCATTGCCTAACGCCTCGATGATGGGCTTCACCGGCACCCCGCTGATCGCCGGCGAGGAGCAGGCGACTCGCGAGCAGTTCGGTGACTACGTCAGCATCTACAATTTCCGCGATGCCATGGAGGACGGTGCGACTGTCCCGCTCTACTACGAGAACCGCATCCCCGAGCTCCAGCTTGTCAACGAGGACTTCTCAAATGAACTTGACGCGCTCCTTGAAGAAGCCGAGCTTGACGAGGACGCCGAGGGCCAGTTGGCTCGCGCCTTTGGTACGCAGTACACGCTCCTGACGCGTCCCGAGCGTCTGAAGACCATCGCCAAGGATCTCGTGACTCACTTCGTGGGCCGCGGCTTTACCGGCAAGGCGATGTACGTCGGGCTCGACAAAGCCGCGGCAGTGCGGATGTACAACTTCGTCAAGGAAGCCTGGGCTGAACATCTGGACGAGCTACGGGCTGAGCATGATGCGCTCCCTGAGTTGGAGCGACCCTGGCTCGCATCGCGGGTCGAACTGATGGAAACCACTGACATGGCGGTGGTGGTGTCGCAGAGTCAGAACGAACTCAAGATGCTCGACGACCTCGGACTCGACATCCGGCCACACCGCGAGCGAGTGAATCGTGAGGATCTTGCCGAGAAGTTCAAGGACTCGGCGGACCCGCTGCGCCTGGTGTTCGTCTGTGCGATGTGGATGACCGGCTTCGACGCGCCCAGCGTCTCGACCGTCTATCTCGACCGGCCCATGAAGAACCACACGCTGATGCAGACCATAGCCCGCGCCAACCGCGTCTTCCCCGAGAAGGACAACGGCCTGATCGTCGACTACGTCGGCGTCTTCCGGAATCTCGAGAAGGCCCTCGCTATCTACGGAGCCGCAGAGAGCGGCAAGCCGCCCATCGAGATCATCGACTCGCTCTCGGGCGAGCTGGATGCCGCAGTGGCCGAGTTGTTCCAGTTCTGCTCCGGCTTAGGAGTGGATCTTGCCGCGATGCGTGACGCGGAAGGGTTCGATCACATCGCCCAGCGCGACGCCGCAGTCGAGGCGCTACTGGTGGACGAAGAAACCCGGACTGACTTCCAGCAGAAGGCCCGCCAGGTACGCAAGCTCTTCAAGGGCCTCCTTCCGGATCCCAAGGCAGCCGCCCAACAGCGCAACGTCGCCGCGATCCGGGTCCTCGCCGAACGCATCGCAGATGTCACGCGACCGCCCGGGGCCGACCTCGGACTCGTCGCCGATGCGGTCGACGCCTTGCTCGACCGATCGGTCGGTGCCGAGGAGTACGTCATCCGGGCGGCCACCGAGGGGACCAAGCCCGACCCCTTGATCGACCTGTCCTTGATCGACTTTGAGGGATTGGCAGCCAAATTCGCAGGTCGCCAGCGAGCCGAGACGGACCGGCTGGCCCAACTACTCCGCCAGCAGGCCATCCGAGCAGCGACCCGCAACCCTACCCGGTACGAACTCGTCGAGCGCATCGAACAGCTGATCTCGGAGTACAACGCCGGAAGCGTGAACATCGACGAGTACCTCCGACGCCTGATCGAACTGTCACAGACCCTAACCGAGGAGGAGGAGAGGTCGGCACGAGAAGGCATGACCGAGGAGGAGCTCGCAATCTTCGATCTGCTAACCCAGCCCGATCCCGTGCTGACCGACGACGAGCGTGACACCGTGAAGGCCAGCGCCAAGAAGCTCTTGGAACATCTCCACGACAAGCTCGTCCAAGACTGGCGTCGCAAGGTCGACGTGATGAACGACGTCGACAGCACAATTCGCCAGATCCTGGACCAAGGGCTGCCCGAGACGCCCTACACACCCAACATCTTCACCTCGAAGGTGCAACTCGTTTTCGACCACGTCCTCACCGCTTACGGCGACGATGGCAAGAGCGCCTACACCGCCTGGGGCGATTCCCACTCGTCAGTACAGAGCCCTGAGTACGCCGGACCGCTGGACGTGAACAAGATCGCTGACGATGTCGTCGCACGCATCCACGACGACCCCGTATTTGCCGCTCACGTTGCGGCGCAGCTAGGCGTTACCGACGTTTCGTGATCCGCCGACGGCCCTGACGCTCAGGCCGATCCTGCTCAGGCGGCATCGATCCCGATGACGGCTTGGTAATTCGTCATGCCTTCATGGAAGAGCACGAGGACCTCGGCAAGGAGGCCGGGCGGCCGACATCTAAATAATCCAGCCAGTACCCGATGATCTCTCGCAGCGCCGCTCTGTTCGCCTGGGGCCCGGGCGCATCGGGCTTTCCTTCCGCTGCGGGCACTGGGAATCCCCGCCGGGCTGGCAATTACCGGACTCAGCAGTAGATGCGTGACAGTTCGCCGCCTTGCTGGTCCAGGGATTGGAGGTCCCGGCGCACCTGTACTCGATACAGCCTGCCGCATGAGTACTAAGAGCTCGCGTAGGCTCGTCAGGACACAACTACTGGGGGTATTTCGTGAACGTCGCACCAGCCGCCGGCATCCTGGCCGTGCTCTACATCGTCCTGATGGCCGTGCTGACAGGCCTGGCCATCTACGTCCTCATCCTGGTCATCACGTTCCTGCGGCTGCGCATCGCCGAGCTGCGCCGTGCCGCCCCTCCCGCAGGCGACCCCCGGCTCCCATGAGGCCCGCGTGGCAGCCGGCACCACGCGCCGAATGGGTGGACATGTACCGGCGGGCATCTCGGCGGCCAGGATTGCCGTGCTGGAGGGCACGCCCGCCAGCACGGTCCGCTACCACCTCCAGGCTGCCAAGAGGGCAGACCCAGGCCTCCCGGCTGAGCACCAGGCAGCCCTGGCAACCCCAACTAGGCGGACCCCCAAGGCAGGGCTGAGGAACCTGGCCGACGTCCTAGCCTTCCATCAGTCAACGGGCCGGTTGCCCGTCAGCCACGGGAAGTCCGCCAGGGAACGGGCCCTGGGTGTATGGCTGGCACGCCGGCGCCGGGAGGCAGTCGAGGGAACCCTCTCCCCCGCCTACGCGGATGCCCTGGTGGCCATCCCCGGCTGGGACAGGCCCTCGACTCGCAAGGCGGATGACGAGGCCCGCTGGCAGCGGCGGCTGGAGGAGCTTCAGGAATGCAGGGCCGCTGGCAGCGACTGGCCGCGGCACCAGAAGACCGAGGACGCCCACGAACGTGCAGTAGGGGTGTGGCTGCACGTGCAAAGGATTGATTACCGTGCAGGCAGGCTGGACCTTGCCAAGGAGAGCAAGCTGAACGAGCTCCTGCCCGGATGGCAGGAAGGCCGTGGCCACAGGGGAGGTCGAAGACGCTGAGCAATCACTGACAGATAATCGGCCTCCAACGACCGGTTCAGCTTGAAGACTTCAGCGTGTGTAAGCCCCGGTGACGTCCTGACATGAAAATTGCGGTGACGTTGTCCCGTTTACTCAATGATCTGGCGGTCGGCGTTTTGAGGCAGGATTATCCGGTGGGTTGCAGGGGCGCGAGGGTCACTTGGTAGCCCAGGGATTCGAGCTGTCTGATGGCGCGAGTCTTGGTTTTGGCTGGTGCCTGCCGGGTGAAGTAGTCGGCGCCGGGGTCTTTGTAGAGTTCCCCGGTAGTGAGCATGTGCCAGGCAGCGGTGAGCATGGCGTGTTCGACCGCGACGAGGGCCTTCATCGGTCCGCGCCGGGCGGCGAGGCGGGAGTATTTCGCGGAGAAGTAGGTGTTCTTCGAGCGTGCTGCCGAGAGCGCTGCGATTCCGAGGGCTCCTTTGAGGTATCGGTTGCCGGGGCGTGTCTTGGTGGATTTGACCCGTCCGGCGGATTCGTTGGATCCCGGGGAGGTTCCGGCCCAGGAGGCCAGGTGTCCGGCGGTGGGGAACACGGTCATGTCGGCGCCGGTTTCGGCGATGAAGATCTCCGCGACGGTAGTGCTGAATCCCGGGATGCTGATCAGGAGCTCCCGGGCGAAACGAAAGGGCGCCATCGCCTCCTCGATCCTGGCGCTCAGGTCCTCGATATCTGCGGTGTGGGCGTCGATCCGGTGCAGATACAGTTCCGCCATGTAGCGGTGGTGGCTGCTGAACCTGCCGGTGAGCGCGTCGGTGAGCTCGGGGATCTTTGACCGCATCCTGCGCTGGGCGAGGTTTGCCAGAGCGGCCGGGTCCTCTTGCCCCTCGATCAGTGCCTGCAGCATCAGCCGTCCCGAGACCCCGGTGATGTCCGAAGCTACCGAGGAGAGCTTGATGCAGGCGTCCTCGAGGAGCTTCTCCAGCCTCTGGATCTCCCGGGTCCGTTCCCGGGTGATGATGGTCCTGGCCCGGGTCAGGTCGCGCAGTTCACGGATCGGCGGCGGGGGCACGAACGAGGCACGGACCAGCCCGTGGGCGCCCAGATCCGCGAGCCAGGCAGCGTCGGAGACATCGGTTTTGCGGCCCGGGACGTTCCTGGCATCACGGGCGTTAACCAGGATGACGTTCAGTCCCTCGTCCTCGAGCAGGTAATAGAAGGGACGCCAGTAATCACTGGTCGCTTCCATCACCACCAGACTCACCCGCTCCTTGAGCAGGTGCTCCTTCAGGTCCAGGATCTGACCGGTCATCGCACCCCACGTGGTGACCGTCGACGCGGTCGACCTGGACCCGCGGCCCTGGACACGGATTTTCCGTCCTCACGGCGGAGCGAAGCGCCCCTCAGAAACTAGCCCGGATTTTTCATCGGACGGCGGTCGGGGCGCCGGGTCCGGGTTTTTGTCGTCCCGGCGGGCTGGATCGGATTTAGGGCGTGGCTGAAGGGCCCCGGGGTCGCGGGGCGGGGCGCGGGCTTCCACTGATCCCGTTGGCGTGCTCTTTCCGGCTCGTTGGTTGACGGGGGCTGCGGTGTCAGGTCCGCAGCAGGTGTGCGGGGCGGTTAGCGGCTGCGGCGATCCGGCTGATCACTTCGAGCAGTGCGGCGATGAGGGGTTTCTCCGGTGCGGCGTCGGGCAGCAGCAGGTGGGTCCGGCGGGCGCGGGTGATGACCCCGGCCACCGGCCTTCGACCGGGCAATCTACAAGGAACGCAACACCGTGGAACGCGGCTTCAACCGCCTCAAACACTGGCGCGGAATCGCAACCCGCTATGACAAGTACGCCACCACATTCCTCGGGGGCGTACTACTCGCAGCGATAGCCACATTCCACCGAGTCCGCAAATAACAGACACAACCTAGTCGCTCTCCTATCGTCGGTGACGTTCAAATGTTCGTTTAGACTTACTGTCCGTCGTACGTTTTTGGCATGTTTTTGCGGCCTTATGGGCCGTGGCGCGACATCGGTAGCTAAATATCCTGGGTCACCCAGGGACACCCTTGGCATTTTGCCATCAGTAGGTTGGCAATAAACACTGTCGGCTGTTCTACCTCCGTCATGGTCAGTAGCCAGTAGGACGAGGGCGCTCGTCTGAGGGCTTAGTCCGACTCGCTTGGCCTAAGCTACCGCTGCTCTACACGGCTTCGATATGCAGAAAATAGTGCCGCCCACCGATTTTGCACTACTTGGTACGGTTCTATCCACTGCGTATCAGGACAACGGACGGGAAGGCCTACTGAATCGAGTAGGCACTCCACAGGGACCCAGGTCATGCCGCGCTCGGGTCGCTGCTCCAGCTCGTTCCGGACCTCGTGGAGGACCCGCATGTCCTCAGACACGAAACCTCTGAGGGCTCGGACCGTGGCGGTGCGGAATCCGATTCGGCCTTCGTTGGCCCTTTTATCGAGCTCCTCGAGTCGTTGCATTACGAAGGGGTCCTCACCATGGCTCCCTGGGGCGAGGAGTGCTGTAGAAGTAAGACATTCCCTAACGGCCGTTTCGTATCCGACACCCTCGGCTTTGTTCATCAGCTTCGCGATCTCTGGAAGATCAACATCTCCGACCAGAATTGTCCGCCACCTGAGAGCAGCGCCCTCGTGCTCGAGTCCGTCTCGTTGCCTTCCCTCCCGAGTAATCCGCTCGAGCACACAGTTAACGCGATTTAGCCAGAGTTCAGGGCGCCCATGAAGCAATTCGAGGTTTGCCTGGAGCGATTCCCGTCGAGACGAAAGGTCTTCCAGGCCCGCGGATGCGTCCATGAAACGGCGAGCGTTGGCGATGGTCAGGAGTCGCTGATACCGGTTGAGCTCGGTTGGTGACAGTTCTATAAGTTCTTCAAATGTACTGATGCTGTCCGCCCACAGATTTTCATTCCTGAACTGGTAGGCAAGATGACGCCCTGCAGGAAATGCAAGGGGATGACCCGAATCGAAGATATTTCGCAGCAAAGCTCTCCGCTCGTCTGCATGGACGTCGTAACTCTTGGCTGAGATGAATTCAAGTACTTTCTGACCGTAGGCAGTTCTTGAAGTGGCCGGCACGTAGGTGCGTAGCCCCGCGACGCTCGGGCCGTGCACGATGGCTTCGGTTAACCAATCACGGTAATTGTTAGAAGCTGAGGCTTCAACCTTGAGCTCTTGCTCGCAGACGATGCCGATCGCTAGACCGAGTGCGGCAAGGCCACCTACTCCGCTACTCTCCCCTTCCGCGCCTTCAACTCGACGGCGCGCTTCCCGCAGTGCTCTGGTCCCAGCTTCGTACCAGTCCTGGCCTGCCCACCCTCCAGCTATTCGATGATCAGACCAGCGGATAGCAGACCGAATTTCATCGTGCATTCGGTAGGGATAAGAAGCCCCCTCCTTGAAGTCGATCATGGGTCTACGGACGGCTCGCTCGGCGGTGCCATAGTCGACATTGGCAGCCGCAGCAATAAGACCTACATCAAAGAACAGAAACATTGAAGCCGCCCGGATAGCACGCTGCTCGTCCTCAGGGACGTCCTCCAGAACTCGCAACACAAGATCATTCAGTGACCCTGTAACATCGGCCACGGTGACTTCCCTACTGCCATTCGCTTTCACGTTCAGGGCTACAACTAGAGCCAAATCAAGATATTGGGGAAGGCCGCCGGACGCGACGACTAGTTCTTCAACCACCTTGCCTGAAATGGACACCCCATATTTCTTGCGACCTAGGTCAATGACCTTGCGTGTATCAGAGGTTGATAGCTTTCCGACGAGGTGCTGGCGGGGGTCAGTGGTGGAGCCCGGTCGCAGCCCGGGCCAGACTGATGGACCGACCGCGAAGAGGTTGGACCGCGCCCTGTCATACCAATCAATCAAATTTCGACCTGTCATGACGAAGAGGACGTTAGGCATACTCCAGACGAGCTTGTTTAGGCGCCTTTCTCCGATTCGTCGGGGGTCCTGGGCGAGGCGTTCAACCGTGTCTAAGAAAACAACAACAAGCGGCGCTTCGGTCGTCCAGTGCGTCGACAACTCCATAGCCAAGAGCATCGCAAGATCGATTACGAGGTCGGGCCTGGGTTCGGTCGGCGTGGGCAGGTCCGAACACCGCTCTAGTAGATCTCTGTAACCATCAAAAGACTCGAAAGCTACCCGACGAATCTTTCTACGCTTCAGCTCCCTAATTGCGGCTCGGGCAGACCGAGAACCGACCCCAACAACGGTGCCAAGAACGTCCAAGTCGCCAAACACGTTTTCCACCGTCTCGCCGACCGCCTCAGCAAAACCATTGTCCGCTTTGCCCTGGCTCGGAAAGGGTTCACCCGGGTGAGCCGCCTCCCAGTAGGCGGCAAAAGCGAAGTCGAATGCCGGCCATTGTTTCTTGAGCGTCCCCAGCTCACGGCGAATGGCAATGACTGCACTGACGGCATCAAATTGTCCCCCCAGTTCCCGCAAATCTATTCGTACGGCGGCGTCCACGACTGTGGTGGGTTTACGTCCCCAGCCGTTCATGAGGGGAAGCTTGCCCTCTACCCAGGCCTCCAATCGCTCTGAAAGAGTGGATTTTCCTATGCCTCCTACCCCGTAATAGACGAGGACGTTGTGACGAGCATCCATGTCAGCATCCTTATCATCAAGTCGGCGACGATAGGCTGCAAGGGCGTTCTTCAAGACTTTCGATTCCGACTCCCGATCTGTGAACAGATCAGCAGCATGAGGCTCATCAGAGCGAAGCATACTTCCCGGGTCAATTCTCATTTGCAATCTGCTCCCTCATTCGCGCTGACCGATGACTCGAGTGGAAGTACACAATAGTCGACGGCAGGACCGCGTTGGCGACATATTTGCGATATCCCCAGCCGGACTCTTCACGCTACGGATCCGGATACAATGACGCCGGCATCTCTAAGCAGCGCTGAAGAGGTCGGGACTGCCCCCGGTTTTGTTGACTCCTTGACCTAGCGAGCCTGTGCTCGTGGAAGGATGTTGACCATGCCCACGCCTTATGGGGCGGAGTTCCGCCAGGATGTTATTGATGTGGCCCGCAAGGGCGAGGCACCGTTGGCGCAGATCGCGAAGGATTTCGGGCTTTCGGTCACGACGCTGAAACGGTGGCTCGCCATCGCCGAGCGTAAGGAATCCGCGGCCGGACCGGCAGCGCCGGAGTCGGCCGAGGTGCGGGAGCTGAAGAAGCGGAACCGCCTGTTAGAGCAGGAGAATGAGATTCTGCGTCGGGCTGCTGCCTATCTTGCCAGGGATATTAACCCAAAATGATCTACCCGCTGGTCACGAATCTTGCCGCCGATGGTGTTCCCGTGGCGGTGACCTGCAGGGTGTTGGGATTCAGCAAGCAAGGCTATTACCGGTGGAGGGCCAATCCGGTGACGGAGCGGGACTGGGTCGATGCGCACCTGGTCAACGCCGCCCTCGACATCCATGCAGATGATCCGGCATTCGGGTACCGCTTTATCGCCGACGAATTCCCGGAGAAAGGCATCACAGCGGGCGAGAACAGGGTCCAGCGCTTGTGCAGAGACCACGGCATCTGGTCGGTGTTTTCCAAGAAACGCGGCCTGAACCGGAAGCCGGGGCCACCGGTCCACGACGACCTGGTGGAGCGGGATTTCACCGCCGCGGCGCCGAACGAGCTGTGGCTGACTGACATCACTGAACACCCCACTGTGGAGGGCAAGCTCTACCTCTGCGCGGTGAAGGACGTTTATTCCGGAAGGATCGTCGGCTACTCGATGGACGCCCGGATGAAGTCCTCGCTTGCCGTCGCAGCATTGGAGAACGCGGTGCGATCACGCCGGCCGGAAGGAACCGTGGTCCACTCGGATGGCGGGTCCCAATTCCGGTCACGCCGCTTCGTTGAAACGCTCCGCCACAACGGCCTCACAGGGTCGATGGGCAGGGTCGGTGCGTGCGCGGACAACGCCGCGATGGAATCGTTCTTCTCGCTGCTGCAGAAGAACGTCCTGGACCGCCAACGCTGGCTCAACAGACAGGACCTCCGGCTGGCCATCACGACCTGGATCGAGAAGACCTATCACCGACGGCGACGGCAAAGACGGCTGGGAAAACTCACGCCCATCGAATATGAAACAATCAACCGGACCGCGCTCACAGCGGCCTAAGACCCCGAGTCAACAAAAGCCCGGGCAGTCCCCCATGACGTCAGCTTGGGTCAGCGCTGTTCCTTGGTATCTGGAGTCCATCTCCATGACCCCGAGGCAACAAAAGCCCGGCAGTCCCCGTGCTGGCGGGCGCGGAATAGGTTCTAGATCATGCGGCAGAGGGAGATGCCCGCCCTTTCCGGACGCGATTCCTTCTTGCCAGCAGCACATAGTCTGCGCGGCTCAACTGGCCGAGGTGTTTGCTTCAGCCCTAGAGACATGTGAGTCTTTAGCATGGGTATCTCCAAAGGATTCACCTACCGGGATGCTGTGATACTGCTGACCGGAAAAGACAGCGCCATAGCGGACTTTGTTGATAAGGCGCTGGGCGGGGCGGTCGTGGGCTCAAGCGTTTTCTTCGGTCCGGCAGCACTCGCATTGCTAGGACCAAAGAATGAACTGGTCAAACTCGGCAAGAGTCAGCTTGAGGGTTTATCTGGGAGGTTAGCCGGTCGCAAGGTCGCGGAGCGCACAGACCTGCGTGAGGCCGCAAATGCAGTCCTCGTTGTCATATCCTTTTTGGAAGCCTGCGAAGAGGAACTAGGGACGCTTCTTTACCAGAAGTTAGAGATTACAGAACAAGACCTGAAGGTATTAGCTACAGATGGCGCGGACGGTAAAAATGATCTTCCATCCGATTGGGATCTACTCGCAGAGCCTGCGGTAGCGTGCCCCTCAGTGCACCAGTCCATTGAGGAGACAGTCAACCAACTTTCACTTCGTTATGCTGATTGGGCGCAGCGCTTCCTGGCATTTATTCGAGGACTGCAGGCATGGGAGTCCGTTCCAGCCCATGAGCGACCAACCCTAGAGGACAAGGTTCTTGAGCTAGTACCTCACAGGGCCGCCGGTAAATACCGGGCCTACTTTGCCAAGCTGGCAGGGGATGTACCTGAATTCTCATTTTGGGCACTAAGCCAAGAACTGGAAGCGCTAAACGCCTCCTTGGGTGCTGATATAAGGACGATCGATGAATCTGCGCGTTCTATCGGCAGCAGTCTTTCATCCGTTCGGGATCTCCTTGCGACTGTAACAAACTCGCTCCCCCACGCTAGTGGTTCGCGCTGGCTGCAGTCCCTCTCAGATGTGAACGCCGCAGAACTACGACGTCACTTGGTCAACAGCGAGGATGAAGACATCGAAGGAATCAATTCACCCACAGTTGAGCAAGGGTACATTGACCCTAAATTTAGAACTGCACTGTACTCACGGCGAGCCAGCCCTTCGAGCGAAGGTTGGTGGGCGGCAGCGCCGACGCGCACTGACCTAGGAGGGTATCTGACCGGACACTTGGTAAGTGCCGCAGCCACTACCTTGCCAATGCTCATCATTGGAGATCCTGGCGCTGGAAAATCAACGCTAGCGCGCGTGTTGGCCGCCCGCTTGCCCGCTTCTGGATTCCTACCCGTTCGTGTCCCACTGCGAAATGTGGCTGCCAACGAATCCATCGATCGACAGATAGTTCACGGGATACGAGAGGCGATTCATGAAGAGACTTCGTGGCCCGAGTTTGTGGAAGCTGCTAAACAACTCTTACCCGTAATCATTTTGGACGGCTTTGATGAATTACTGCAGGCAACTGGGGTTAGTCACTCCGATTATTTGGAGAAAGTAGCTGATTTCCAGTTATCGGAGGCAGATCAGGGTCGCCCCGTTGCAGTAATAGTGACCAGTCGGACAACTGTTGTGGAACGTGCTCGAATACGCACCGGGACCCCGATTGTCAAGCTAGAGCAGTTTGATCAAGAGCACGTAGAATCGTGGCTTGGCGAATGGGCACGGGCCAATGCGAGGTATTTCGATGAACAACATCTAGAACCTCTAACATGGGAGCGCTTGAACACCTACCGTCATCTAGCCAGTCAGCCAGTTCTTTTGCTAATGCTCGCGTTGTACGACGCTGAAGATAACGCTTTGCGCTCTGCGCCTGGATTCGGGCGCTCGGTCCTTTACGAGCGACTTTTGAAGAAGTTCATTCGTCGCGAGGTACTTAAGAACTCCAGTGCCCTTGATAGCATCGCCTTGGAAAACGAGCTAGAAAATCACCTGAACGAGCTGTCACTAGTAGCGCTTGGCATGTTCAATCGAGCTAAACAGTTTATCTCCGAGAGTGATGTCAACGCTGATTTGGTTGCACTCGGGTATGCATCTGGGATCCAACCAGCGCATCAAGGAAGGTTCCTGCAAACCCTTTCCCCTGGCGAGTTACTTCTCGGGAAGTTCTTCTTCATCCATAAAGCAGAGGCACTTGAGCATAATCAGGATGGAGAGGAAGGTAGAGCACTCCGACTTGGCAGAACTTTCGAGTTCATGCATGCTACCTTCGGGGAATACTTAGTCGCTCGCCTCGCGGGGATTTTGACATCCACCCTCGTTCCTCCTGATCGCAATCAGAGTTTCTTGACCAATAATCGAGGAAGCGATCCAGCCCTTTTCACCGCGCTATTCTCCATGCAGGCATTTTCGGCGAGCACGCAAATTGTGCCTTTCCTCCGTGAATTTTTTGAACAAAAGAGCCATAGTATTAGCACATACGACGTCGTGCGATGGATGCTCACCGATTTATGGAAAGAGGACCCTAAGACGAGGTATCCAAACTACCAGCCCGTCACGCTCCCCGCACAAGCGAAAATTGCAACGTTATCCGCCAACTTGATGCTGCTCCTGGCCGCCGACAATTCGGAAGTCGACATCACTCGTCTTTTCGGCGGTTTATCCACTGAGGCACATGACATGTGGCGCAAGTGGAGTCTGCTGTGGGAATCTCAACTTGATGAAGGGGCTTACTCCGGACTCATCCAGCTACTCAGGCTTCGAAAAAGAGAAGTGGATTCCACAGATCACATTGTCTACGAGCTTGCTCCGTCAAGTTCGCAGCAATCTACTTCACATGCCGCTCTTCAAGGCTTCGAATTCACTGAATCCCACCTTGAACGTGACTTGCAGAGCATCGGCACCCATGGCCCGTGGCACGAGCACCTAGCACAACGTAGCTCTTTGTCGCTTGACTGGGAAGGCTTGAGATCTGCCGAAATTATCCGCTTTTTTGAGAATCGATTAGGCCGTTTCGGTAGCAGGCTTTATTTCCGCGTTGGGGATAGTGATGGTTCCAATCACTTCACTCCTGGTCAGTTTGACGAGGGGAACTTCGGTGGGCTTTTCATGGCCTCACTGGCCTTCACAACTTCAAGCGGTCCCGCGTTCAGGAATCGCGTAATGTCCGTTTTGCAGATGATAAAGGCATGGCCGTCTGAACCCGAGCTCGAACTGCCACCAGCCCTAGTGATGCTCAAGCTTTTGGCTGCAAAGGTTGACTGGTTGAGCGTAGCCGACTGGATAAAGATCTTTGACGAACTGGATCTCCACTCGGACGATGCACAGCTGCTCACGGAGTTCCACATTTTACAGTTGGAAATCATCACGGAACTTTGGGCCCTTGAAGGGACACGGGTGATGCAGGAGTCTCCACTATTTCACGCAGCCCGAACTGCGTGGGCCCACCTGGATCCTGCGCATATGGTTGACGCAGAGCCGACGCTGGCAGCAAGGCTTCTCCTTGCAATGATGAACGCTGACGCTCCAGTCAGATTGATAGCGTCTGAATTCGCAAGTTTCGAGGATTGGATTGACCGTATTGGGCTCGGGAACCTTTCCAATGAAGATCCCCGACTTGGGTATCAGGTTCTTTCCGCCATGAAATATCATCATTGCCTGACATGGTCAAGGTATCAGGCTCCTAATGTACTAGACCTTGTTAGTGATCAAACTTTGATGAGACTGTCGAGTAGTCAGGTGGCATATTTTGCCTCGGCTGCTATGGCGCCTACCCCTGTAGCGGCTAGGAGAACTCTAAAGTTCGTCGGGCGCTGGGTTCGAGTTGGAGGTTCAATCGACAGCTTCGAGGAGGAACTATCTATGCAGGACGCTAGCCGGTCCCCGTTTCGCAACCTACGGCCTAAGCGGCAACGTACTCAAGCAATGCAGCAACATTCAGGGTCTGGGTCCTTGTAACCGGCGAAGTTGGTACTCTCATTTAACGGCCCTTCGTCTCTAAGCGTGGTTAGGTCCAGCTGAGTTTGAGGGTTCGGGGTGTCGTCGGCGTGGCGGCAGGAGCGAGACGTCAGGGTCTGGTTGGGCCCCCGTTAGCAGTCCAGCGTCTATGCGATAGCTAATGTGGTTTTTTCGGTCCACGTTTCCCAGTAGTCTTTCGGCGTCATGCCGTCCAGGGATCCGTGGGGCCGTTCATGATTGTAGATAGCTTTCCATTCGTCGGCCAAATACTTCGCTTCGGCCATGGTGTCCATGATTTCGCCGGTGAGTTGTTCCCTTCTGAATTGGGCATTGAAGGATTCGATGAAGCCGTTCTGCCAGGGTGATCCCGGGTCGATGAACGCGGTATCGACGCCGGCGCTGTTGCACCAG
>NZ_PZKO01000049.1:0-17241 GCF_014926485.1 Pseudarthrobacter sp. AB1
TCTTTGACGATCTCGAGGCCGCGAGGGAGTACCTCACCGACTATGTGCACTGGTACAGCACCGATCACAAACACTCCGGCATCGCGCTGTTCTCACCCTCACAAGTCCACAACGGCTCTTGGAAAGAGCTCTGGGACAAGCGAGACCAAGTCCACCAGGACTACTACGAACGACACCCAGAAAGATTCCGCCAACGACCCACCACACCGGCCCCCGCCCAACACGTCGGGATCAACCTGCCCGAGACCAAAACACCCCAAAAACTAGCCCAGTGACTCCACACAGCTTGACAATTTTCGCGTCGCTGGAAAACCTGCATCAAGTGAGAGAGCGTTTGGACAAGCAGCTAAGTTACTCGCCGGAACCACTTGAACCGTCCTCCGCCCGGTGCTAGAACAGCATTACCGGGAGGATCCGGACGCGTCTCTTTTTCATCTGCCTCTAGAGGGCGATTAGCCGTTTGGGCACGCCACAGCGCCAGATAGCGCATCGGCAGTCTGCGGGTGACCCTCCCGATACGGTGGCCCCCGGCATCGCCGGGGGCCATCCCTCACCGTTCTGGGGTGAGAACTCTGGAAAACACTACAGCGCCGTTGGCGTTCCGCAGGCTTGCGGTGAAGCTGTCATCCTCGCCCAGCTGGACGTGGCCGAAGAACTGGTTCTCGCCGTCGCGCGGTGATTCGCCAGGGAACCGTCCGGCCTTGGCGAATACCACCTCGGGTCCGAACGTCCCGTCCATCGGGTTGGGCCCGAAGGATCCGGCTGCGATGGGGCCGGCCACGAACTCCCAAAACGGGTCGAAGTCCGTGAAGGCTGCGCGCTCGGGGGAGTAATGGTGGGCGGCGCAGTAGTGGACGTCGGCCGTCAGCCACACCACGTTCTTCACCCGGTTCCGCTTGAACGCGCTCAGCACCCCGGCGATTTCGAGCTCGCGGCCCAGCGGCGCACCGGGGTCGCGGTTGGCCAGGCTTTCCTGGTTCACGGCACCGTCCGGGACGATGATGCCCAGGGGCAGGTCCGCGGCGATCACCTTCCAGGTCGCCTTGGACTTGGAAACTTCGCGGATCAGCCAGTCCACCTGCTCCTGGCCAAGGATGGAGGTGGCGTGGGCCTCCTTGCCGTCCGTGTTGGGCGACTTGAAGGTGCGCATGTCCAGGCAAAACACGTCCAGCTGCGGACCGCGGGGGATCTTCCGGTAGATGCGGGCCGGCTGGTAGTGCCCGCCGTCGTCGAACGTTCCCGGGCGCCACAGGGCCGAACTGTCAGCGATGGGCATGTTCTCCTGCCATGCCTGCCGGCCACGCGCTGCGAGGGTGTTGACGTCGCGCACGGTGTAGCGGGGGTCGTCGATGATTTCGCCCGGGTACCAGTTGTTGGTGGTTTCGTGGTCGTCCCAGTTGGCGATCACGGGGACGTCGGCGAACATGGCGCGCATGTTGGCGTCCAGGGAGTTGTAGCGGTGCCGGCCGCGGAACTCGGTGAGCGTTTCGGCCACCTTGGAGACCTCCTCCGTGACAAGGTTGCGCCACACCTGCCCGTCCCGCTCCACCACGGTTTCGGCGATGGGGCCGTCGGCGTAGACGGTGTCGCCGGAGTGGATGAAGAAGTCGGGCCGGGTGTTGTGCATGGCCCGGTAGCCGCGCATGCCGCCGATCTCCTCGTTGATGCCCCAACCTTGGCCGGCGGTGTCGCCGGTCCAGACAAAGCTTTGGGCGGACGACGGCGTGGTGTCGCCGCCGGTGCGTCCCTCCCCATGGAAGGTCCCGGCGTCGGGTGCCGTGCGGAAGGTTCCTTTGACGGTCTCGCCGGCCGCGCCGCCGTCGTCCTCGAAGCTGATCTCCAGCGCGAAGCGGGTGTTGGATGGCAGGTTGCCGGCATGGATTTTGGCCGTGAAGTCGGAGGCCTGGGTGGCCCGGGGACCGCGGAGGGTGCGTTCGAAGGCTCCGCGGCCGCGCAGGATTTCGCCGCCGGCTCCCACCGCGCGGAGGGTGGCGGTCATCCGGCCCGCGGCGGAGGAGCGGGACCAGACCACGGCGGAATCGGAAGTGACGTCACCGGTGGCGATGCCGCTGGGCAGGGTAAGGCGGTTCCGGACCAGCGGGATCCCGGTCCGGCCGGCCGGGAAGCTGCTGGCGTTCGCGGCGGCGGGCGCGGCCGCCAGCGCTGCTGCGAGGACGGAACCTTTGACGATGGTGCGGCGTGAGATATCAGTCATGACCCCACCCTGCCGGGGGCGAATACACAGCCCGTTTCCCCCGGATGAACGCCGAGCGTGGCGCGGGTTAACTCATGCTGGTGTGGCTTGCCGCAGGACCCTGGCCAGGACCTTGACAATGCGTCATTATCGCGGGGTAATTGGAAGCATTCTCAGTAATTTTTGGGGGCGACGATGCGAAACCTAATACCGAAAGGCATCCTCCGGAAGATGCTCCTGCCGCCCACGTACGGCCTGCACCTGACACCCGGCGCTGAGTTCACGGTACTCTCCGTCGAAGTCTGGAGCACGTGCCTGGTGGTCAACATCCACGTGGAATCCGCTGCTGGGAGAGCCGCCCCTGAGATTGCCATCGAGGATCATTGGGGTACCCCATACACGCTCCGGGATTCAGCCAGTGTGGGCACCCGGAACCTGCAGGTTTTCACTCCGTCCCTGCCGCCCGGCACCCGGAGCCTGACCATCAGGTCCACGGACGATGACGCCGACCCGCGCCTCGTGGTGACCTTCGCCGTCCCGTTGATGCGGGAAGCCGGCGAAGCAGCGAAAGCGCCGGTTTCCCGCCCGGTCCGACTGCGCCGTCCGGCCTAGAAGCAGGTCGGACTAGAACGCACTCACAGCCGGAGTGAGAGAGCGTTCGGGAAATTTCTGCAGGATGTGAGAGAGCGTTGATGGCGGGCGGGAGTATCCTGATCACGCAAAGGCGCACGCGCCCAGAGTGAGAGGGGAAGTTCCATGACCATCCCGCCAGTGCACGAACCAGAGCCGTTCCCGCCCGAACCAGGCCCGGACCCCTTCAATCCGGAGCCCACCCATCCCGGCCACCCGGGGCCGGAGAGGCCGAGCCCCATCCCGACGCCGGAACCTCCCGGCCCGCTGCCCGTTCCGGACCCGGGGCCAGCACCGTTGCGCCCGGACCCCACCCGGAGCTAAGTCACCAATGGAACGGCCCCGGCAGCGGCATAGCCAGGGCCGTTCCGCTGCACGCCCCCTGGGGCCGCGCTCAAGTCCAGGCGCTCAGCGCCCGCTGTACAGCAAGCCTGCGTACTATCCGCCGGCGTACTCGGGCAGCCGGCCTTCGCGCATGGCGGCGGACATCTGGGCGATCCCGTTGTAGTCAGGGAACACCACCGAGGCTCCGCCGGCGGCTATGCCCGTGCCGGCGGTGGGCAGCGTCATGGAGACGAAGCTGTTCGGGTCGATGCCGCGCATCGCGTAGGCCAGGACGGCCACGCCCACGGGGTCAAAGCCCTGGTCCACGGTGAGGTAGCTCCCGGCGAAATTCACCAGGGCCCGCACGGCGGTCACATCGTGCAGGGCGCCGTCACTGGTCAGCCGCGCGAGGATGGCGCGGAGGAACGTCTGTTGGTTCCGGACCCGCTGGAAGTCGCCGTCGAGGAACGCGTAGCGCTCGCGGACGAACTCCAGTGCCGCCTGGCCGTCGAGGTGGTTCACCCCCGCCGGGAAGACGTGCTGGGTTTCGTGCGTGGACTGGAACGGCACTGTGACGTTCACGTCGATTCCGCCCAGCCCATCCGTGAGCGTCTTGAACCCGTTGAAGTCCAGCATGACAGTGTGGTCTATGGGAGTGCCCATCAGTTGGCTCACGGTCTGTGCCGCCAGCGGGGTGCCGCCCACCGAAAGACTGTCGTTGATCTTGGAGGCGCCGTAGCCCGGGATGTTCACGTAGAGGTCACGCATTATGGAGACCACGTGCACGCTCCGCCGGTCTGCGGGGACGTGGACCAGCATCATGGAGTCCGCCCGCTGGTCCTGGTACTCGCCAGTGGACTGGGTGATGGCCGCCTGCTCCCGGGCGTTGGCGCGGCTGTCGCTGCCGATCACCAGGATGTTCATGGGCGCTGCCGGGAGCTCCGCGATGGGTTCGGGCGGCGGGGGAAGGGCCGGCGCCGGCGGCGGCGTCTCTGAAGGAGTGGGGGTGGCGGAGTCAGCGATGATGGGCGCCGGGGCCGCAACATCCGCGGCTGGCCGGGTGAATACCAGGGCGGACACGACGACGACGGCCACCAGCACGAGCGACAGCACCGCCGCGATCACGCGCCGCCGTTTCAGCGCGGCAGGCGCGGCAGCTTCGGGGCCGGACGGGGTCGGGCCGATCGGATCAGAACCGCTTGGGGTGCTTACCATGACTTAGTGTCCGCCCTCGTGCCCGGTTACGGCTATAACGCGGAGCGTGTCGTTTCCGTGCTGTGATGTACGACGGCGGCGCGCCGGGTTCGGTGGAAAGCGCGCTTGCTCAGGCGGGAACGTTTAGGCGGGCGTGCCGCAGGACGGAAACGATGGCGGGGGCCAGCTCGTCCTCCATCTGGCGGTAGACCTCGGGGCTGCGCCGGTAGGGGTCAATGATGTCGTTCTCCGAGGAATCCGCTGGCAGCGACAGGTGCCGGACGGACGCGGCCCGCGCGGGCAGCCCCCGCCAGAAGGCGGTGTTGGCACTGAGGGGAGTGCCGCCGTCGGCAGTTACCGGAACGATTGCGGCACTGTCCGCACGCTCGTCCAGGACGTCGAGCATCCGGGCGAACTCGCGGATGGTGAAGGTGCGCTTGAGCAGGGAGGCGTCCAGCTGGAGCACTTCACCGCGGTGGCCGGAGGTCATGGTGAGCACCAGGTCCACGCCGCGCAGGATCTTGCTGGTCAGCTGCCGCGAGACGAAACCGTCCGGGTTTCCGCCAAAGGTGCGCACGATGTCACCGGACAACGGCTGCATGGGGTCGCCCACCATGGCACGGGTTCCTGCGCTGGTGACCTCAAACCCGCCCGGCATCACCTGGTCCAGACCGGCCTGCAGCAGCCGTTCGGCCACGGGGGAGCGGCAGATGTTTCCGGTACAGACCGTCAGGATCCTCACGGGTGCGGGGGCAGATGCGGGGGATTCCACGGAACTTCTCTTTTCCAGCCGATGCGCGAGGGCCGGTGCGGCCCGTCGTGGCTCTCAACTTAACATGTGCGGGCAGGGTGTGCGCAGTGGCTTCAAGCGGTGACCCATCCGTAACGCCCTGTGTTACGAATCACACATGACCGCGGGACTTCCCCTGCGATCGTTGACCAAGGAGTAAATCGTGAAGCGGAATACAAAATTGGTATTGGGTGGTACCGGTGTGGCAATGCTGGCTGCTGTGTCGTTGGGTGCCGGGCCAGTCATGGCCCAGAACGCCAAAGCGGCGGAGAAAACCGTGACGCTGACAGCCACCCTCATGCAGCTCAACGGCTCAGGCGCTTCGGGCACCGCCACCGCGGTTGTCCGCAACCAGAAAATCCAGCACATCGAGGTTCACGCTACTGGCTTGACCCCCGACGCCCCGCACGCCCAGCACATCCACTACGGCAACCAGGCCCTGAACGAGTGCCCCACACTGGCGCAGGACAGCAACGGTGACGGACGCATTAACACACTGGAGGGTGTTCCGGCCTACGGCCCCGTTGTGGTGTCGCTGAACACCACCGGCGATACAACCCCCGCCAGCTTCCTGGACGTTTCCCGGTTCCCCGTCTCGCATGGTGGCAGCTATGACTACAGCCGGGACAATATCGAGTTCACGGACGTGGCCGGTACCGGCTACCCGGGAGCCGGCGGACTTGGCACCGCGAAGCAGATCGCGGACTCCATCCGCGATGGCGAGGGTGTCCTGGTGATCCACGGGCTGGATTACGACGGCAACGGAACCTACAATTTCAGCGATCCTGAAGGTGCCAGCGAGCTTAACCCGAACCTCCCGGCCGAGGCTACCGACCCTGCGGCCTGCGGCGTTCTGCGCTAAGCACGCGTTTTGCTCTTCTGCTCCAGTAAGGCTGAAGCCCCAGTGCCTTGCTGGGCCGGGAGAGGGCAATGAAGATGTCTTCGAAGGGCCGGTCCGCCGAGTGCGGACCGGCCCTTCCTGCTCCCGGACGTTCGGCGCCGGGACGGTCCGGGCTTGTTCAACCTCAGGCCGGCCGCGCGGCAGCACTGTGGTGGTTTCTCTCGTTCAGCGCACCTGGGCGGGGTTGAGTTTCACGCGGCGCAGCAGCTGGGCGTTCAACGCCACCACGATCGTGGACACGGACATCAGCACGGCGCCGGCCGCGGGGGACAGTACCACCCCTGCGAAGGCAAGCACGCCCGCGGCCAGCGGAACGGACACCACGTTATAGCTGGTTGCCCAGATGAGGTTCTGCCACATCTTCCGGTAACTGGCGCGGGACAGGTCAACCATGGACAGCACCGCGCGGGGGTCATTGCCGGCCAGGACCACGCCGGCCGATTCCATCGCCACGTCCGTGCCCGCGCCGATCGCGATGCCTACTTCAGCCCTGGCCAGGGCCGGGGAATCGTTGACGCCGTCGCCTACCATTGCCACCTTCAGCCCGCGGGCCTGGAGTTCGGCGACTTTCTTGTCCTTGTCCGCTGGAAGGACTTCGGCGAAGACTTCGTCAATGTGCAGCTCGTCGGCCACGGCCTGGGCCACCTGCCGGGCGTCGCCGGTGATCATGGCCACCTTGATGCCCCGGTTCTGCAGAGCCGCCACGGCCTGGCGGGATTCCGGGCGGACGGCGTCTTCGAGGCTGACGGCGCCCAGGACACTGTTCCCGTCGATCACGTGCAGCACGGCGGCGCCACGGTCCATCCAGGCCCGGGTGGAGCGAGCCAGCTCTTCAGGCTCGACGGCGCCGAGCTCGCGCAGGAGCGCCGGTCCACCGACGTGAACAGTGCGCCCGTCCACGCTGGCGCGGACGCCCCGCCCGGTGAGGGACGAGAAGCCGGTGGCTTCGGGAACAGCCAGGTTTCGCTGGCGCGCGGCACGGACGATCGCCCGCGCCACGGGGTGTTCACTGTCGGATTCCACAGCTGCGGCCAGCGCCAGCAGGCGGTCTTTATCCCCGCCCGCTACGGCGGCGACTTCCTTCAGGTCGGGCTCACCCTTCGTGAGAGTGCCGGTTTTGTCAAAGAGGACGACGTCGATGGTCCGCATGCGTTCGAGGGCCATCCGGTTCTTAATGAGGACCCCGGCCCGGGCGGCCTGTTCAGTGGAAATAGCGATGACCAGCGGGATGGCCAGGCCGAGGGCGTGGGGGCAGGCAATCACCAGGACGGTGACGGTGCGGGTGACCGCCTCCGGGACGCTGCCCAACAGGGCCCAGACGATGAACGTGATGACACCCGCGCCGGCGGCGAAGTAGAACAGGAAGGCCGCGGCACGGTCGGCCAGCGCCTGTGCCTTGGACGAGGATGCCTGCGCCTCGGCAACCAGGCGCTGGATGCCGGCCAGGGCGGTGTTTTCGCCGACGGCAGTCACCCTGACCCGGATAGTGTTGTCCGTCGCGACTGTGCCGGCCACCACCGCGTCACCCGGGGCGCGGGGAACGGTCTTGGACTCGCCGGTGATCATGGATTCGTCCACTTCCGCCTGGCCGTCGACGACGGTTCCGTCGGCAGGCAGCCGCGCGCCGGACCGCACCAGGACGATGTCGCCTTCACGGAGTTCGGAGACGGGTACGGTCTCCGTGCCGGCGTCGGTGATGCGGTCTGCTTCATCCGGGAGCAGGGCCGCGAGGGCGTCCAGGGCGCCCTGCGCGGAACCGAGGGCCCGCATTTCAATCCAGTGTCCCAGCAGCATGATCGCGACCAGAAGCGCCAGTTCCCACCAGAAGTCCAGATCGAATCCACCCAGGCCAAGGCTAGTGACCCAGGAGGCTGCGAACGCAACAGTGATGGCCATGGCGATCAGCAGCATCATCCCGGGGCTCCGGGTCTTCAGTTCCTGCAGGCCGCCCTTGAGGAACGGTTGGCCCCCGTAGAAGAAAATCACCGTTCCCAGCACGGCCGGGATCCAGGTTGAGCCGGGGAACACGGGCGGCATGTAGCCCAGGAGGTGGCCGACCATCGGGCTGAAGTACACCACGGGCACGGACAGGACCAGGGTGAGCCAGAACCTGTTCTTGAACATGGCGGTACTGTGCCCGGCGTGCTGCCCGTGGCTGTGGACCGTGTGGTCGTCGTCGTGAGCACCATGCGGCTGGCCGGCGTGGCCGGCGTGATCTGCGGGCGGGCTCGCTACCGCCGTCGCATGGCCCGGTACGGGCTTTGGGAGCTGGTGGGCGGAGTGGTCTTCTCCGTCGTGGTGATCGTGGTGGTTTTCCATTGTTGTCGTCCTGTTGAGAGGAGTGTTCCCTGACGGCGTCAGCAGAGCTGTCCTCAGGGTGGGAGTTGGACTACCTGCTGGTGAGGCTATACCCGGCGGCGGTGACGGCGTCCCGGACGGCTGCTTCCGTCTGGGGCCCGGAGACTCTCAGGCGGGAGGTCCCGCCGGCGACGAGTTCGACGGCGGCCGACGTCACGCCGTCGAGCGCGGAGACTGCCTTTTCAACGGTCTGGGCACAGTGACCGCACGTCAGGCCGGTGACGGAGTACTCCGTACCTTCCGGCTGGGGTGACAGCTGCTTCGCTGAAGGGGTGGAGCAGCAACTGCACCCTGCGGTTTCAGCTGCAACGAGGGGCAGTTCGGTCCGGACCTGGGGTGCACTCATATCAGTTCTGTCCTTTTGCAAGAGAGGTGTGATGAGGTGCTGGGGATGAACGGCTGTAAGGACCGGAATTTACACGGCCTGGACAAACCTCTTCATTGGCAACACCCTGAGAATACCCCCATGGGGTATATTTTGCAAGGTGTCGCTGCCCACAGTTCCGGGGGAGCGGGCTGCCGCGCGCTTGCCTTACCGCCAGGACAGTCAGCCGTGGCCGGGTTCCCCCGTGACGGCGTGATCGGCGTGGTTCAGGCCTTCCAGGACAAGCCGGGCCAGGTGGCCGTCCGCGATGCTGTAGACCACCCTGCGGCTGACCTTTTGTGTGCTGACGAGGCCGCTGAAGCGGAGCTTGGCCAGGTGCTGGCTGACTGAGGTCCGGGAGGCTCCGGTTCGTTCCACCAGGGTGGTGACATCGGCCGGTTCCTGTGTCAGGAGCCAGAGCAGGTGCAGGCGGGTGGGATCGGAGAGCATCCGGAACGTCGCCGTGGCGGCATCGAGCCGGCGGGCATCGGGAAGCCTGGGATGGTGAAGGCTCGGTGTATTGATGCGTTGGGCCTCTTCCACCGGATCACCCTTTCCTGCTGGCCGGTTCTGCGCCGGTCCTGGCGGCTGCCGGCCAGAATTTCAGGGCCGCTACTGTACTGATCATAGCCACCAGGGCCAGGACTGCTGCGGCCGCGGGCTGGCCGGCGGACGCGCCGATCCAGCCGGCTACGGGGTACGTGATGATGAAGCACGCGTGGGAAAGGGAGAACTGGGCGGTGAAGATACGGGTCCGTGTGCTTTCCGTTGCAGAGCGGCGCAGTAGACGGGCCGAAGGGGTGCTGATCATCGAGGTCCCGGCCCCCAGGGCAACCCAGAGCCCCAGCAGGATGTGCCATGGCCCGGCGGTGGCCAGCAGCACAAACGTGCCGGCGAGGCCAAGACCAAGAAGCGCAGCACCGGTCATCATCAGTGAACGGTCCGCTATTCGGTCCAGCGCCCTGGGTGTGCTGAGCGCTGCAGCCATCGAACCGGCGCCGAAACAGGCCAGGGCGATGGCGACGTCGGCGTTGGATCCTGCGAAAAGGTCCCGGGCATAGACCACGGTGTTGACCAGCACCAGGGCTGTAGCGGCCGCCACGGCCAGATTCAATGCGAGGAGGCCGCGCAGTTCCGGCGTCTTCGCGAAGATCCTTGCGCCGAGGGTGGTGCGGTGCCAGAGTGATCCTTCCTGCTTCACGGCGGTGGCCGTGGGCAGCTGCGTGGTCACTACCAGTGCCGCCGAGAACATAAAGCCTGCCACGGTGCCGAGGAAAAGTTCGTGGAACGTCATGACGGACAGGAGTGCGGCGGCCAGGGCCGGGCTGACCAGGGATTCCAGGTCATACGCAAGGCGGGAGAGCGACAGTGCCCGCGTGTACTGCCGTTCGTCGGGAAGCACCGCCGGGATCAGGGACTGGAAGGCGGGCGTGAACGTCGCCGAAGCACTCTGGAGCACAAAGACCAGCACATAGATCTGCCAGGCCTGATCCACAGCGGGCAGCATCAGGGCGATTCCGCCACGGATCAGGTCCGCGCCCACCAGCACGGCCTTTTTCGGCAGTTTTTCCACCAGTGCCGCCATGACGGGCGCGACGAAGACGTAGGCCAGCATCTTTATGGTCAACGCTGTCCCCAGTACGGCCCCGGCCTGCGCTCCGGCAAGATCGAACGCCAGCAGTCCGAGGGCCACCGTCAGCAAACCGGTCCCCAGCAACGCAACGATCTGGGCTGTGAAGAGCTTTCGAAAGGTGCGGATGGCCAGAACTTGGAGCATGAGGATCCCTCAATCAAAACAATATGTGCATACCTATGCACCTATTATAGGAGTGGCGCTGGAGATTTCGCATTGGGGGTCGCGCGGCGGCCGACGCAGCGCCTCGGCCATGCGCAGCGTCCGGGCGTGGCGGCCACCGGCTCACCACCCCGGCGGCAGCGGCCGCGCGCCAGGGCCAGTACGAAGCGATGGTCGCGAAGCTTTTCGAGACCCAGCGTTGCGGCCGAGGACGCCAAGGAACGGATCCGCCGGGACATCGCGGACGGGAAAACCCTCGGCGTCACCGGCACCGCGAGCGACGACGCCGCCAAGCAGCGCCGCCAGGTGACGGCGCCGGCGTGGGCGGTTATGTTTCCGGGCGTGTGAGGGTGACGAGCTGCCGGGTCGCCCGGGTCATCGCGAGGGAGCGGTCCACCGCTCCCTCGATGCCCGGGCCGAAGCCCTCAGGATCCACGAGGACCACCAGGTCGAACTGGAGCCCCTTGGCCAGTTCCGGGTCAGCCACTTGACGCGGGACATCGACCCGACCCGGTCGCGTCCCGCGTCAGGGGTGCCGATGACGCAGACGGTCCCTCGTCGTGCTCGGCGAGCCAGGTGTCCAGGACCGAGCCCAGCTCCGACGTGGTTCCGTGGATGCTTCTATATTCGTCAAGCCCTGGCAAACGGGCCGTTCTCCGTAACCTTCGCGCGTGGAACCACCCCCCCGATCCCTCTGAAATTTTCACTTATAGACTGATCCCATACTTTTATGTAGTCACGCCAAGGGGAAAAGTGCGACGCCTGGTTCTGATACTGTCACTGCTGTTTCTGCTTCCAGCCTGCGCTGGACCACAGCCAAGCGATTACGTGCGTACTATTTCTGCGGGTGACCGCTGGGGCGTCGGGGCGGAATATCCTGTTTTCGCAACTCCTGCTACCGGGACACCCTGCGAAGACGACCCCAGTGTGGAGATAGCAGTGGAGAGTGCGGACCTGCCGACCTCTCATCTGGGATTCCGACTCATCGCAGGAGCTTCAGAGGAAGACGCCCTCCGCGTTGCAGCATGCCTTGAAGAAGCTGTAAGCAGTGGGAAAATTTCGATAAGCTCTCCCGGACCCTAGGGCTATTCGGGCTCCTCCGTAATCAGGGCAAACGATGGGCCTTTTCGGAGCTGGCCCCTCAAGTGCCGGGGAGGAGGTCGTGCTGAGATCCTTGGAGGGTTCGGTAGATCTGCCGGGTGATGTATCGCTTCAGGCTACGAATAATTTCCTTCTTGGTGCGTCCTTGGCTCGTTCGCTTTGCAACGTAGTCCTTGGTGGCCTGATCGCGGTTCATTCTAATGAGAGCGACTGACCGGCTCGGCTACGGCCATGACCGCCATGCCCTGCTGAAGGTTTCGACCAGCTCCGTGTTCCACGCCTGCGGAGTGCCGGGGTAGGGAGTCGAACGCCTCGGCCTACTCCTCGGCGCTGAGCCGGATGTTGTGGCGTACGGCGTCTCGACGTCCAGCCCCTCGGCGGGCGGCCGCTCGTCGAACCTGACGGCCGGCTCGATCGCCTTCACCATGTCCGCGGACGATTTCAAAGAGCCGACCTCCTGCTCGGTCTCGATCGCTGCGGCGGCTCCCTCAGGAACGAGGTCCCGCAGTCCTGAGCCGGGTTGGCCGCCGGCAGCAGCTTGCTGCCCACGTTCAGGCTAACTGTGGGCCTTGAAGGACGGAGATGCGGGTGCAGGCTGGTTCCCTTGCTTCTGGGGGACGGCGGGTGCAGGCCCGTTCGCCGTTCCGTTGGCTGGCGGGATCACCGGCGATGACGCGGGGTTCGTGCCGGACCGCCCCGGGTCGCCTTGCGCAGGTGCTGGAAGATCGGGAACGCGGGCGGGCGTCTTCGTAGCACCGGGGCCGGGGGCGGGTGTTGGCTTTCCCGAGTAGCCGTGCGTGACCGCGTCGATCACGGTGGTGATGGCCTGTTGTGCATGTTCGCGGAATCCGGGATCGGCCGCGGCCACGGCCGCTGTGCCAATTCCCATGGACGCTGCAATGGCCACCGCCGTGAAGGAGGTTCGGCGGTGGTTGCGCCGGCGGCGGGCGTCCAGGCTGGCCGGTCCGGTGGCCATGAGTGCTTCGAGTTCAGCGGAAGGAACCACAGCGGGACTGGCCACAAAACAGCGCAGGTCCAGCAGTGCGGCTCTCAGGTCAGGGGCATCTTCGCTGCCGGTTTCCAAGAGTAGTTCATCGACGACCTGTTCGTCGCGAAGTGTGTGCCTGGTAATCATGAGGCCACCCTTGTCTCAACTTTGAGGAGCTTCCGTAGGCTGGCCAGGGCCCGGTGCTGGAGCTGCGTTATGGCACCTGGCGACTTCTGCATGATGGAGGCGACGTCGTTCACGGACAATTCAGCGATGATGCGCAGCCGGAGGACTTCCCGATGATCCTCGCTGAGGCCCTCAAGCATCGCCAGGGCGTTGGCTTCGGCGTCGCCGTCCAGGACCGTGTCCTCGGCCGATGCGCTCAGACGGTCGTCCCTGCCGGGATCGTATTCCATCGGGACGGGTGTTCTGCTGCGGCGGCGGTGGTGATCTACGAGGCGGGCGTGGGCGATGGAGAAGATCAGCACCCGGAGGCCTTTCGCTCCGCCGCTGACCGCCGTCAATCTGGGGTATACGGCCAGGAACACATCGTGGGTGACGCCCTCGGGATCGTCCACTCCGCCGGCCCGCAGATAGCCAGCGACTGCCGGTGAGAATGCCCGGTATACGGTGGAGAACAACGATGCGCAGTCCCCGTGGCCCGCTGCCACCAGGTCGTCAGTGATCGTATCCATCCCCCACCTCCCAGACATCCCCGTTCGGCCTGGCTTAGGGTTTCCCTGCCGTGGCAGGCTTGTGGGACAGTCCCTTGTCAGCCTGCGCCGGCGGCGTTCCCTTGCCCGGTGATAGGGATGTGCCCGAGTTAGCCGGTTTGTCCTCCCGATGGTCAGCCGCCTGGCCGGGCGCTGGCACGGATTTGCAGTACGCTGCGATACCCGCGCCGCCATTCGCTGCCGTCGCCAAGGACTCAAAGGCGGTTGAGGCCGGGTCCAGGCCGCCGTTGGTGAACGCCGTGCACAGTCCGAAGGCTGCCGGACCGGTAGCGTCCGGGCCCACAGGTGTTGCGTCCGGCCGCGGCGCCGGCGCAGCGGCGGCCTTCGATGCTTTCCCGTGCCGGGCTGCGGCGGGCGTATGCTCAGCGGCCGTGGAAGCGGCCGCCGGTGCTGGGGCGCCCGTGACCTCATGACTGGCCTGCTGGAGCGGCGCGGGAAGTGTCCCGGTGTAGGCTGCGGTGGCCGCGCCCCCGGCGGCGAGGGTTCCTCCGGCCAGAATCCCGGCCGCGATTTTGCTTGTCACCAATGCGGTAAAGAACGACATGAAGTCCTCCAATGTGAATTCCCTGAAAAATGCTGATGGACGTCAGGTCCATATTTAAGTAATCGCCCGACGTGCGGGAATATGACGCAGATTGCACGCTAAATCCGAAAGACTTGATCAAGGGACGTGAGGAACTCCCGCCGCGCGGCCGCCCAAAGTTCCTGAACGGGCGACGACGGGCGGGCAGCAGCGATGGTCCCGCCTCTGCCCTGCCCGTCGCACTGCCGGAACCTATCCGATGCTGTACCAGTTCGTCCCGTCGCGGGTGACCTGGAGGCCACCGCCGGATTCGGTCGTCACCGCGTTTCCGTCATAGACGAAGCCGCTGGGGTCAGCCGGGCAGGAACCTGGCGCGGGTCCGTCCGTGCCCAAGACAGGCGCGCCTTCATAGCCAGTGAGGTAGAAGCCTGTCACGGCTCCCTCCTTACCCTTGGAGTTCTCACGCGCAACCGTGGTGACGAGTCCTTGGGCGGTGCTGGTGGTGCTGCGCTGTTGAACAATCTCCCGTGTTTCATCGTTGCCCTGCACGACGATCTTCGTACAGGTCCACGTCGTCTCGCTAACAGAATTCACGCGGAAGTCCACGGCAAATGCGTTGTCCTGGAGCACCTTGTTATTCCAGGAAAAGACAAGCTGCACATCACCCTTGCCGACAAACCCCGTCCCCGTGGCCGGATCAAATATCACGGACGCCATTGCCGGAGCCGCCACCGCCATAAGGCCTGCCAATGCCGCCGACGCGCCGGCCACTCTAAGTGAAGTTGTTCTCATGTGAGCTCAATGCCCCTTCAGATTTTGTTCGGACCGGGGCGCGGATCGCAGCGTCCGGTAGCCGGAGTCTACGAACGTACGCCGACCGAAAGAACGAGTACCCAGTACTCGACTTATCGGAACCTGCCATGACTCCGGTTACCCGGTACTCGCCTCAGCCGGAGGCGCGACTCACCCGGATGGTACGACTGATCCCGAAACGACCGTGCGAACTCTGACGTGACACATGTGACCCACACGCCGCACAGCTACGGTTGGTTGTGGCCGGCACAAACGTCATTCGACGGCCGCCGCTGTCGCTTCTGGGCTCATCGCCACTGCCGGCCTCCACCTCTGGCAGCGCCACGCCAGCGTGAGCGTCCCCGGCGAAGCGGCCATCCAGGTGGCACTGGCATCCATCCTCCCCGCCTTGCAAGCGGCCCGGAATCGGGCTATCCTGTGAGACGTGTCACTGATGAAGTGGCACATGCTTTTGATCTGCGGCGGGAGAGTCCTGCCGGTACGTTCAGCAGGCGCCGTAGGAGCAAATCCTCTCCGGGAATCTCTCAGGCCCACGTACCGCCGCGGTTAGGCAACTCTGGAAAGTAGTCCGGTAACGGGCTCACCGACGGTGCAAGTGTCACCCTGTAAAGCGGGTAGGCGCGGAAACTCTCAGGTCCAATACAGAGCGGGGAGGAACCCGAATCAATGTGGCGTACCCAGCGCGCCACCTGAATTATGGAGTTCCTTCATGACCATCCAGTCGTCCCCCTCCACCTTTGCCGATCGGCATATTGGCGCCCGCCGCCAGGCCGATGTTGACACCATGCTCAAGGCCGTTGGCTATGACAGCGTTGACGGCCTTGTGGACGTTGCTGTCCCAGATTCCATCCGCCAGGCCAAGCCGCTGGCTCTCAAGGACGCCCTGAGTGAGGTTGAGGTCCTTGCTGAGCTGCGGAAGCTGGCTGCGAAGAATAAGACTGCTGTGCAGATGATCGGGCAGGGTTATTACGACACGGTGACGCCTGCGGTGATCCGCCGGAACATCCTCGAGGCCCCGGCCTGGTACACCGCGTACACCCCGTACCAGCCGGAGATTTCCCAGGGCCGGCTCGAGGCGCTCCTGAATTTTCAGACCATGGTCCAGGACCTCGTGGGGCTGCCCATCGCGAACGCGTCGCTGCTGGATGAAGCCACCGCGGTGGCTGAGGCAGTGCTGATGATGCGCCGGGCGAACAAGAACAAAGAAGCCCGCGACGGCAAGACCGTCCTGAACGCGGATTGCCTGCCGCAGACCATCGCCATCGTGAAGGGCCGCGCCGAAGCGCTCGGGTTTGAGGTGGAGGTCGCTGACCTGTCCAAGGGCCTGCCCGACGGTGTCATCAACGGCATCGTGCTGCAGCAGCCGGGTGTGTCCGGCCGGGTCTTCAACCACGCCGCCGTGATTGCCGCTGCGAAGGAGCGCGGCGCCCTGGTCACGGTCGCCGCTGACCTGTTGGCGTTGACGCTGATCACCCCTCCCGGGGAGCAGGGTGCGGATATTGCTGTCGGTTCGACCCAGCGTTTCGGGGTGCCGTTGTTCTTCGGCGGCCCGCACGCGGCGTATATGGCGGTGGCGAAGGGCCTGGAGCGGTCCATGCCCGGCCGCCTGGTGGGGGTGTCCAAGGACGACGCCGGTGTCCCGGCGTACCGTTTGGCGCTGCAGACCCGTGAGCAGCACATCCGCCGTGAGAAGGCCACGTCCAACATCTGTACCGCGCAGGCACTGCTGGCCATTGTCTCCTCCTTCTACGCCGTTTACCACGGCCCCGACGGCCTGAAAGCAATCGCCGAGCAGGTCCACCGCAACGCCCGCACCCTGGCCACCACGCTGAAGGTCGCCGGCCGCGAATTGGTTACCGAGACCTTCTTCGACACCGTCACCGTGCGCGTCCCGGGCAAGGCGGCCAAGGTCATCGCCGCTGCCGAGGCACGCGGCATCAACCTGCGCCACATCGACGAGGACACCATCGGCGTCAGCATTGATGAAACCACGACGACGGATGTCCTCTCCGCGATCGCCGTCGCCTTCGGTGCCGGTCCCGTGGTGGACGCGAAGGGTTTTGACCTGCCCGAATCGGTGCTCCGCACCTCCGAGTACCTGCTGCACCCGGTGTTCAACACGCACCGTTCCGAGACCCAGCTGCTGCGTTATATCCGCAGGCTGAGCGACCGGGACCTGGCCCTGGACCGGACCATGATCCCGTTGGGTTCGTGCACCATGAAGCTGAACGCGACGGCGGAGATGGAAGCCATTTCCTGGCCGGAGTTCGCCTCGATCCACCCGTTCGCCCCGGATTCCCAGACCGTGGGCTGGCGCGAACTGATCGGCGGGCTGGAGTCTGACCTCGCGGAAATCACCGGCTATGACCAGGTCTCGCTGCAGCCGAACGCCGGGTCCCAGGGTGAGCTTGCTGGCCTGCTGGCGATCCGCGGGTACCACCTGTCCCGGGGCGATGACCAGCGCACGGTCTGCCTGATTCCGGCTTCGGCGCACGGCACCAACGCCGCCTCGGCCGTCCTGGCCGGCATGAA
>NZ_PZKO01000039.1:0-16622 GCF_014926485.1 Pseudarthrobacter sp. AB1
GCCGGGCACCAGGAACTGGGCAACCTCGTGGTGATCTACGACGAGAACCATATCTCCATCGAGGACGACACTGACATCTCCTTTACCGAGGATGTCCTCAAGCGCTACGAGGCGTACGGCTGGCACACCCAGCGCGTGGACTGGACCGAGACGGGCGAGTACGTCGAAGACGTCCAGGAGCTGTACTCTGCACTGCTGGACGCAAAGGCCGAGACGTCCAAGCCGTCCATCATCTCGCTGCGCACCATCATCGGCTACCCGGCACCCAAGAAGCAGAACACCGGCAAGATCCACGGTTCCGCACTGGGTGCAGAGGAAGTCGCAGGCCTGAAGTCCGTGCTGGGCTTCGATCCCGCCAAGTCCTTCGAGGTTGACCAGGAAGTCCTGGCCCACGCACGCTCCGTCGTGGACCGCGGCGCCGCTGCCAAGAAGGAATGGGAAGAGACCTTCAACGCCTGGCAGGCCGCCAACCCCGAAGGCTCTGCACTCCTGCAGCGCATCGAGGCCCGCGAACTGCCCGACGGCCTGGACGCCGCGCTTCCGGTCTTCCCGGCCGGCAAGGACGTCTCCACCCGCGCCGCTTCCGGCAAGGTCCTGAACGCACTCGGACCGGTCATGCCGGAACTCTGGGGCGGCTCCGCCGACCTCGCCGAGTCCAACAACACCACCATCGAAGGCTCGCCGTCGTTCGTGCCCGCCTCCAAGCAGACCGATACCTGGTCCGGCAACCCCTACGGCCGGGTCCTGCACTTCGGTATCCGTGAGCACGCCGCGGCATCGATCGTGAACGGCATTGCCCTGCACGGCCGGACCCGCGCGTTCTCCGGCACGTTCCTGATCTTCAGCGACTACCAGCGGCCCGCCATCCGGCTCGGCGCCCTGATGGGTGTTCCGTCCCTGTACGTCTGGACGCACGACTCCATCGGCCTGGGCGAAGACGGCCCCACCCACCAGCCGGTGGAGCAGCTCGCCACGCTGCGCGCCATCGTGGGCCTGGACGTGGTCCGCCCCGGCGATGCCAACGAGGTCGCGGTGGCATGGAAGACCATGCTGGAGAACCACGAGAACCCTGCCGGCATCGTCCTGACCCGCCAGAACATCCCCACCTATGCCCGTGGTGAAAGCGAAGCCGACGGCGACACGTTCGGTTCCGTTTCCGGTGTGGCCAAGGGCGGCTACGTCCTGGCTGAGGCTTCCAAGGACGGCGCCACCGTCCCCGCCGACGTGATCCTGATCGGCACCGGCTCCGAGGTCCAGCTGGCCGTCCAGGCCCGCGAAGCCCTCCAGGCTGAAGGCATCGCTGCCCGCGTTGTCTCCATGCCGTGCGTGGAGTGGTTCAACAAGCAGGACGCCGCTTACCGCGAGTCCGTGCTCCCCGCTGCCGTCAAGGCCCGGGTCTCCGTCGAGGCCGGGCTGGCCCTGGGCTGGAGGGAATTCGTCGGCGACGCCGGACGTTCCATCTCGCTCGAGCACTATGGCGCTTCCGCCGACTACAAGCGCCTTTTCCAGGAGTTCGGCATCACCGCGGTGGCTGTCGCCGCCGCTGCCAAGGACTCCCTCGCTGGCCTGCAGGCCTGAACCCGATTTTAGGAGATACAAAAAATGACTACCCCTACACAGCAGCTCTCCGACGCCGGAGTATCCATCTGGCTCGATGACCTTTCCCGCAGCCGCCTTGAGACCGGCACGCTGCAGAAGCTGATTGAAGAGAAGAACGTTGTTGGTGTGACCACCAACCCGTCCATCTTCCACGCCGCCATCACGGCCGGCACGGACTACGACGCCATCATCGCGGCGCAGGCAGTGGCCGGCGCCAGCGTCGAGGAGACGATCTTCGAAATCACCACCACCGACGTCGCCGACGCCTGCGACCTGTTCGCACCGGTGGCAGCAGCCACCAAGGGTGTTGATGGCCGCGTGTCCATCGAAGTTGACCCGCGCCTGGCCTGGGACACGGCCGGCACCATTGCCGAAGCCAAGCACCTGTACAAGAAGGTCAACAAGGACAACGTCCACATCAAGATCCCGGCAACCCTTGAAGGCCTCGAAGCGATCACCGCGACGCTGGCCGAGGGCATCAGCGTCAACGTGACCCTGATCTTCTCGCTCGAGCGCTACCGCGCGGTCATCAATGCCTTCCAGTCCGGCCTGGAGCAGGCCAAGGACAACGGCCACGACCTGTGCAAGATCCACTCGGTCGCGTCGTTCTTCGTGTCCCGCGTGGACTCCGAAATCGACAAGCGCCTTGACGTCATCGGCACCGACGAGGCCAAGGCCCTCAAGGGCAAGGCCGGCGTGGCCAACGCCCGCCTGGCCTACCAGGTCTACGAGCAGCTCTTCGCCACCGAGCGCTGGGCACTGCTGGCTGAAGCAGGCGCCCTCCCCCAGCGTCCGCTGTGGGCGTCCACCGGCGTCAAGGACCCGGCCTACCCCGACACCCTGTACGTGACCGAACTGGCTGCCCCCGGCGTTGTGAACACGATGCCGGAGAAGACCCTGGACGCCACGTTCGACCACGGCATCGTCACCGGTGACACCATCACCGGCGCCTATGCCGAGTCCAACGCCACGCTCGACGCGCTGGACGCACTGGGCATCTCCTACAACGAGGTCGTTGCGCTCCTCGAATCCGAAGGCCTGGACAAGTTCGTGGCCAGTTGGAAGGAACTCCTGGGCGACGTCGAAGGTGCCCTCGCCGCTGCACGGAAGGCTTCCTGACCCACTATGAGCACTCTGAGCTACGACGCCACTGGTGCCGCGCAGCAGGCACTCGAGCAGCACCTGCCCGCCCTCGTCGCGGACCGCATTGCCACCCGGATCTTCGCCAAGGACCATACCCTGTGGGGTCCGGACGCCGAAGCCGAGTCCGCTGTCCGCCTCGGTTGGGTGGAGGCGGCCACCGTCTCACAGGCCCTTGTGGCCGGCATCCTCGAACTCCGTGATGCCCTCAACGCTGACGGCGTGAGCCGCATCGTGCTTTGCGGCATGGGCGGATCTTCGCTGGCTCCCGAGGTCATCGCCGGCACCGCTGGCGTCGAGCTGACAGTGCTGGACAGCACCGACCCCGACCAGGTCCGTGCTGCCCTCGCAGACCGGCTGGCCGAAACCGCGATTGTGGTTTCGTCCAAGTCCGGCTCAACCCTGGAGACCGACTCCCAGCGCCGGATCTTCGAGCACGCCTTCACCGAAGCCGGCATCGATGCGAAGAGCCGGATCATCATCGTCACCGATCCCGGTTCCCCGCTGGATAAGGCATCGCGTGAGGCCGGCTACCGCGCCGTCTTCAACGCCGATCCGAACGTGGGGGGCCGCTACTCGGCCCTCACCGCATTCGGGCTGGTCCCCTCGGGCCTGGCCGGTGTGGATATCCAGGCTTTCCTGGATGAGGCTGAGGAAGCCGCTGAGATCCTGAACGAGGACGCCGCCGAGAACATCGGTCTGGCCCTCGGAGCGGCCCTGGGCGGAACCAATCCGCTGCGCAACAAGATTGTCATCGCCGAGGACGGCTCAGGCATTGTGGGCTTCGCGGACTGGGCCGAACAGCTCATCGCCGAATCCACCGGCAAGCTCGGCACCGGCGTCCTGCCGGTGGTTGCCGGACCCACGTCGCCGGAGGTCACCTCCGGCGCCGCGGACGTGCTGGTGGTGCGGCTGGTAGCCGCGGATGCCGACGTCGAACTCGGTGACAACGAGGTAGCCATCGCGGGCGGCCTGGCCACCCAGATGATGGTGTGGGAGTTCGCCACTGCGGTGGCCGGACGCCTCCTGGGCATTAACCCGTATGACCAGCCGGACGTGGAGGCGGCCAAGGTTGCCGCCCGCGGCCTGCTGGACGCCCAGCCCGAACCGACCCCAGCCGCCTTCGTGGACGGCGCCATCGAGGTCCGCGGCGGAGACTGGCTCCGTGGGGCAGCCACCGCGGAGGAAGCCGTCGGCGCCCTCCTGGGAACGCTCGACGACGACAGCTACCTCAGCGTCCATGCCTACTTTGACCGGCTGGCCTTCGCAGAGCTGGAAGACATCCGCGACCCGCTTGCCGGCGTCAGCGGCCGTCCCGTCACGTTTGGCTGGGGCCCACGGTTCCTGCACTCCACCGGGCAGTTCCACAAGGGCGGACCCGCCATCGGAGTCTTTCTCCAGGTCACGGCCGCTCCCACCGAGGACCTGGCCATCCCGGACCGTCCGTTCACGTTTGGGGAACTGATTTCCGCCCAGGCCGCGGGCGATGCCCAGGTCCTGGCCGGCCATGGCCGCCCCGTCCTTCGACTGCACCTGACCGACCGCGCCGCCGGAGTTGCACAGCTGCAGGAGATCATCGCAGCAGTTGCCACCCGATCAGCTTCCGTCACCGAAAACTAAGGCTCAACAGCAAACATGCCAGAAACTGAAAACGGCAGGAATTCCGCGACGCGTTCCGGACGAACTGGCCGTAACCCGTTGCGGGATCCGCGTGATCGTCGCCTGAATCGGATTGCCGGTCCGTCCTCGTTGGTGCTCTTCGGGGTGACGGGTGATCTTGCGCGTAAGAAGCTCATGCCGGCTGTGTATGACCTGGCGAACCGGGGGTTGTTGCCGCCGAGTTTCGCGTTGGTGGGTTTCGGCCGGCGTCCGTGGTCGGATGCGGAGTTCGCTGCGGAGGTGAAGGCGTCGGTGCAGGCGTATTCGCGGACGCCGTTTGATGAGGCGGTGTGGAACCAGCTCGCTGAGGGTATCCGTTTTGTTCGGGGTGAGTTCGACGACGATGATTCGTTTGAGCGGTTGGGGGAGACTGTCGCGGCCCTTGATGAGGTCCGCGGGACGCGGGGTAATCACGCGTTCTACCTTTCGATTCCGCCGAAGGCGTTTGAGCAGGTCTGCCGGCAGCTGTCCAAGCACGGCCTTGCGCAGGCTGAGGGGGATAAGTGGCGGCGGGTGGTGATCGAGAAGCCGTTCGGGCATGATCTGGGCTCTGCCCGGGCGCTCAATGAGATTGTGGAGTCGGTGTTCCCGCCGGATGCGGTGTTCCGGATCGATCATTACCTGGGTAAGGAAACGGTCCAGAACATTCTGGCGTTGCGGTTCGCGAACCAGTTGTTTGAGCCGTTGTGGAACGCGAATTATGTGGACCATGTCCAGATCACGATGGCTGAGGATATCGGCACGGGCGGCCGGGCCGGGTATTACGACGGTGTGGGTGCGGCCCGGGACGTGATCCAGAACCATCTGCTGCAGTTGCTGGCGTTGACGGCGATGGAGGAGCCGATTTCCTTTAACGCGGACGATTTGCGGGCGGAGAAGGAAAAGGTCCTTGCCGCGGTGAAACTCCCGGAGGATTTGTCGACGCATTCGGCGCGCGGGCAGTTCGCCGGTGGCTGGCAGGGCGGGGAACAGGTCCAGGGTTATCTGGAGGAGGAGGGTATCCCGGCGGATTCGAAGACGGAGACGTTCGCNGCGATCCGGGTGGATATCCATACCCGCCGCTGGGCCGGTGTGCCGTTCTATTTGCGGGCTGGTAAGCGTTTGGGGAGGCGGGTGACCGAGATCGCGGTGGTGTTCAAACGCGCCCCGAACCTGCTCTTCCGTGACCATGGCGAGGATGACTTCGGCCAGAACGCCGTGGTGATCCGGGTCCAGCCCGATGAGGGTGCGACGATCCGGTTCGGGTCCAAGGTCCCGGGCACGCAGATGGAAGTCCGGGACGTGACCATGGACTTCGGCTACGGGCATTCCTTCACCGAATCGTCTCCGGAAGCGTATGAGCGGCTGATCCTCGATGTGCTCCTGGGCGAGCCGCCGTTGTTCCCGCGGCACGCGGAGGTGGAGCTGTCCTGGAAGATCCTGGATCCTTTTGAAGACTACTGGGCCGGGCTCACTGAACAGCCCGAGCCCTACGCCCCGGGGTCCTGGGGCCCTGCCTCGGCGGACGAGCTCCTTGCCCGCGACGGACGAACCTGGAGAAGGCCATGATTGTAGATTTGCCGGACACCACCACCTCGAAGATTTCCAAGAAGATCACCTCCTTGCGCGAGCAGGGCGGTGTGATCGCCCTGGGCCGGGTCCTGACCCTGGTGGTCGTGACCCGGTCCGGGCTCGAGGAAGAAGCGATCGAGGCCGCGAACGAGGCCAGCCGTGAACACCCCTGCCGGATCATCGTCCTCGCTGACGCCGGCTCTGAGGCTCCCAACCGGCTCGACGCGCAGATCCGGGTCGGTGGTGACGCCGGCGCCTCGGAGGTCATCGTGCTCCGCGGCTACGGCGAACTCGCGCATGAAAGTGAATCCCTCGTCGCNGCCCTGCTGCTGCCTGACGCCCCGATCGTGGCCTGGTGGCCGCACGGGGCACCGGCGAACGCCTGCGAAACCTCCGTGGGCCGGATCGCGCACCGCCGGATCACNGACTCCGCGAACGAAACAGACCCTCAACTGGCGCTGGANAACATCCGGGCCACCTATAAGGCCGGGGACACCGACCTCGCCTGGACCCGGCTGACGAACTGGCGGATCCAGCTCGCGGCGGTCCTGGACCAGGTGGACTCCTCACCCGTCACCGCCGTGGCCGTCGAAGGCGCGTCCGACTCCCCGTCCACGATCCTGCTCGCGGCCTGGCTGACCCTGGCCCTGGACGCGCCCGTGACGATCGTCGCGGACCCCGCCGGGACCGGCATCCGCCGGGTAAGACTCACCCGCCCCACCGGCGACGTGCAGCTCTTCCGCCCCGGACTCTCCGTCGCGGAACTCACCCAGCCCGGCCAGCCCGCGCAACGCATCTCCCTGCCACGCCGCAGCCTCAAAGACTGCCTCGCCGAAGAACTCCGCCGCCTCGACCCCGACGAAGTATTCGGCGAAACGGTTCGCAGTCTTGGTAGTTCCAGAGTGCATCAAGCCAGCAGCGTGACATTCACCTGCAGCGGGGAGCCAGAACGTAACCGGGACCGCGTGTCACTGATCGCCGTATAAAGGGACCCCGACTCACCGGATCCACCCGGATCCAGAAAAGGAACACAAAGTAATGGTTCACAAAGTCAAAGCGGTCATCGCCAGGGAGAAGAATGCCCCGGTTTCGGTGGAGACTATCCTGGTCCCGGATCCGGGGCCGGGGGAGGCCCTGGTGGACATTCTCACCTGCGGGGTCTGCCACACCGACCTGCATTACAAGCAAGGCGGCATCGGCGATGAGTTCCCCTACCTGTTGGGCCACGAGGCCACCGGTGTGGTCAGCGCCGTCGGTCCAGGCGTCACCGAGGTGGCCCCCGGCGACCGAGTGATCCTGAACTGGCGTGCTGTCTGCGGTGAGTGCAGGGCATGTGCCAAGGGCCAGCCGCAGTACTGCTTCAACACGCACAATGCCACGCAGAAGATGACGCTGGAGGACGGTACGGAACTCTCTCCCGCGCTGGGCATTGGCGCCTTCGCGGAAAAGACGCTGGTTGCTGCCGGGCAGTGCACAAAGATTGACGACGACGTCGATCCTGCCGCCGTCGGGCTGCTCGGCTGCGGTGTGATGGCCGGCATCGGTGCCGCCATTAACACGGGCGAGGTCAAGCGCGGCGAATCCGTAGCCGTGATCGGCTGCGGCGGCGTGGGCATCGCCGCGATCGCCGGCGCAAGGCTCGCAGGTGCCACCACGATCATTGCGGTGGACATCGACGCCAACAAGGTGGAAATGGCTAAGTCCCTTGGAGCCACCCACGGGGTGAATTCCGGCGAGGAAGACCCCATCGAGGCCATCCGGTTCCTTACAGGAGGCAACGGAGCGGACGTGGTGATTGACGCCGTCGGACGTCCTGAAACGTACAAGCAGGCGTTTTACGCCCGCGATCTCGCCGGCCGCGTGGTGCTGGTGGGTGTCCCGACGCCGGGCATGTTGCTTGAACTGCCGCTGCTGGACGTCTTTGGGCGGGGAGGGTCGCTGAAGTCCTCCTGGTACGGGGACTGCCTGCCTTCCCGCGATTTCCCGATGCTCGTGGCGCACTACAAGCAGGGCAACCTTGACCTGGATGCCTTCGTCACCGAACGGATCACCATCGACCAGGTGGAGGAAGCCTTTGCCAGGATGCACGAGGGCAAGATTCTGCGCTCGGTTGTTGAAGTACAGACTCTGAAGGAGCTCTCATGACAGTCACCATCGAAAACCTGGTCACCTCGGGCACTTTTACGCTCGACGGCGGCACCTGGGACGTGGACAACAACGTCTGGATCGTGGGCAACGAGGATGAGTGCGTGATCATCGACTGCCCGCATGACGCCGAGGCGATCATCCACCAGGTCCGCGGCCGGAAAGTCCTGGCCGTCCTGCTGACCCACGCGCACAATGACCACATTGGCGCCGCGCGGCAGGTCGCGGACGCTGTCGGCGCCCCGATCGTTCTGAATCCGGACGACCTGGTCCTCTGGAAGCAGGTCTACCCTGATTCTGAACCGGACCGGTACCACGGGGACGGTGACGTGTTCGAGGTGGGCGGCACCGCGCTGTTGGCCATCCACACCCCGGGCCATTCCCCGGGCTCCACCTGCTTTTACCTCGAAAGCGAGGGAACCGTCTTCACCGGCGACACCCTCTTTAACGGTGGACCGGGAGCGACGGGACGCTCATACAGCGACTACCCCACGATCCTGATCTCCATCAGGGAACGTCTTTTGACGCTGCCGACCGAGACGGTGGTTCGCACAGGCCACGGCGACAACACTACGATCGGAGCTGAACGGGAAACGCTGGCTAAGGTTTCCCAGTAAGCAGGGTCTTGAACAGCAGAATCCCGTTGAGGCGCGCCAGCACAGCTGGCGCGCCTCAACGGGGCGTTTTGGACATGAATGGCGTGAGCCGCAATGGAAGTTGGAACAATGAAGTTCGGTAAGCAGCCAGCCCCCGTCGCAGACATCAACGAGGACAACCTCGCAGTCCACAAACCCAAAACGGAAGCGGCCGGAGTCAAAGCCGTGATGGTGGCACTGGAGCGGGCCGTGGCCCAGGCTGGCGTGACCCGAACGGCGCAGTCCCTGCTGCGGCTGAATCAGCAGGGCGGGTTTGACTGCCCGGGCTGCGCGTGGCCGGAATCTGCCACGAAGCGCAAGGCGGCCGAGTTCTGCGAGAACGGTGCCAAGGCCGTGGCCGAGGAGAACACCCTTCGGACGGTTGGGGCGGAGTTCTGGGCCAAGCACTCCATCGCCGAACTGTCCGGGAAAACGGAGTACTGGCTCGGTAACCAGGGCCGGCTGAGCGAGCCGGTGGTGATCCGGGAAGGGCAGACCCACTATTCGCCGATCTCCTGGGCCGAAGCGTTCGACCTGATTGGCGAGCACATCCGGGCCTCCACGCCGGACCGGTGCGTCTTCTACACGTCCGGCCGCACGGCGAACGAGACGGCGTTTATGTATCAGTTGTTCGCGCGGGCCCTCGGCACGAACAACCTGCCGGACTGTTCCAACATGTGCCACGAGTCCTCGGGCTCGGCGCTGAACCCGACCATCGGCATCGGCAAGGGGACCGTGTCCCTGGAGGACATCCACGACTCCGAACTGATCTTCGTCGTGGGGCAGAACCCAGGCACCAACCACCCCCGCATGCTCTCGGCGCTGAAGGAGTGTAAGGACAAGGGCGGCAAGGTGGTGGCGGTCAACCCGCTGCCGGAGGCCGGGCTGTTCAACTTCAAGGATCCGCAGACCGTTTCGGGTGTGGTGGGCGGCGGCACGCCGCTGGCCGATGAGTATCTTCAGATCAAGGTGGGCGGTGACCTGGCACTGTTCCAGGCACTGGGCCACCTGCTCCTGGCGGAGGAGGAACGGAACCCGGGCACCGTCGTCGACCGTTCCTTTATTGACGCGCAGACCGACGGGTTCGATGCCTACCGCGACGCCCGCGGCGAGCTGGACTGGGCGGAAACTGAGAAGGCGACGGGCCTGTCCCGGGAACAGATCGAAACCGTGGCCGGGATGCTGGTCCGGTCCAAGGCCACCATCTTCTGCTGGGCCCTCGGTGTCACGCAGCAGCCGCACTCGGTTGACACCATCAAGGAAATGGTCAACGTCCTGCTCCTGCAGGGCAACTTCGGCAAGCCCGGCGCCGGCGCCTGCCCCGTCCGCGGCCACTCCAACGTCCAGGGCGACCGGACCATGGGCATCTGGGAGAAACCGAAGGAATGGCTGCTCGAGGCACTGGACACCGAGTTCGGGATCCGGTCTCCGCGGCACCACGGACACGATGCGGTGGAAGCCATGGAGGCGTTCGAGCGTGACGAGGTGGACGTTTTTGTCTCCATGGGCGGCAACTTCTCGCTCGCCTGCTCGGACACCGAAACCCTGGAAGCGGGTATGCAGCGGATCGGCCTGACGGTGCACATCTCCACCAAGCCGAACCGCTCCCACGTGGTGCACGGCCGTACGTCCCTGATCCTGCCTACGCTGGGCCGGACCGACAAGGATGACAAGCACCCAAAGGGCGCGCAGTTCCTGTCCGTGGAGGACTCCATGTCCGTGGTCCACTCCACCCAGGGCAGGCTGGTGCCGGTCTCCGATCACCTGCTCGCCGAACCGGTCATCGTGGCGAGGATGGCAGAGGCCACCTTCGGGCCGGACCACCTTGTGGCCTGGAAGGCGATGGCCGAGGACTATGACGTGGTCCGTGACCATATCTCCCGCGTCCTGCCCGGCTTCGAAGACTTCAATGCCAGGGTCCGGACTAAAAACGGCTTTGTGCTGCCCAACCCGCCACGGGACACCCGCTCGTTCAAGACGGACATCGGGCGCGGCCGCTTCACGGTCAGCCCGCTGGAATACCTGACCCCGCCGGAGGGCCACCTGGTACTGCAGACCATCCGCAGCCATGACCAGTACAACACCACGTTCTATGGCCTGGATGACCGTTACCGCGGCATTTCGGGCGGCCGGCGCGTGATCCTGGTCCACCCTGAGGACCTGGCCGAACTCGGTTTCAAGGACCGGGACTTGGTGGACGTGGTGAGCACCTTCCGCGGCCACGACCGGCAGGCGGACAAGTTCCGCCTGGTGGCCTACCCGACGGCGAAGGGCTGCGCCGCGGCGTACTTCCCCGAAGCCAACGCCCTGGTCCACAAGGAAAATGTCGCCAGGGAATCGAACACCCCCGGCTTCAAAGCCATGTTCGTCCGGTTTGTGCCGCACGCGGCGAAGCCGGAAGCAGGCGAAGAGTCCGCTTCGCTTACGGCGGCCACTGCCGGCTGACCCGGCAGCACGGCCCCGTCTCCAAAAGGAGGCGGGGCGTTCTGCTGCTTCCAAGTGTTCGAATCAGAACAGAAGCGGTGCCAGTCGCAGAGTCAGTTCGCGGGCCGCCTCCGCATGTGCGTAGATTGTGGTGAACCGTTCTGCGGGGCCGGTGAGGCAGAGCGCCGCGCCCAACGACCCATTGGGCATTCGTACTGGAAGTGCCAGGCTGGCGGATCCTGATTCGAATTCGTTGATTTCCGAGGCCTGGTCTTTGAGCCTTATTTCCGCGAGTTGTTCTTCCAGCCGGTCACTGTCTGTGATGGTGTTCTCGGTCAGCTTCACTAACTGGCCTCCCGGCAGCGGGGAGGCCGAACCGCCGAGTTCAGCGAGCATCAGCTTCCCTGCGGCGGAGGCGTGCGGATACCGGAGCAGTTCGAATACTGAGTGGAGCGGATAATCAGGATCTTCGTCGGCGATTCTTACCGAAGCGTTCCTGAACATGATGAGGTGCACTGCGAAACGGTTTCCCCGCCGGAACTCTTCCATTGCGGTGCGGGCGGCGGTAGGAACGGTTGGCGGGGTCGCGGCCGTAACCAAGCCTGAGATTGCGTGTCCGAGTGCAAATCCGCGCAGATCAGATGTGCGGACCAGATATTCGGCGCCGACGAGCGCATTCAGTATCCGGTAGGCGGTCGCCGGAGGCATTCGCAGGGCGTCGGTGATCTCTTTCGCCGTGGTGCCGGTGCCGAACCGTGCCACGATCTCCAGGATCCTGAGCGAGTTTGACGCTGAGCCGGTACCCGAGTGTGTGGGCCTGTAGCTCATGGCAGCGGTCCACTATGAAACAGGTCTGATTCCCGGGTCTCGTCGTAGATGCCCACTGACGCCAGGCGCGCGGGTAACCGGCGGTGAAGGAACGCGGCGTATATGACGCTGAGGAGGAGGACGCCGCCGTAGATGAGCGTCTGCGGGTTACCTGTTCCAATCGATGTCATCGCAGCCGTCCAGAGAACCGCACCGAGGACCACGGAGGTTACTGCTCCGAGTATCCAGCTGGCCAAGGTGTTCTCCCCGATCCGGCGCAGGAAGAAGGGCAGGGACGCGCTGGCAAGGATATAAGACCCCAGGTATCCATAGGCGCCAAGGGTGAAGAGGTTCGCGAGGCCCTGCTCGGGGCTGGCTCCGGAGATGATGACCGCGACGGGAACGACGGCAACAACCGGCATTACAACCAGGATCGCCATCGAGGGCGTCCGAAAGGCGGCATGTGTCCGGCCGACAACTCGTGGGGCAACGCCTTCCCGGCCCATACAGAAAAATATCCTGGCAAGGGCGTTCACAGATGCGATGGCGCAGGCAAACCAGGATGCGGCGATTCCCAGGTCAAGGACTGCGGCGAACAAGGGGGAAGACTGGGAGAACAGGTCAGACAACGGAGTGGAGCTGCCTGTTATGTCCGACGGTGCTTCTTTGAGGGCTACGTCCTGGGCGGTTACGGCGAGGAGATAGAGCACGCCCGCCAAGATGGGGGTCCATGTGATGGCCCGAGGCACGCTGACGAAGGGTCTCTGCGCTTCCCCTCCGAGCGTGGTCGGGCTTTCGAAGCCGACAAAGGCACTGACGGCCACCACGATTCCGATCGATAACGAATCAAAATGTCCGTTCCAGGCAAACACACTCCCGAGATTGACCTGTGGCGCGTTGAAGGCGAAGTAAACGACCATGAGGACGGTGAGTATTCCAATTGAAATGGCTTCCATCAGCAGCGTGGACCACGCGGATATCTGGATCCCCCTGACCATAAGGAAACAGGCGGCGCCTGCTGCGGCAAGAATGACAAGCACCGCGAAAATCTTAGGATCTGTGACGGGCACGCCAAGATTGACGAATAGCTCAACGATATATGTGCCAACAGCCAGCAGACTGGCCATGGCCACGAGTCCGTACCCGAATATGGCTGACCAGCCGGCGGTGATTGCCGTCCGTTGACCGAGCCCTTTCGCAGTGTAACTGTAGAGCCCGCTGACGGCAGCCATGCGCTTTGCCATCGGCCTCAGACATAGGGTTACCAGGACAATGATGGCCATGGCAGCGCTGAATGTCAGCACAAGGTTCGGTCCAGCGGATCCAACGACGAGGCCCGGGAAGATGAGAGCCGGAATGACGGACATGGCGCCCGCGGGCGCCATGTTCGCTATTGACTGCGCGAAGACCGGCAAGAAGGAAAGTTTCCGGCGCCTCAGGCCCTCCACCGGAGAGTGAGGAGAAATAAAGCGATCACCGCGGGCAGACACTACGTACCAACTTTCCCTACGAGGGCAGGTCTGCCTTGCTTATGAGGAGCGCAAGTCATCGGCCCGTGCTGGAATACATTAGCATTGCCAGCCGGCACCGAGGACGTCTGTGAAGTTCCGAATGCTTTCGCCTCATTAAGTGCAATGAGAATTTCCCAATTCAATAGCCATAACGGGTTCGTCATTTACGGATTCCTTGACATGGTTTTTTATATATCCGCACAATGCAAGGATCTCGTTTCCATTGATCGCAGCGAGCACGTCCTATGCCATGGTGGTGAACATCAGGGCCATGACGGCAGCGCCGAGGGCTTCGAGTAGGTGTCCGGTGCGGAGAGCGGGCTTCGGAGCACTTGCGTGGGGGAGCGCGGATTTTGTTAACGCGGATTTTGTTAGTAGGAGGCGGATTAGGAAAGTCACCGCCGCAGCTCCGAACAGTACCGTCAGGACGATCGCCAGGGTGGATGAGAGATCAAATGTTGCTGCAGCCGTGCTTTGTGATGCGGCTGGCATCGTGTGGTGGGCGTGCGGCGTTGACAGGGCGCCGGCCGGGACGGTTTTATCGCCGGCGGTCGGGTGACCCATCATGGCAACCATGAGCGCGGCGCCGGCCATGGTCAAGCCGTGGTACAGGCACTGCACCCGGCCCTGGCTACCTCCGCAGAGCAATTTGAATTCCGGCCGAGCGACCGACTGGATGACAAACCACAGCGCTGCGCCGGTGAGTATTGCTATCTGAGCCAGCGTGGTCGATGGCATGAGGTTCCACAACATGGCGGCCATCAGGACGTTCATGAGGGCATGGAGACTTTTGTTGACCCGGTCGGTGAGATGGTGGGACCGCGTGGCCTGCCGGAGGTAATAGCTTCCGCTAAGCAGCAGAACAGCCGTGAGGGTCAAGGTAACTGCCGGAACATTGAACATGGGGATCACCTCTCACTACTGGGGTGGGGTTAGTCAAGGTTCGGCCCCCGGTGCCGCTGCTGCAGCACCGGAGACCGCCCAACAAAACGCGATGGAGAATGCGCAGCGTCGGATTGTTGCCAGGGGGATCCGTTTGACGTGAAGCCGTAGGTGCGAGTTCCGTTACCTGAGATCCAGAACCTTTTCCCGTTCTGCGGCTTCGTGGTCTGACGAGAGAGCAGCGGCTGCCTTGGTTTTCGCGCGTCGTGATTCATGTTGGGTATACAGCCAGATGGGGAGGAAGAGCGCCAGTACGAGGAACCCGACCCAGGTTGAGGTCCAGCCGATTTCCAGGCTGTTCAGGTAGACCACGCCGATCAGGCATAGAGGCACATTGAACAGGCCAAAGATCATGGCGACGTGTTTCCAGCCCTTCGGTGCTTTGAAGGGTCGTTCCAGGCCGGCAAAGGCGGGGTGTTTCTTGGCTCGGACGTAAGCGAACAGGCTGATGCCGTTGGCGCAGGTGTAACCAATGGCCGAGGCCGCAAGAATTGCTGCGGCGTTTCCCATCGAGATCAGTACCAGGTTGAACGCTCCGATGACCAGCATGGCGACAAACGGGGTCCCTTGGCGGTTGGTTTTGCCGAAAACCTTGGGGAGGTTACCTTCCACCGACATGGAGTGCATGGCGCGGGAGGAGCCCAGGTAGGCCGTCTGGATAATGAGGATCATGGCGGCGATCAGCATAATGATGGTGATTATTGTGCCAGCTTGGCCGAAGACGGCCTGGGCCACCGGGATCAGGGGCGATACGGACTCGGCCTGTACACCTTCAACCCCAAGCACGCCGATCACCGAAGTTTGCAGCAGTACGTACAAGAGGAAGCAGATGATGCCGCAGGCAAGCAGCGCCTTGGGAACATCCTTGGACGGGTTTTTGTATTCGGGGCCGTAGATGGCTGCTGTTTCCCAGGCGCAGGCACTCCATTGTGCGATTCCAAAGATGCCAAAGAGAATCAGGATATGGTGCATGTCCCAGGCCCAGTCAGTCGGCCACCAGCTACCGGTGATGTTGGTCAGCTCAACGTGTCCGGTAGCAAAAGGCGCCACGGCCAGGATAACCAGCGGTATCAGGGATACGGCCGCCAGGATGTAACCCAGGATGGCGCCATCCTTGAGGCCGAACCAGTTGACCACGAACAACCCGGCGAAAATTACCAGACCCGAGATTAGCGCGAGCTGATACTCGGTGAATATATCGCCCAGCGCCGGAAAGAGCCCGTGCAGGTATCCGCCCACCAGGATGGCGAAGATCGCCAGGATTGGGTTCCAGCCAAACCAGTAGCTCCAGGCGGTGAAGCCGCCGATCAGCTTGCCCTTGTCGTACTTGCCCTTGTAGTTTTCGGTGCGAAATACGTGCTGGGCGAAACCTGGCAGACCGGAGGCCTTGGGAAAAGTGGTGGCCATTTCGGCATACGCGGCGTTCTGCATGAAACCCTGCAGAACTGATATTCCCCAGATGAGGATTGCCGCGGCTGATACATACATCGGAAGGTAACCCAAGGAGGGCAGAATCAGCATGGGAACACCCAGCGCTATAGCCATACCTTGCTTCCAGTTGATGGACCTTTTCAGGTCATCGGCTTCGTCCAAACGATTTTCACTCATAACATCTCCTTTGATGGACTGAACGTCGTGCGATCTCTGCTGCATGGATGCCGGTGGTGACCGGCCAATAAGAGAAGGAACCCCGAAGCGCGAACGTCCAGCACGTGGGAGGGCCAATGGAGTCTCTTGATTTATTGATGCCTAAGGCCGGCCTGGGCCGGCCTTCGCTGTGTTGGTCCATCCGGGCACTTGTTGGGCCGGATGATCCCGCGGACAGGAACGCACCTAGCGGTGAGGTTCCGGGAGCGCCGCCGACGAATGAAGGCGCGCTCCCGGAACCTCAGGTATGAACTGTTAATCCTTGGTGCAGCATGTTTCGGTGTTGGTTGTTTGGGTTCGGTTTTCGTTGGTGGGGAGGTTGAGGGTGGGGTTTTGGTCGAAGAATCCGTGGGGTTCGAGCATGAAGCCGATGTTTTGGCGGGGCATGATGGGCCAGTCTTCGAGGCGGACGACGTGGTGCATGCCGAAGGTGTACCAGACTACGAGGTCTTGGTCCACGATGTTCCGGTCTGCTTGGGTCCAGATGTGCAGGCCGTCGTCGGCGCCGGTGGCTTGGTTGGGGAATTCGCCGGCGGCGAAGCGTTCGGTGCGGTTGTAGGCG
>NZ_PZKO01000077.1:0-15256 GCF_014926485.1 Pseudarthrobacter sp. AB1
GTCGCTGCCGGCATCGTCGGCGTCTTCACCAACAACTCCCGCACCCTGGGAGCAAACGCATCAAAACTCGACACCCCGGCCGCCCGCTGATACTTCGGCGCCCGGTCCGACTCCAAAGCCCGATCCACCGTTCCGCGGGAAACCCCCACGATCCTGCCGATCTCACGCTTCGAGTGCTTGCCCGTCGAAAACAGGTGGCGTATCTCCGCCCAATCATCCAAATTGATCACCTTCCATAATGGTCGGTGGCCCTATTTTCAGTTGGCGTTCCTGGCCCTATTTTCGGTTGGCGTTAACAGTCCGGACTGGCCCCTCCGACCAGATCAAACCCCGGCCCTACAGGCCCCATTGCGCCGGACGTCAAAACCTTAGCGTTGGATATTTCACTTTTTCACAAGCCACCCCATATAGACCGTCTAACCGTATTCATAGGATGGGCGCGCTCGGAGGAGCACGGCTGGGTCAAGGATCATCGATCTTGTGGGTTCCAGCGAAGGGAGAGAGCTCCCATTGGGGGTTCCTCAAACGGACAAGGGCCTGTCGCTTGATTGAGTCTCCCCACACCTGTACTTTACGATTATCGTAAATAACGAATATCGTAAAGGTGGGTTCATGATTTACCAGCTACTCTCGGGTGCTCGACGTGTTGTGGCATTGGCGTCTGTGGGCGTTTTTGCTGTTATCTCGCTTGGCCTCGGCTGGTACGTGGGTTACGAGGCATGGCTCAGGATCCTGGAAGCCGAGTCGGGCCGCGCAGACTTTTCCGTTCCTGCCTTCCAGACTTTTAATCAGGGCAGCCTCAACCCTGATGTGGTGTCGTTGCGGGCAGAAACGGTCCAGCTCCAGGTGTCAGGTGTTGAGCCATCTGCGCAGGCACTTTTCATTGCTTCGACGGCACTAACGGCCGCTTCGCTACTCTTCGCCGTAACCACGGTTGTATTGCTGTGTTATCGCCTGGTGCGGGGCGCCCCGTTCAGCGTCGGGTCTACGTGGCTCGTGGCTTTATCTGGGATCGCGGCTTTTGCTGCAGGAATAGTTGGACCCGTACTGGAAGGATCGGCGAAGCAGATTACCGTCGCCAACCTGTCGGGAATTTCATCCCAAGGCAGCCCGATCGGGCTTGGGGACACCGTGTTTTATATCAGCTCAAGCCTTGAGCTGATGCCCTTGTGCGTCGGGCTGGCCGCATTGCTTCTGGCCGCTGTGTTCCGCAGAGGTGACGTGCTCCACCGGGACGCTAAGGGTCTGGTCTAGTGAAACGAACACGCAGGCCGACTCAGGAACCGCTTATCGTCTGCCACTTGGACGAACTGCTCAAAGCCGCCGACATGACGCTGACTGAACTCAGCAAAAGAGTGGGAGTCAGCATAGTGAACCTTTCCCTGCTCAAGAACGGACATGCCAAAGCAATCCGGTTTTCAACCCTGAGCGCGATATGCCACGCGCTGGCCTGTGACGTCGGGGACCTCCTGACGATTTACAGGCCCTGAGAGAAGTCCCCATGCATACCGCCTACGGCCGCGCTCCTGTTCGGGATTCGCGAACTGTCAGCGTCCTCAATGAAACGCTGCGGCGCAAGAACACGAGTCTCGAAGGAGCCTCGGAGCTATCCGGAGTCGCTCTGGCCGACCTACGGAAACTCCATGACGGGGACGCGGCCTCCATCCGGGTCTCCACCCTGATCGCCCTCTGCACTGCCCTGGACTGCGCCCCCGAGGATGTCCTGCGCGTCCAAAACCAGCCGCAACAGATCTCCCTGCGCAAGGAAGGCCTGATTCGGCGGACTGTGGCCTACCAATCCCGGGTGCTGAGCACCTTGGCGCTCCTGGCCGGCAGCACCCTCAGCGTCTGGTTCCTGGTCGCCGTCGTCAGTCAGATCAACCCGGTCGATTTCTACGTATACCATTACGCTGCATCCCTCGCATTTGCCGGGGAGAACATCTACGCCGGTAACATCCAGGGCATCGACATGCCAGCGGGAGGTTTACCGTTCACGTATGCGCCCTTCGCCGCATTGGTCCTGTTGCCACTGAACCTGTTCCCAGCCCCCGTCGCGTACCTTCTCTGGTCCGGCGCCTCAGCCTTGATCATGACCTCGGTACTAAGAAATCTCCTGCCGCCGGTTCACAGGAACAAGCCGTTCATAGTCGGGGCCCTTGCGCTAACCGCCTCCGGCAGCATCGTCATGGCGAGCCACATCATTTTTGGGCAGATCAATGTCTTCCTCATGGCGCTAGTGCTGTTCGACGTATGCCGGAACAATGAAGGCCGGTTTCTACGGAGAATCCCACGCGGGGCACTCATTGGTGTGGCCGCCGCCGTAAAGCTCACTCCCGCGCTTTTCATCGTCTACTTCATCATCTCCGGACAAAAGCGAGCCGCAGCGGGAAGCGCGCTGGCAGCCGGCGCCGCGACGGTCCTGGCCTTCATGATTTTCCCCGAGATGAGCCTGGACTTTATGACTCGGGTCCTTTGGAACCTCTCCGACACGGTTTCACTCAACGGGTTCTTCGCTACCTCGGGCAACAACTCAATCCAAGGGGCTTTCGCGGCGCTCGGTACCTGGACAGCCCTACCAGCACTCGTGCTCACGCTGGCCGTGGCCGCCCTTGGCCTGAATGCCGCGTCAATCACCTACCGACGGGGCGAAGCTGTCCAAGCAGCAATCATCGTCGGCCTCACTGCCTGCCTCGTTTCACCGGTGAGCTGGATGCATCACTGGGTCTACCTCCTGCCAGGTCTGATAGTCCTCTGGAAACAGGGTGGGCAGAAAACCCGAGCATTCTGCTACGTCAGCGCCGTCATCCTCCTAGCCACCGGACCCAACCTCGGCGACATCCTCTTCAGTTTTGACCAGCCCCTTCTGCTGCCACTCGCGGTCACACTTCGCGAATCACTACTCCTCATGGGAATCGTCAGTATCGCGCTCCTCGCCAGGGGTGTCCGAGACCGAGTAACCGACTCGGATTCCTAACCGTTGGCCGAGAACGAAGAAGCGTCCCGTAGAGGGTTCCCCTTGCGGACAAGCAATTGTGCAGGCGACTTTGGACATTTCGTGCAGTCGACTTCGGAAAATGACATCTCAAAATCGGCATTGACGGTGCTACGCTGTTTCAGAACTCGACTACGAAATCTACGAAGACCGTGTTAGTCAAAACTCCGTGGGCGACGGTTTTTGACTGAAGGAGGGGGAATTGATTTGGCTACGTTGATGGGTTACGCCCGAGTAAGCACTACTGAGCAGTCGGTGGACCTGCAGCTGGATGAATTGAACGCTGCCGGGTGCTTCCGGATCTGGACAGATTTTGCGTCGGGTGCGACAGCGGAACGACCGCAGTGGCAGGACTGCCTGGATCACCTCCAGCCGGGGAACATTCTGGTGGTCAACGATTTGTCCCGGCTCGGCCGGAACACGGCCGACCTCGCCGGCATAGTGAAAACGTTGGCCGACCGGCACATTGGCCTCCAGTCACTGACAGAGACCTGGCTGGACACCACTACGTCCCAGGGCGTGCTGATGTTCCACTTCTTCTCCGCCATCGCCGAGTACGAGCGGAACCGGCTGCGTGAAAGGACCATGGCCGGCCTCGCAGCGGCGAAAGCCCGCGGCCGCGTCGGTGGACGGCCAACCAAGATGACGCCGGACAAGGCTGACACTGCCCACAGAATGCGTGGCGAGAAGCGCACGATCCGCGCCATCGCCAAAACCATCGAGGTCAGCGAGGCGACCGTCGTGCGTGAGCTCGCCCGTCAGCGGAAGAGCCTTCAGGTACCGCAAGAGTAGGGTGCGGCTGTTAATCCTCGGACGCCTTCGCTAGCGTGGAGGCAAACGGAGGGGGAGCGGCGCACATGGCACCGAGGAAATCTAAGAACCACATTGAGGGTCAGCTGAGTCTTGAGTCCTTGTGGGCCGAACCGGAAGAGGTAATCAATGAACGAGCACGGCAGACACGCCATGAAAACTATGAAGAATCACGACCCGGAGAGCTTCGCGCAGATAGCGGACCCCGAGACACACTTTTCGACCTTGGGGGAGGAGATACAGCAGGCAATCTGGGACCTCAGCGAACAACTGACACCAACCAGGGGCTCGGAACCGCCGATGGAGTACATCGGGCTGGCGAACATGGCCAAGCTCCGGGCACGCGAGATGGTGTACCAGGAGATGATCTACGACAGCCTTCCCGCGGAGCCGGAGGAGATGGAGCCGACCTACGGGCGCCAGGAGGACGAGGAGAGCTAGAGGCAGAACCTCAGCAGCAGCCACCAGCGGGTGCGACGGCCGGACGGTTCCGCCCAGCATCCCAGGCCGATCTTGCCCCCTCGGGACAGAAAGCCCGCTTCGCAGCAAACGTAGAAGCAATCCGCATCGTCCGGGAGCTGGAGGACCAGCAGAGGCCGGCCACCGAGGCAGAACAGCGTTCCCTGGCGCGATGGTCCAGCTGGGGAGCGGTACCCCGACTATTCGATAAGACCGAATGGGCGGCCGAGCGCACCCAGCTGCAGGAAGTCCTGAGCGAGCGCGAGTATGCCGCAGCGTCGCGGACCACGACGAACGCGTATTACACCGACGCCGCCCTGGTAAAGGAAATTTGGTCCGCCGTCGACCGTCTCGGCTTCACCGGGGGAGAGGTGCTGGAACCCGGATCCGGCGCGGGAACATTCATTGGTTTGGCCCCGGAAGGCGCCCGGATGACCGGCGTGGAGCTTGATCCGCTGACAGCCTCAATTTCCCGGGGCCTGTACCCCGACGCGACGATCCGCAGCGAGTCCTTCGCGGACACCCCGATCAAATCCAACTCCTTTGACCTCGCTGTCGGCAACGTCCCGTTCAGCAAGAACACGCTTTACGACAAGACCCACAACGCCGACTCCCGGCACTCCATGCACAACCACTTCATCCTCAAGAGCCTGGCCGCTGTGAAACCCGGCGGCTACGTCGCCGTGCTGACCTCCAGCTTCACCCTGGACGCAACCAACCCCACCTCGAGGCGGGAGATGAGCGCCATGGCGGATCTGGTGGGAGCCGTGCGCCTGCCCACCGGTGCCCACCGGCGAGCCGCCGGCACCGAAGCACTCACAGACCTGCTGCTGCTGCGCAAGCGCGAGCCGGACCGGGAGCCTGCCAACACGGACTGGGAAACTGTCGGGCCCGTCATCATCGACGGCCGTGACGTGAAGATCAATAACTACTTTGACCTGAACCCGCAAAACGTCCTCGGGCAGATCACCGTTGGGAACGGCATGTACGGCGAGGAAACCGTCAGCGTCAAAGCCGACGACCTCGCCGCCGTCCCGCAGCTGCTCGCCCAGCGGCTCGACGCCGTTGTGCAGGAAGCACTGGACCGCGGCCTGAACCACGCCCCTGCCGAGCCTGCCCCGGGGAAAATCCCAGCCGCACTCCTGCCGTCCACGGGGCAGGAATGGGACGGCACCATCATCGCCCAACAAGACGGAACCTTCACTGTTGCCCGTGCAGGGGAACAGGTTCCGTTCCCGGTACCCAAAGCGCATGCTGCGGAGCTGAGCGACCTGTTGGGGATGCGCGACGGAGCACGCGCCCTGTTGGAGATGGAAGCTTCCGACAGCGAAGACACCCCGGCGATGTCGGCTCAACGAACCGCCCTGGCTGACCAGTACACGGCATATGCCGCTAAATATGGGCCGCTGAACCGCTTCACGGAATCTGTCCGCACGGACAAGGAAACGGGCGAGAACATCATCACTCGCCGTGCAGCACCCGCCGTGCGGATCCTGCGCCAGACGGACCCCTTCGGCACTCTGCCGCCGGCCCTGGAGAGGTTCAACGAGGAAACGCAGACCGCGACACCCGCGGCTCTGCTTCAGCATCGGCAGGTAGTCGCCCGCAAACCGCTCATGGGCGCGGACACCGTTGACGAAGCCCTCGCCATCGCCCTGGACACCTACGGCGCCCCCGAGCTGGACCAGATCGCGGACCTGCTGGGCGTCACGGAAGAGGAAGCCCGCGATCAGTTGGGCACGCTCGTGTTTGATGACCCGGAAACCGGCAAGCTCGTCACAGCACCGGAATACCTGTCCGGGAACGTCCGGACCAAGCTCGACGCCGCCCGCGCTGCGGCGGCCGAGGACGAGCGCCTGAGCGTGAACGTCACCGCGCTGGAGGAAGTTCAGCCGCCGCGGGTCGGCATGGAAGACGTCGAGGCGCGAATCGGCGCGGTCTGGATCTCTCCCGAGGAACACCAACGCTTCGTCCAGGACATCCTGGCCGATCCCAACGCCAGCGTGACCAGCGTCGGCAGCGGCATCTGGCGGGTCAAAGCCAACAGGGGAACGGTCCGTTCCACGAACGAGTGGGGGACGGGCCGCCGGCCCGCCCCGGACCTGCTGCAAAGCATCCTGGAACAAAAGAGCATTCAGGTCGAGGACAAGAACGAGGACGGCAAACCCGTCGCCAACCTCGAAGAAACCGAAGCGGCCCAGGAAAAGGCCGAGGCCCTGCAGGAACGCTTCGCCGAGTGGGTCTGGGAAGACCCCGAACGCGCCAGCCGGCTCATTGACGAATACAACCGCCGCTTCAACTCCCTGGCCCTGCGCGACTACACCAAGGAAGGCGGCCGCCTGACCCTGCCGGGGCTCGCCAAGACTTTCACCCCGCACCCGCACCAGCGCACCGCCGTGGCGCGCATCATCTCCGAACCGGCGGTGGGACTCTTCCACGAAGTCGGGGCCGGCAAGACCGCCGAAATGGTGATGGGCGCGATGGAACTGAAACGCCTGGGCATGGCCTCCAAGCCCATGGTTGTCGTCCCGAATCACATGCTGGAACAGTTCACCCGTGAGTGGCTGGAACTGTACCCGCAGGCCCGCCTGCTCTCGGCCGGCAGTGATGACATCAAGACCAACAGCGGAGACCTGGCCGCGCGCCGGCAGTTCGTCGCCCGCGCCGCGGCGAACGACTGGGACGGCATCATCATGACCCAGCAGGCCTTCAAGAGCATCGGCGTGAAAGCCGAAACCATTGAGGCCTACCAAGAGTCGATCATCGCCGACGTCCGGCAGACCATCGTCAACGCCCAGGCCGAAGGCGAAGACCGGACCACGGTGAAGAAGCTTGAAACGAAGCTCCAGGCCGAAGAAGAGCGCATGAAGAAGCTCATGGACACCGCGCCGGATCTTGGACTGACATTCGAGGACACCGGGGTGGACTACCTGTTTGTGGACGAAGCGCACGACTACAAGAACCTGCGCACGGTCACCAATATCAAGGGCGCAGAAATTGCCGGGTCCATCCGCGCCACCGACATGCACCTGAAGCTCGAATACCTGCGCAGCACCCACGGGGAACGTGTCGTCACGATGGCAACCGGCACACCGATTGCCAACTCCATCACCGAAGCCCACGTCATGCAGCGCTACCTGCGCCCGGACCTGCTCCAGGCCGCGGGCGTGGAGAACTTCGACGTCTGGGGAGCGACATTCGGGGAAACCGTCACCGCCATCGAGATGGACGCCGGAGGCCGGCTGAAGAACAAGCCGCGTTTCGCGAAGTTCAAGAATGTCCCCGAGATGCTGCGGTCCTTCCACGTCTTCGCGGACGTGAAGCTCTCCGAAGACCTGAACTACCTCAAAAAACCGGACCTCGTCCGCCGCACCGGCGACGGGGAACGACAGCCGGAACTGGTGCTGATCCCGCAGCCGCCCGAACTGGCCGAATACATGAAGGGCCTCGCGGACCGGCTGGACTCCCTCTCCGGCTGGGCTGAGAAGGGCGCGGACAACGCCCTTTCTGTCTACAACGACGGCCGCAAAGCAGCGCTGGACCTGCGCATGGTCGGCATCGAACCCGAATCCGGGACGAAGCTGGACCATGTTGTGGCCAAGACCCTGAAAGTCTGGGAGGAGAACCGGGAGAACGAGTACGAAACCAGCTTCGAATCCGGGATCCCTTCGGCCAACAAGGGTGCGCTGCAGATCATCTTCTGCGACCTCAGCACGCCCTCCAAGAACACCGGTCCCGACGGCAAACCGGTCTGGACCGCCTACCAGCAGATCAAGGACCAGCTCGTTGTCGGAGGCATCCAGGCAGATCAGATCCGGTTCATCCAGGACGCGCCCAAGCCCGAGCAGAAAGCCCAGCTGTTCTCCCAATGCCGTACCGGGGAGGTGGCCGTACTTATCGGCTCCACCGCCATGATGGGAACCGGCACGAACGTCCAGCTCCGCGCCAAAGCGATCCACCACGTCACCTGCCCCTGGCGGCCGGCTGACCTGACCCAGCGCGACGGACGCATCATCCGGCAAGGTAACGCCAACGCTGAAGTCCACAATTTCCAGTACGCCACCGTCGGCAGCTACGACAGCGCCGCCTGGGACGGGATTCAACGCAAGGCCACCATGATCCAGCAAGTTCTCCGCGGACGCCTCGATATCCGCGAGATCGAGGACGTTGGAGACCTTGCCCTCAATGCTGCCCAGATCAAGGCAGCGACCAGCGGCAACCCGCTGGTGATGGACAAGATCGAGGCCGACGCCGCCCGGACCAAACTCGAACGTCTCAAACGCGCCCACGACAAGGGACAAAGCACCCTCTCCTGGACCAAGGCCTCGGCCGAAACCAGCATCAACAAAGCCCAAATCAAGCTGCCCGCATTGCAGGCGGCACTACCGCGCATCACTCCGACCGCAGGGGAGGCCTTCACCGCGACCATCGATGGCAAGAGCTACACCAAACGCCCGGAGGCCGTCGCGGCCATCTCTGAATGGGTCCGTACCCACACGCCGGAATACGGAAACTACTACCGCCAAAAACAGGACCACGGCACCATGGCCACCCTCGGCGGCCACGAGCTGCAAGTCCGCAACGCGGCCGACGACTCCCGGCTCGGCTCCTACCAGGACCTCGCCATCACCCTCAAAGACGTGCCCGCACCACCGCTTGTCTTCACCCGAATGGAGCTGCTGGAAGGAAGCGCCGGCATCATCACCCGGCTGGAAAATAGAGTATCCGGGCTTCCCGACTACGAGGCCCAGCTGCGCCAAACCATCGCCGAGAAACAGGCGGTCCTCTCCGACGTCGAGAGCCAGGCCGGAAAGCCGTTCAAATACGAAGACAAACTCATCACCGCCCGTGCGAAGTGCGCGGAACTGGACGAGAAACTTAAGGCATCCATCGCGCCACCTAAACCGGCACCGGAAGCCGAGGCTTCAACCTCCGAGGCGGACGTGGACCCGGCCGTCGCACGAATGCGCAGACTGCAGGCCGCAAGCTTCCCGGCAGCCCCCAAAAACACCCACCCGAAACCGACTCACCCACAGCAGCAAGCATCATCCGGACACGCGCCAAGTCACACACGTGACGGGGGATTCGAGCGCTAAAACATGGCCATGACCGCACCGGAAAGAAGGGGACTAGGAATGCCTAGAAAGACAGAGGACGTGAACGAGAATCCTGCGCCGACGACGGGTCAGGTGTTCCCCAGGATGCTGACCCTGGAGCAGGTTCAGGATGTCTTGAACGTCAAAGGATCGCTCGTCTACGCGCTGGTTCGCAGCGGTGAGCTCCCTGCAGGCCAGTTCGGTGGCCGCGGGGTTTGGCGGGTGCGGGAAAGTGATCTGATGGCGTACATCGACGCGGCGTTCGCACGAACCGCTGAACGCATTGCTTCGGGTCAGATCCCGGAAGACGACGTTGCCGCGGAAGACTGAACCAGCTGCTGAAATCCCGAAGGCCGGCACCTTGAAAAGGTGCCGGCCTTCGCTGCGTCCGCGGCCGGTCACTCGCTGTCGTCACGGCTGAAAATACCCGGCCACCGCTCAGTGCGGTGGCCGGGTGCATGCAGGCTTGGACCATGGGAGACCTTGCCGCTGGTGACCAACAGCGTGTCCAGGCTGTGCATGATCGCCGGCCACTGTTGGTGAGTTTCGGTCGCATGGTGACCTGGCGATTGTGTTCAGCCGGTCAGGTGGGTCCCGTCGTCCACATGTGTGCGGGAAAAGCCCGAAGGTTGTAGCTTTTGCCGTGCCCATGTGGGCGAGGGGCAGTTTTATTCAGCTCCTGTAGCCCCTTTGGCAGAGGACGGGGAGCCTTTGTCCGTGGTGCGGGTGGTGGTCGGTTTCCGGCGGCGTGCGGCGGCGCCGGACTCGAGACCGAGTTTCTTGAGTTCGTCGGGGCTCCATCCGTCCTTGGTGGCGCGGACGTAGGCCCGTTTGTCGTCACGTTCGGCGTCGGCGAGCTGTTCGCGCAGGTCGGTGATCCGCTGTCGGGTCTTGACCAGGTTCGTGACGGACTCGATGCGTGAGTCGAGGAGGGCGCGTGCCTGTGCTTTTGTCTGTTCAATATCGATGGCCATGGGTCTTGGGTGCCTTTCTGAGGGTGGTTAGCGTTCGAGTTCGACTCGGGTGCCCGGGGAGAGGGCGGAGGACGTCGCTGTTGCGACGGCGGAGAGCGGGGGACGGATGAGCGCAGCGGAGGGGTGCCGGGGAAAGGAAAGTTGGGCGGTCTTCAGTGATGGCGGAAGGTCCGGTTCGGGAAGGGGATCGAATCGGCGTTCGTGCTCTTCGAGGACCTCGTTCAGGGTCGGTCGGTAATAGGCCTGGACTACCTCCGCCTGTGAGGGGAGTTCCTTGGCGATCAGCCGGGCCAGGGTTTCGGCGTGGTGCCGGTCGTGGACAGGCAGGACGCTCTGGAAGGCTAGCTCGAGTTCGAAGAGGACTTCTGTTTGCTCGGCGGCCAGCGGTCTTTCCGTCTCTGCGGCGGGGGAGTGGACCGTCTTTTCTGTGACGTTTCCGGCGTCCGCCGGGACGTCCGCTTCAATGCTGACGCTGTACCCATCGTCGTGGATTCGGGTGGACGTCCCGGTCGCTTCCCGAAGGTGATCGGTGGCGAGGGACTCGACGATACCGGCCGCCCGGTCGAGGTCACCCGAGAGCAGGGTGGCTGCCTCTCCCGCGAGGTACTGCCCTGCGTTGGGTTCTCGGTCAACGTGGAAGTCCACGGTGACCCGACCCGGATGGTTGTAGGCCGGCGCGATGTAGTGGGCGGCTTCGAAACGCACCGCATGGTCTTTGTCATCTTCCAGCATGGTTACCCCCAGGTTTGGCTCGTGTAGACATGACAACCCTACCTGCCGGGCAGGTTGGCGACCCGCTCTAGAGGGTCGCCAACCTTCTAGAGCGGAGCAAGCTATACACTTACACGGGTGTAAATGGCGTGTCGCTTACGGCCTGGCGGCGGTTCGCTTGGCACACTGGTCGTGTGGTCCCCTTTCGGGGTCGCTGCGCTGGGCCGTTGAAGGGATGGATTGGAATGTCGGATGAGGAGTTCACTCACCGTTCCAATCTGTCGCGCCGTCGTCGGGAGAACACCCCCGCCGGCACAAAGAAGCGCCGTGACCTGTGGGTCACTGTGGAGGAAGAAGCGGCGCTCGTCGCCAGGGCTGAGCGCGAGAAGGTTACTGTTCCGAACCTGCTGATTTCGGCAGCATTGTCGGAGCATTCCGATTCACCGACGGAGCGCCGGGCCATTGCTGCGGAACTGATGTCTCTGCATAATCTGTTGGCCCGTTCCTCGAACAACATCAATCAGCTTGCGCGGCAGGCGAACGCCACGAGCGAGTTCCCTGTTGAAGCCCGCGAAGCGTTGAAGCACATCCGCACTGTGGCCATGCGGATTGACGATGCCATTGACGGGCTGATGTAGGGATGATTCCGAACATCACTCGCGGTTCGCGGATGGCCGGCCTCATGGTTTACCTGGCATCGACTGACGTCAACAAGACTAAGAACGCCCACCAGGATCCGCACCTTGTTGCCGGTGACGCTGCCATCATGGCGTGGTATGACGACGGTGTGCTGGACCGCGACGATGCCCTGGCGATTGCCAAGCACCTGGACCGGCCGCGGAAGATGTTCGACGTTTCGGTTCGAATCAAAGACATGCAGTGGGACGCGGCGAAGAAGGAGCGCGTCCACGTCGGGTACAAGGACGCCAGCGTGTGGCACTGCTCGCTGAGCCTGCGCGCCGAAGAGGGCGCACTGACGGACCAGCAGTGGGGCGATATCGCCAACGACTTCGTGGACTCCATGGGCTTCACCGAAGCCAGCGGCAAGGCTCCCTGCCGGTGGGCCGCGGTGAACCACGGCACGTCCGAAAACGGCAACCACCATATTCACCTGGCAGTGTCTCTCGTCCGCGAGGACGGCACCAAGGCTTCCACCCATGGTGACTACAAGCGGGCGCAGCAGACCTGCCGCGAGCTGGAGGTTAAGTACGGTCTGGAACAGCTCTCCACGGTGCACGCGACTCGTGGATACGACCGGGCCGAGAAGGCCACCGCCGTCAGGGACGACCGTGAAATGCACCGGTCATCACTGGCACGAAAGGTGCGTGCCAGCGCCAGCGCCTCAGCGACCGAAGCGGAGTTCGTACGTCGGGCCCGCGACACCGGCCTGCTGGTCCGGCCGCGCTACGCGAAGAACACCACCGACGTCATAGTTGGGTACTCCGTAGCCGAACGTCCCAGCCAGGGAGAGCGGCCGATCTGGTTCGGCGGCGGGACGCTCGCCTCTGACCTGAAACTCGATGCCCTCCGTGAAGAATGGCTCGACTCACCGCACCTTGCCACGGAAGCAGCAGCGGAATGGAACGCAGCGGCACGGAACAAGCGCACGGTCTCCAAGACCGGTCCGGAGAATGCAACGCCGCCGGCAGAAGCGTGGGTGGAGTACACCCGCAACGCGACCGCACTGGCAGACCAACTGCGCACCATTCCACGTGACGACCACGCGACCTGGGCGAAGGCCGCACGGGAAGTCTCTGGTGCGTTTGCTGCATGGTCCTACCGTCTTGAACCGACACCAGGACCGTTGGCGGCTGCTGCCGCTGAACTGTCCCGCACCGCTCAGCTCCGCGCACCACGACTGCACAGCAAACCCGTGGCCCTTCCGTCAATTGCGGGGACGGCCATGTTGTTCATGGCCGCGTCGAGCAAAAGCAAGACGGCAGCACAGAGGGCACTTATGGTGCAGCTGATCAACACCGCCTTTGCGGTGTACGAGATGCACGCCCAGTCCGGGCGGACCCGTGAGGCTCAGCGCATCCGTTCGGTGGTTGAGGAGCAACTGGCTCCGTTCACCGCGACCATGCCTAAGGCGGTTTTGGTTGGTGCCGGGCAGCAGCCGGCAGCTGAGGCTGAAATGCCCCCGAGTGCGATCGACATTGCCCGGCGTGGAATGGTGCCCATCCGTCCGGGGTCAGCGATACCAACGACGCCGACGCCGGCAACACCGGCCAAGACCCACCAGCCCGGCCGACGCGATTCCGGGTCGGACCTCGACCGATAAAAACCACCACCACCAACTGCAAGGGGAGCACGATGAGTGAATCAGATGGAATGGATGACGTCCTGGACGGCGGCCTGCGGCAGTCGTTGATGATCGCCTCACGCATTGCCGAAACACTGGCACGCCGGCGCCAAGAGAGCCAGCGGCAACAGGAACACCAGGACGCCCAGGCAGCGCACGAAGCGCAGGCACGCCTCGCCGCTGAACGCACCGCCGCGCACGCAGCGCTGGCACCCGTGGAGAAGGACCAGTGGTGGGACAAGGCACAACCGAACGACATCGCCACGGCACACGCCGTCGCTGAGGGCTGGAAGGACCACGACCCGGCCGCCCTGGCAGCATCGGAGAGAATCCGTCAGGAAGTCCTCACACGCTACGGCATCGACACCCACGACGTCGGCCCTGACTCCGCCTATCTGGAATCAGGGATCCAGACCATCACCACCGAGAAAGCCCGGCAGGACGAGCTGACCCGCAGCCAGCAAGAAACGCGCAAAGCAGCCGCCGAACACGAGAAGGCAATGCAACTGCTCGCAGCGGCCCGGGCAGAAGAACTCCGCGCACAGGCCGCGAAACTGGCCCCAGAAATGGAACGCCACCAGGTGCCCGTGGAATACCTGGCCAACCCCGAACTGGCCCAGGCACTGCAGACCGCACACAACGCAAAGACCCCCCAAGCGCTGGAGGCAGCGGACGCTACCGTGCAGGAACGCATGTTCCTCATCGGGAAAGACGGGATCAACGGTCCCGACATCGACCAGCTCCGGAAAGAAACCACAGCCAATGTCAACGGTGCCGGTGACTCCCACTTCGAGGATCCCGCGTTCGTGAAAGCCGCCAAGGACATGCGCGAGGCCAAACTCCTGGCAGAGGGAGGCTTCAAAGGCTCCGAGCAGGTGTCACTGGAACAGCGGTACGAACGCGCCGAGAAGGAACTCTTCGCCCGCATGGAAGGCGTCGGCCGCGAGATCGAGAACCGCGTCACCGGCAATGACAGCGGCAGACTCAAGGACCAAAGCCTGAAAGCAGAAACCTCGTCCGCAGCCGGCTACGGTTCGGCCGAACACCATGAGAAGTTTGCTGAGTCCCTGGAAAATACCGGCGCGAATGAAACGCAGATTCGCGGCCGCCTCGCCGCAGCCCGGAGCGAGGGAACGCACCCCAGCGCAGCAGTCACCATGGGCAAGGGCGCCGCCAAGGCCAGAAAGACCCGCACAGGGGCGGCAGTGGGCGTCGAAAGAGGTAAAGGCGGCCCCAGCCGCTAATTCGACAGCGAACGGGGCGTCCTCATGTCGGTGCCGATCGATAGGATCAAACCCATGACTGCCCGCGACCTCGACCTGCCTGCCGGCTACACCGACCTCCTTGGCGAGCTCAAGAATCGGGTGCGGGCTGCCCGCACCCAGGCACTCCGGACCGTTAACACCCAGCTCATCGCACTGTACTGGTCCATCGGCAAGACCATCCTGGAACGCCAGGCAGCTGAAGGATGGGGGAGTGGAGTCATCGGAAGGCTGGCCGAAGACCTGGGAACGGAGTTCCCGGACATGAAAGGACTGTCACGGTCGAACCTGCAGTACATGCGCAGCTTCGCTGAGGCCTGGCCGGAACTCGACCCAAATGTCCCACAGGCGGTTTTCGGTACTCCCAGGCACTAATCGTCGCGGATGACCTGCGGTTCCATGTTGTTGAGTGCACTGGCCGAGGTGAGGGCGGTCTGGCGGCGTGTGGTGGCCGGCAGCTGCTCAAAGAATGGCGATGACCCTGAGTCGTTGTTGCCAGGGACGAACCTGGAGACCTGCTCCACTGGTGTCAGGCGTCAGGCGTCGGGGTCGTGGCCGAGGATTGTGAGCAGATCCCGAAGCGACATCCTTACTTGCTCGTATCCGTGTTGATAGAAATGCGGGGTCATCTCGTGCAGGCCCGTGTCGTC
>NZ_PZKO01000002.1:0-14586 GCF_014926485.1 Pseudarthrobacter sp. AB1
CCCGCCGCGCTCAGCGCGGCCGGCCAGGCCGCCAAGTCAGACCTGGCACCGACCCTGCCGCTGGCCGCGACGTCCCCTGCCCTGTGCGGGACCTTGACGGCCGGGCAGATGAAGATGCCCGCCGGCGGCGCTGACACCGGCGTCGCCCAGGAGACAGGGAACGACGCCGGAGCCCTCGCCCTCGGCGGTGGCCTGGTCCTGGTCGCTCTCGCCGGTGGAGCCTACGCAGTGCGCCGCCGCAACGCCAACGCAGCAGCCTAAGCCCAGGCTGACCGGATCAATACTGTGAGAACCACGGACCACGGCCGCCGCGGAGGCCTCCTGGCCCCCGCGGCGGCCGGGGTTCTGCTCCTGCTGGCCCTGGCCGGCTGCGCCGCCGGAACATCGGGAACTCCCGACGCCGGCGCCCTGCCTTCGGCCTCTGCCTCGTCGTCGGTGCCGGCCAGCCCGCCGCCGTCCCCGTCCCCACCCGCCGCGCCGTCGGCGGCGGCCCCGGCGACGGCCGCCCAACAGCTTCCGGTGTTGGGTGCCTCAGCTCCGGTCACCCTGAGCATTGCCTCGATCGGGGTCCGAACCGACCTGCTCCACCTGGGCCTGCGGGAGAACGGCTCCCTGGAAGTCCCGCAGGACACCGGCAACGGCGCACCAGCGAGCTGGTACAACGGCTCACCAACGCCCGGGGAACGCGGGCCCTCCGTGATGCTGGGCCACGTCAACGCGCTCGGCGGAAACCAGGGTGTTTTCGCGGACCTCCGCAAACTCACACCCGGTACCGAGATCAACGTCTCCCGAACCGACGGCAGTACCGCCGTGTTCACCGTTGACCGCGGAGCCCTCTACAGCAAAAACGGGTTCCCCACCCTCGAGGTCTACGGCAACACCCCCGGAGCCGAACTCCGCCTGATCACCTGCGACGGCTACGACCCCGCCACCGGGCTCTTCGATGACAACTACGTCATCTACGCCAAACTCAAAGCCTGAAACAGACCTCTCCTCCGGAGCGGAAAACAATCAAGGATGGACAAAAAATGAAACACCGAGCCCACGCGCTGGCCGCCTTGGCCATCGCATCCGTGCTGCTCGCCGGCTGCGCTGCTGCGGCGGGATCGGTGGACGCGGTGTCCGCCCCGCCGTCGGACGTTTCAGCGCCGGCCTCACCGGGAACTACGCCGAGCGCAGGACATTCCGGCAGCGCCAACGGACACCATGGCGGCGCAACGGCAACGCCCGGCGCAAGCCCGGCCGGACCCAGCGACGCCGCCCTGATGGTGTGCGGGGATCAGCCGATGGACAGGCTCACCTCCATCCTTGACCTGAAGGAGGACCCGCACACCGTCAACCACTGGGCGGACAGCACCTTCACCTGCACCTACCACCTGCAGGAAGGTGCGCTGGACATTTCCGTGCAGGAAGCTGCAGACCCAGCGTCCGCACGCAAATATTTCGACGCGATGCAGGCCCTCGCAAAGGATGCCACCCCCATCAAAGGCCTGGCGAACCTGGGATTCCCCGCTTATGAAACCGCAGACGGCTCGGCCGTGTTCCAGAAGGACAACTTCGTCCTGCACGTCGATGCCTCGGACCTGCCGGATACCTCGGGCCCGGAAAGCATCAGCCGAAACGCCTTGGCCTACCAGCTCTCAACCACCATCCTCGCCTGCTGGGTAGAGCACCCATGACATAACGCATTTCTTGTTGCTGTCGCTATCGTTCGTCGTGGCGGAAACAGCCATGTGGCCGCGTTTCCAAGCCATGAAGGTCCCACCACCTCAGCCCGTGGAACGCCGTCGTCTCACGACTGTGGCAACCACAATAAGTGCGACGGCGGCGCCCAGTCCCAGCCGGGCCACCAGCTGGCCGTATGGTTCGGCGCCCGTAAAATACATCATTGCCAGCACAGGGGCGATGGCGGTGAACTCGTAGCGCCGGCTGAGGACCACGAACGGCAGGAGCAGCAAGGCGTACCAGGGGTAGCTGGGCGAGACGAGCAGCAGCGTCCCGCCGACCATGAAAACCTGCCCGTCCCACGGCCGGGCGGCGTCGGTGGTCCGCCAGACATACACGGCCAAACCCAGCAGCAGCACCAGGGCCGCCGGCGTCGCCCAGCTGGCCGGGAGCACCAGCTTCAACAGTGTGAAGCGCGGGCTGTCCTGCCCGTCGTACCCCTCCGATTTGAGGTAGGTGGGCAGATAGCCCAGTACCGTCCAGCCGCTGGCGAGGACATACGGAACGTACGCCGCGGCGAAAGTGGCAGCTGCCGCAGCGACGAAGCGGACCGGCTGGCGGTAGAGCAGTGCCGGGGCGCTGATGGCGGGAATAAGCTTGGTGGCCACCGCCGCCCCGAAGGCCATCCCGGAACCCAGCGTGCGCTGGCCCACCAGCAGCAGCGCAGCAGCCAGCGCCAACGCCGCGCCGAGGGTGTCCACGTGGGCGCCGTTGATGGCTTCGAAGGCCACCAGCGGGGACCACGCCCACCACACTGCCTGGTGTGCCGGACGGCCTGTGCGGCGCAGGAACGTCAGCAACAGCACCGTCACGGCCAGGCTCAGCAGCAGCCCGACCAGCTGAAAGGCAATGAACCCAACGTCTGCGCCGGGAATGAGCCGGACAGCGAGGAAATACAGCTCCGCCACAGCCGGATAGACAGTGGGCACGGAGGGCCGGTTGATGGCCGTGCACAGGGTGCCGCCGCCGGGAATGTTGGTGGTGGTCTCCGTACCGGACGAAAAGGGGTTGGTGTGGCAGGTTCCGTCCGGTCCGGCGTCCTGGAACAGCCATTCCGGTCGCAGCTGCCGAAGCGCCTCATCGGCCGGCACATATCGGTAAGGGCTAATTCCCGCCTTCTGGACGATGCCGTCCCAGGCGTAACGGGCGGAGTCATTGCTCGTGGCAGGCGCTGCAGAAATTGCCGCGGTGCCCAGCAGTAAGGAGCCCAGCAGCACGACGGCGGCCGCATGCCGGGCGGGCATCCGGCGCGCCATCAGGGCGGCCGGGAGAAAGAATACCCATGCCGCCAGCGCGCCAAGGGGGGACACCCACTCCGCTGACGGATCGGTGGTGACGGTCCACCAGACGGAGCCGGCCAACAATGCCACCAGAGCCAACGCCGCCATGGTGGCGCCAGCGTACCGCGGCCCGCTTCCCGCCGAACTGTTCCCCGCTGGCCCGGGAGCCCGGCCGGCCCGCGCGCGGCGGGGCGTTAATTCATTCACCCCTTGATCCTGCACCGGGCGCAGGCCCGTTGGCCATGGAACCACAGGAGCGTTCGCGTTTTGTAAGGTCTGGCCCGGGACTGGGTACGGGCCTCGGTGGTCTGATGTGAGTATGGACAGATTGACCACACTCCTCCAGCAGCGGATGGAGGCGGTGAACGGACGGTTTTCCTCCCGCTTGCGGAGCAAACGCCTGACGGTGGTGCTGGGCCGCTGGCTTGGCATGGCGTTCACGGTCTGCTTCTTGACCGGACTCTTCAGCCACCTCCTGCAGGATCCGCCCGGCTGGATGTTATTACCGACCCGTCCGGTGTGGGTGTACGCGGCTACGCAGGGCATTCACGTCACCACCGGGATAGCCTCCATCCCGCTGCTGGCAGCCAAGCTTTGGTCCGTATTTCCCGAACTGTTGCGATGGCCGCCGCTGAAATCCGTGGTGCACGCCCTGGAGCGGGCGTCGATTGCCCTCTTCGTGTCCGCCTCTCTGGTGGAAGTCACCATCGGATTGCTCAACACTTTCCAGTGGTATCCCTGGCCGTTTTCCTTCAAGGACGTCCACTACTGGCTGGGCTGGGTGATCATTGGGTCGCTGGCCTTGCACATCGCAGTCAAGCTGCCGCTCATCCGGGCGCACTGGAGCCGCCGGTCGGAGGCTTCCGCCATCGCGGGTGAGGCTGCTGAAGCACCGCCGGAGCGCGAAACGGTTCCGGCTGCCATGGCGCCTGCCACCAGGCCCGGGTGGAGCCGCAGGGGGTTCCTGGCGGCAATGACCGCCGGCACCGGCGTCGTCGTTCTGACGACGGCGGGCCAGTCGTTCGCGTGGCTGGCGGGCCTGAACCTCTTCGCACCGCGCCGGATGGACGCGGGGCCGCAGGGAGTACCGATCAACCGGACAGCGGCCCAGGCCGGTGTCGAGGGCGCTGCGCTGGCCCCCGACTGGGTGCTGACCGTGGCCTCGGGATCGGTGCAGAAGGCGTTGACGCTGTCCCAGCTGGCCGCCCTGCCCCAGCACAGCTACGGACTGCCCATCGCCTGCGTGGAGGGGTGGAGCCAAGGCGCCCAATGGCGCGGTGTCCGGATTCGGGACCTGATGGCCTTGGTAGGGGCGCCGGCGGACGCCGGTCTGCAGATTTCGAGCATGGAGAGGGGCGGCGTGTACGGGCGCTCCTTTATGCCCGCCGTGTACAGCCAGGACGACATGACCTTACTGGCGCTCGAACTCAACGGCGCGCCCCTGGACCTTGACCACGGTTATCCGGCACGGATCATAGCTCCCGGCCGGCCGGGCGTACTGCAGACCAAATGGGTCCACAGGGTGGAGGTGATCTGATGCGGCTGCCATTGATGGGTCCGCCGGTAACGGTGGAGCGCGGACCGTTTTGGTGGATGCGGGCAGCTCTGGGGGCCCTGGGCACGGCGGTCCTCGGCTATGCCGTCTTCGGATTCCTGGCCAATGTGCCGCTTGCCCAGTTGATCGGCGTGGCAGCCTGGCTTGCGGCAGCACTGGTGCTGCACGACGGCGTGCTGGTTCCCTTGACAATGCTGGCCGGCGGCGGACTGTCGCGGCTTACGTACGGGCTGCGCCCCGTCCAGCAGGGTATACTGCGCGGCGCCCTGCTGGTAGGGGCGGTGGTGACCTTGCTGGCAGCCCCGCTGATTCGCGCCCAGCAGGTGCTCCAGCCAAGCGGCCCGGGAAGCGGGGCCAACGATACAGTCCTGCAGGGGGACTATGTGCAGGCCTTGGGCATCCTCTGGCTGGTTCTGGTGGTGGCCGCTGCGGGGTTCGTGGCCGCCGTCGGACTTTACACCCGACGTTCCAGCGTCAAAAAGACCCGGCCCTGAACAGTCCGGGTGGCGACGGAGACCAGCCCCGCCCGGGCCGCGTGGGCGGCCAGCGCTTTCGCGCCGGCGCGGGCCCAGGGAAAGGCAGCGCTGGCCCGTCCGGCCGAATCCTCCAACACGGCCAGATACGCCACATCAAGGGAATCGGAGATTTCGGCCTCTGCCAACGCCTGCCCGCACGGTGCCAGCAGTGCGGCAACACGCTCCAGCAGCACCCGTATGTTCCCGCCGATGCCGATGTTCCCATCCAGCAGCAGCGCCGACGCCCAACCGCCCTCGTGCGGCACCGGGTCGAAGATGGAGCCATGAATCGCCACTGCGCCACGACTGGTGGCCGCCCGTACCGCGGGAGCGCTCGCGTCAATGCCCATTGCCACCAAGCCCAGTTCACCGGCAGCGGCAAGCATCCGGCCAGGGCCGCAGCCCACATCAAGAACCGGCCCGCGAAGGGTCCGCAGCAGCTCGCGTTCGCAGGCGGTGGCCGGTGCGGACCAGCCTTGCATGCTGAAGTGGACCGGCCCGATGGGTTCCGGGCGGGCGGATTCCGGGCGGAGGGTCAGGTGCCCCAGGCCGAGGGACAGGCTGCCTGCGTACGGCTCGTGTCCTCCTTGGCCAAACAAGGCGACCGGGATGCTGCCGCCCGTAGATTCACCGCCTGCCCAGGGGCCGGTATTGGTGGAGGCTGTCTGGGTGCTCATCGCTGGGCCGCCCCGCGGGTTGCTGCGCCGGTCGGCACCGGAACGGGCACCTTCGCCGTCGGCAGCCCCAGGGCCAGGCGGTCAACCGCGCGGGCAAACGGTGTGCCGGAACAAGCGCGGGCGGCGGCCAGGGCATCGGCAAAGTGGTCCACGTCCGTCAATGTGGGCAACAGCCCCACCGCCAGGCCAGCGCCGGCCAGCCGGGCCAACTGGTGCGCCCCGGTCTGCGGGGTGGACATTTCTATGCCCCGGACCAGGCTGCCGTAGGGCCGGTGCAGGCCCAGGGCCCAAAAGCCGCCGTCTGTTGCCGGTCCGATCCAGGCGTCGTGGCGGGGCGTCGGGGCGGACCAGTCCGCCACCAGCCTTGCGAGTGGTGCAAGGGAAAACTGGGGCGTGTCCATGCCCAGAATCAGCAGCGGGCCGGTGACCAGCGAACAGATGACCGCCAGCCGTTCGTCCAGCCGGCCGCCACCCTGGGCAACCACGTCAAAACCCGCAGCGTCCCTGCGGTGCGGCGTCCCGTCAAACACCAGCAACCGCCTGGCCGCGGGGAAGGACCGCACCGTCTCCAGCGTCTGACTGAGGCTGGTTTGGGCCAGGGCTGCGGCCTGCGCAGGCGTGAGCGGTGGCGTGAGGCGCGTCTTGGCTTTGCCTGGGATGCATTCTTTGGCGATGACCGCGATGGTGAGGGTCACGGCGTCGCTCCCCGGGCCTCGGCCGGGGGTCCGCCCGCAGTCGGTCTACCGGCGCCTGTCGCTGGCGCCCATCGCGATGCGGCGGCCAGCTGCGCCCTCATGTCCTTGAGTGCCGTCAGGGTTCCACGCATCGTGCCGGTCACCTTGGACTTGCCCAGGCGCGGCGCATAAGCGACCGGAACCTCGGCCACGCGCCATCCGTCGCGGTGGGCTTTGAGGAACATCTCCAGCGGATAACCGCTGCGCCGGTCGGTGAGGTCCAGCCCAAGCAACGCAGTTCGCCGGGCAAGGCGAAGCGGGCCCAAGTCCGTGACGGGGATTCCCGTCAACCGGCGCAGCCGCCTGCTCAGGACGATGTTGGCGAGCCGGGCATGGACCGGCCAGGCGCCGCGGGCTGGCCGCCGGGCACCCAGGACCAGATCGGCACGCCCGGCGCGCACCAGCTCCAGCATCGGGGCCAGTTGTGCAGGATCCAGCGAACCGTCGCAATCGCAGAAGGCCACAAACTCCGCCGTGGCAGCCACCAGGCCAGCATGGGCTGCCGCACCAAAGCCGCGCCGCGGTTCATGGACGACGGCGGCCCCCAGACTGGCGGCGAGCTTTCCGGAGCCATCGGTACAGCCGTTGTCCACCACTATTGCCCGGTATCCGGGCGGCAGGGCCGCCAGTACGTGGGGGAGGGCCGAAAGCTCGTTGAGGCAAGGCAGCACGACATCCACCAGCACGGCGGGTGCGCCGCCGGCGTCGTCGTCCGCCGTGCAGGGGGCGCTGGCCGTGCCGGTTCCATCGTGCGAACTGCTCTGTTTTTTCTCCACCCTTCGACCGTAGAATCCGCGGGCCCGGCGCGGCAGGTGGAAATCCTTACGGAACCGGGACGCTTGCCCTCCGGCAGCCCCCTACAGACCCAAAGTGGCGTCCACGAACCTATGCTGGGAACGTGAATAGTGTCCAGCCCGACGCGGACGCCGGGGACGTTGGCAACCGGCGCATCCTGCTCGTTGAAGACGAGGCCACCATCGCCCAGGTGGTGCACGACTATTTGGTGCTGGCTGGTTTCCAGGTGGATATGGCAGGTGACGGATTCAGTGCCCTGCACCTGGCCCGGACGCACAACCCGGACCTGATCATCCTGGACCGTATGCTGCCTGGTTTGGACGGGGCGGAAGTATGCCGGCGGATCCGGCTCACCCAGTCCATGCCCATCATCATGCTCACCGCGCTGGGCACCGAGGACGACCGCATCCTGGGCCTGGAAATGGGCGCTGATGACTACGTCACCAAGCCCTTCTCGCCCCGTGAGCTGGTGCTCCGGGTGAAGTCCGTGCTGCGCCGCAGCGTCAAGGAATTCACCCCGGAACCGCCCGTGGAGCTGGCCGGCTTTGCCCTCAACCCGGCCTCGCGCATCGTCAGATACCGCGATACGAACCTCACACTGACAGCTAGGGAATTCGATCTTCTGGCGTTCTTTTTGCGCCGCCCCAACCAGGTCTTCAGCCGCGACGTACTCATCAAGGCCGTCTGGGGCTGGGACTTTGGCGATCTCTCCACGGTGACAGTGCACGTCCGCCGGCTGCGCGAAAAAATCGAGGCCAACCCCACCACGCCCGTGCTGCTGAAAACGGTGTGGGGCGTGGGGTACAGGTTCGACGACGGCACGGAGCCGGCCAGCCATGACTAGCGGCGATCTGTTCATCATTGTCACGGTTGTGCTGTCATGGGCATTGGCCATCGGCGCCGTGACTGTGGTGCTGCAGCGACTGCTCGGCAGGACCTCCATTGTGGTGCAGATCCTGCTCGTGGTCCTGGCCACCATCGCCATCCTGGTGGCAGGGATGGTGAGCGCCTTCAACGCCATGTTCATCTCGGAGGCGGATCTTCAGGTGATGTGGTTCATCCTGGCCATCGCCTCGGTCGTTGCCACGGTGGTCGCAGTGCTCCTGGGAGTAGGGCTGGCAAGGAACACCAACCGCCTGGCCGGGGACGCGGCCAGAATCGGCCGCGGAGAGCCCCTGGCACCGCAAAGGAAAATGACCTCGGAACTGTCCGCGTTGGCCGCCGAGCTTGCTGCCACCAGCCACAAACTCGAAGAATCCAGACAACGGGAACAGGCAGTGGAGGCTGCACGGCGCGAACTGGTGGCCTGGGTTTCCCACGATCTGCGCACCCCGCTGGCCAGTATGCGCGCCATGGCCGAGGCGCTGGAGGATGGCCTTGCCGAGGATGTTTCCGGCTACCACCAGCGAATAATCGGCCAGACCGACCAGATGGCCGTGCTGGTCAATGACCTGCTCGAGCTCTCCAAGATCCAGGCCGGAACCTTGGTGCTGGACCACCGGCCCTTGGACCTGTACGACGTCGTCAGCGACGCAATTGCCGACCTCGCCCCTGTCGCGGCAGGCCGGGCCATTGCCATTAACGGCGACGCTGTCGCCCCCACCTTGGTGGCTGCCGACGGCGCGTCGTTGTCCCGGGCCATCCGCAATGTGGTCCTCAACGGCATTCTGTACAGCGCTCATGGCAGCACCGTGTCCATTGCCGTGACCTCCGCCGCCGGCGAGGCGGTAGTAGAGGTTCGAGACGGCTGCGGCGGGATCCCGGCGGAGGACCTGCCCCGGATGCTAACCGCGGGCTGGCAGAAGGACGCCGGTCGCACCAAATCGCGCTACAGCGGCGCAGGGGTTGGCCTAAGCATTGTCCACGGCATCGTGGAGGCCCACGGTGGCGCCCTGGAGGTTGCCAACGTTGAGGGTGGGTGCCGGTTTCGGTTGCGGATCCCCACCGGCCAGGAGGGTCTGGGACCGTTCGTCTAGGGCAGTCCCCCACGCAGCGGGGCGGTGGCGAACTCGCGCATGCCGTCCTCGAAACTGCGCCGTGGAGCCCAACCCAGTTCGGCTTTGGCCCGTGCAGAGCTTGCGGTGATGTGCCGGACGTCGCCCAACCGGAATTCGCCTGTGAACACAGGGGCCGGGCCGCCGCCAACAGTGCTCAGGACCCCCGCCACCTGACCAATAGTATGGACCTCCGAGGCTCCCACGTTGTAAGCCCTCATACTGCCTGCCGCCATGACCCCGCCTGCCGCCAGCGCCTCAACGGCGCACAGGTTTGCCTCCGCCACATCCGCCACGTGGATGAAGCTGCGGCGTTGGCCGCCGTCCTCGAACACCCGCGGCGCCTCCTTGCGGGCCAGGGCCGAGCGGAACAGGCTGGCCACGCCCGCATAGGGTGTGTCTTTGGGCATCCATGGCCCATAGACGTTGTGGTACCGCAGGGCGGCGGCAGTGCCTCCCGTTGTACGGGCCCACGCCGATGCCAGGTTTTCCTGGGCCAGTTTGGAGGCAGCATAGACGTTCCGCGGGTCCAGCACCGCGCCTTCGGTGACCAGTGTGGGCAGCAGGAGCTCGCGGGTGACAGGGTCCCGGGGGTCAAAGATTCCGTGTTCCATGTCCTCCGCCCGGCGCGGGTCTGGTCGCACCAGCCGGCCGGATGAGTCCGTATACGCGCCCTCGCCGTAGACCACCATGGAGGAGGCCAGCACCAGCTTGTCCCTGCCGGCCGAGGCCATGCCTGCCAGGAGTACAGCCGTGGCCAGGTCATTGTTGCGGACATAGTCCGGCGCATCGGAGAAGTCGACGCCGAGGCCCACCTTGGCGCTCTGATGGACAACGACGTCGATCCCCTCCAAAGCCGCAGCAACGGTGGATGCATCGCCAACGTCGCCCACCAGCAAGGACGCGCCGGGATTTATTGCCGGCCTGACCGGATGCACAACCGGATCCAGCGAATCCAGGGTCCGGACCTCCCAGCCGCGGGCCAGGGCGGCCTCGACGATGTGGCCGCCAATGAAACCGGCTCCGCCCGTGACCAGAATCCTCACGGCGCGCTCCTTCCAGTACCGGGGCAGACTGGGCTGGGGGCGCCCATCACGGTGGCCACGGCGTCGGCGGGCATAAGGGCCATCCGTGGGAATCCGCCGTCGTCCGCCGTTTCCACGCAGGCCAGCCCCGCGGATACCCTCCTCACCGCATCGGATAGCACGGCCAGAATCCGCGGCTGCGCGGCAGCCAGGCGGCCGAGTACAAGCTCCGCGGTTACGGGCCTGGAACCGTCATGGCCGGTGTCGGCGTCGGTGATGAACGCCAGCGCCGCGAAATGCATGTTCAGCTCCGCCGCCAGCACCGGCTCGGGGTACTGGGTCATGCTGACCAGATGCGCACCGGCCCGGACCAGGGCTGCCGACTCGGCCTTGGTGGAAAAGCGTGGCCCGTTGATGACAGCCATGGTTGCAGCCGGTGCGAAGTGTTCGCGCTGCAACTCCAGAGCGGCGATGAGTGCGGCGCGAAGCGGGACACTGTAGGGCTCGGCGGCGGGAAGGTGCTGCACGCCGGTGGGCAGCGAGCCGTCGTAGAAAGTGTCCGCCCGGCCCCAGGTCCTGTCCAGAAACTGGTCGGGTACAGCAAAGGTTCCGGTTCCGTGGCTCGGAACCAGTCCGCCCACTGCCGCGGACGAGATGACAGCCTCCACACCCATGCTCTTGAGTGCCCAGAAGTTGGCACGGTGGTTGATCTGCTGCGGGGCAATGCTGTGTCCGCGGCCGTGCCGGCTCAGGAACACGACCACCGGGCCGTCCGCACCTCCGGGACCGTCCGGTGCAGCCAGCCGGGCAACGGTGACGGGGCTGGACGGCGGGCCAAAAGGCGTCGCGGCATCCAGCGTCTCCAGCACGGCGGCGCCGGGCAGCTGGTACAGGCCGGTGCCGCCAATGATGCCGACGCGGGCCCGGGGTTCCGAGGGATAGTCCATGACCCCATCATGCCAACCCGGGCAGCAGCCGACGCGGGTCGAATCCTTACAAGTCCCGAACGAGCTGCACCGCAGTTTCCCCCTTCGGGGGCGGCCTGAATACTAGCAATATCTACAGATTGCCTCAGTCAGATTTGGTTGGCCCCGGTAATACGGTTGTAAGTTCCGTCGCGGCCGTAAAGTCCACAAACATGGTGCCCCGCAGTCCTGTTGTTGTTGGCTCAGAGCTGTACACGTGGTCCAGGAATCGACAAAGGTCGCGGGCCATTTTCGATCGTCCGGCCTTGCTTAATACGTTAGCCACAACTAACGTATTAAGTGTGTTGGATGCCTTGGAGATCGCTGCGGAGCCGAACCGGCGGCGGCTGCTGCGCCTCCTGGCACGTCAGGAGCAGTCCGTGGGGGAGTTGGCCGCCCACTTCACAGTCAGCCGCTCGGCTGTCTCCCAGCACCTGCTGCTACTGGAACAGGCAGGCCTGGTAATTGCGCGCAAGGAAGGGCGGAACAGGTATTACCGGCTCGATCCCGAGGGCATGGGCCGTCTCCGTGGGCTGGTCGAGCAGTTCTGGACCGACGAGCTGGATCTGCTGGCCGCGGACGCGGCAACATTGGCAGCAGGCCGGCACGGTCCAGGCAAGTCTGCACCACCCCGCTAGGTACTTCGCTCCAAGACAAAGGACCGCTCTCATGAGCTTCGACAAAACCATCCACCTGCCCGTCGACGCCGACGAAGCTTTCGCCCTGATCACGCAGCCGGAACGCCTGCGCCGCTGGAAGACGGTGGCCGCCCGTGTGGACCTTCGCGTAGGCGGCGAATACCGCTGGACCATCATCCCTGGCCACCACGCCGCCGGCACGTTCCAGGAAATCGAGCCGGGCAAGCGCATCGTGTTCACCTGGGGCTGGGAGTCGGCCACGGACCTGCCGCCGGGAGCGTCCACGGTCACCATTACGCTGGAGCCCGTCGACGGCGGCACGTCGCTTCGCCTGGTGCATGAGGGCCTTACGCCCGAGCAGTCCACGGCACACGCCGAGGGGTGGAACCACTTCCTGGGACGTCTGGTCGCGGAGGCGTCGTCAGATTCGGGTGCCGGCCCGGACGAATGGTCGGCCGCGCCGGACCCCATCGACCACCTCATCTCCGCCGACGCGTCGCTGGCAGTCCTGCTGGGTGTCCTGCGGAAGCTCACCCCGGAAGACCGTGAGAAGCCGACGCCGTGCGAGGACTTCACTGCCCATGAACTCCTTGAGCACCTGGCCGGGTCGCTGAAGAACATCGGCACTGCCTTGGGCGCCGACGTCACGGACCGCGCCGATGCGGCTCCCGAGGTCCGCATCGCCGAACTCGCTCAGCCCACGCTGGAAGCGTTCGCCCGCCGCGGCGTCGACGGCACCATCGACATGGGGTTCGCCGAACTCCCCGCCACCACCGTGGCCAGCATCCTGAACCTGGAGCTGATGGTCCATGCGTGGGACTTCGCGAAGGCGAGTGGCCAGGACCTGGCCGTGTCCGACGTCGTCACGGACTACGTGGAGGGCCTTGCCCTGGTGACAATCTCCGAGCAGGTCCGCTCCGGCGGCAGCTTCGCGCCGGCCCAGCCTGTCGCGGAGACCGCAGGCAGCCTTGAACGCCTCATTGCGTTTACCGGCCGGACCGTCACCGTCTGACCGTTTCGCCCCGCAACAATAAAAACAACAAGCACGAAAGAAGGAACGAAAAATGTCCAAGTTTCTCTTTATCTATCACTCTCCGATGACACCCGCCGAGGCCGCGCCGCCGGCGCCGGAAGACATGGAAGCTGCTATGGGGGAGTGGAACGCCTGGGGTGCCAAAGTGGGCGACGGGCTGATCGACTTCGGAACCCCTTTGGCCAACGGCGTCCGCGTTTCGCCGGGTGGAGCCACAGCGCCGAGCCAGCTCGAGGTCTCCGGATATAGCCTCATCGAAGCCGAGACTTCTGAGGCAGCCCTGGAACTCGCCAAGCAGCACCCGCACCTGAATATGCCGGGCAGCGAAATCGAGGTCCACGAGGCTCAGCAGATTCCCGGAATGTAGCTGGGGACCTTCTCGTCATATCCTGCCGGGGTCGCCGCGCCATCAGGGCGGCGGCCCCGGCACCCCTCTGAATCAGGAATTCCCATGCCGCGCGGAAACCAGCCCGGCCTCCGGACGCAACCGGTTCAAATCCCTGGCCGAGCACAGTCACCTCACCTTCCGGGCGGGAACGTCGGCCCTCGGGTCCACAAACGGACCTGCGTTGGTTTCTGGAAGTCGAATTGCCGAGTTTTTGACAGTACGCGAATAAATCAACTTCTTTCCATGGATTTCTCTGGAAAACCTCTTGGAAGTGCTGAAAAGTAGTGTCCAAGGAAAGATTTACCGCATCGGGACAGCCGGTCGGGACTGCAGCGAGGCATTCCGGCAGCGTGTGGTGGCCTGACTCTGGTTCGAGTTTGGTCCGTTCCATGGCTCCGCACGCGGAGTCTCGGTGCTGAGAATTACTGCCCTCAAGTCAGCGCCAGCCATCGCAGGGCCGCGAGACGGGTCCTCCGGGACCGCGGCCCCGTAACCCGAGATGCCCGACGGTCAACGTCTGCAGGCCCCCGGGGATTATTCACAAGTCGGCACGCCCGGGCGGCGGATTCCCCGTCCCGGGCATATTCATGATGAAAGAGAGCAGTAAATGACGCGTATTGGGATCGTGGCCGAGTTGGGCCGAGAGACGAGGGTGGCGGCGACGCCCACCACGGTGAAGCAGTTATTGGATTTGGGCTATGCGGTTGTGGTCGAGAAGGGTGCGGGGGAGTCCGCTTCCTTCAGGGACGAGGACTACGCTGCGGCGGGTGCCCTGATTGTTGGGGCCGACGAGGCGTGGGGGTCTGAGGTGGTGCTGCGGATCAATCCGCCCACTGAGGATGAGATCGGCCGTTTGGCCGTGGGTGCGACGTTGATCGGTTCGCTGAGCCCGGGGCTACGGCCGGAGCTGGTGGAGGCTTTGGCGGCGCGGCCGATCACGGCGTTGGCGCTGGATGCGGTGCCTAGGATTTCGCGGGCGCAGTCGATGGATGTGCTCAGTTCGATGGCGAACATTGCCGGGTACCGGGCAGTGATTGAAGCGGCGCATGAGTTTGGCAGGTTTTTCACGGGCCAGGTGACGGCGGCGGGCAAGGTTCCGCCGGCGAAGGTGCTGGTTGCCGGTGCTGGTGTGGCGGGTTTGGCGGCGATCGGGGCGGCGTCCAGCCTGGGTGCGATTGTGCGTGCGACGGATCCGCGGCCTGAGGTCGCTGATCAGGTGAAGTCCATTGGCGGGACGTACCTCAAGGTTGAGGTCTCCGAGG
>NZ_PZKO01000064.1:0-13493 GCF_014926485.1 Pseudarthrobacter sp. AB1
GACGACACGGGCCTGCACGAGATGACCCCGCATTTCTATCAACACGGATACGAGCAAGTAAGGATGTCGCTTCGGGATCTGCTCACAATCCTCGGCCACGACCCCGACGCCTGACGCCTGACACCAGTGGAGCAGGTCTCCAGGTTCGTCCCTGGCAACAACGACTCAGGGTCATCGCCATTCTTTGAGCAGCTGCCGGCCACCACACGCCGCCAGACCGCCCTCACCTCGGCCAGTGCACTCAACAACATGGAACCGCAGGTCATCCGCGACGATTAGTGCCTGGGAGTACCGAAAACAGGCTGTTGCAACATTCCTCGGAGACCTCGCCACGGTCAATCTTGCAAGTGCCGCTTGCAAGATTCGAACGGTACCGGCTCAACTTGTGCAAGGCCTTGCATAATTGCACATTGGCCCGGTGCCAGTTGGGCAAGCAGCACTTGCCCAATTGGCACCTCCCGTCTTGGCAGTGTTGTAACGCATCGCGCGTTCAAACCCCGGCTTTTTCCAAAACCGCTTCCGCATCCCTGACGCGGAGCTTGCCCGACATGAGTTGTGGGAGGAGCGCGTCGCGGGTAGCGGCAAGAGTGACGTTCTCTTCCAACGCTGCACGCTTGCTTGCGGTTTCCGCTCTTACGATCGCTTCCAATCGTCCGCGGTCGCCCGCCAGCGGAAGCTCAAGCACTAAACGCTTGAGATTGCCCATATTGATCTTTGGTTGCACGGCTCCGGTTACTAAAGTAGCAACCTGGCAACGCGTTATCGCGAGATAGAGCAATTCCGTCGAAATATCCTTGCCTGTTAGAACATGCGCGTGGTTGTTGATCCATGCAGGCCCCCAAATGTACTGAACCACAGGCGTTCCGTCAGCATTTATCACTGACCCGTCTTCTCCCACTAGGACCAGTGGCTCATCGAAAATGGCTTCGTTGACAGTCCCGAAGACGCCGCTTGCCCCGTAGTAAGGGATATCTCCAGCCCTTTGTTCGCGTTCTCGCGCGGACAAAGGAACACGCCGCCGATTATGGAACTCCGCAACCGCAGCGAGAGGCGAATCGAGGGCTCCTTCGGCAACCGCCGCCGTGTATTCGAGTGCCATATGGGCATCAAGCCGGGTTATGAGCTTGGTGTTGGCGGCGATCTTGTCGTCGAGGGCGCCCAATACTTCTGCAATCGCGCGCTGTTCGGGCAGAGGTGGCAGAGGGATGGTCAAACGGTTCAGAATACCCAAATTGATGTGCGGCACACCCGTGCTGATCGCGTTATCATCGATCTGCTTAATGAAGGCTTCAGAAGAACACGCATAGTACACATATTCTGAAACAGCCTTGGCTGGATCTACGCGCAACCGCATCTGGCTTTGTGATACAATGAATACAGGGTATGTATCGTCTGGAACCAGGGCGACTTGACCGAGGGTCCCGCGCTGGGTGAAAACGATGTCGCCGGGGGCGGCCGTATTCCGTGCAAGATCTGAGGCGACTTTTTCCTCGGAGACAAAGGCATAGTCGCCGCCCAATCGCCGCCCGAATCCTAGGTTAGTGCCGCGAATCACAGGTACTCCAGACGGCTCGTAGTCGTTGTTGACCAAAGAAGAACCAAATGGGCCGCCGATCAGCCCTTTGGGAACAGCGACGTCAACGAGCGGTACGGCCGGTATTGTCACGAGACCCTCCCCAGCTGCTCGCGCACAACAGCGGCCAACCGCTCGGACTCTTCGAACTGCGCAAACAGTTGCTTCGACAACCGAGCGACCTTCTCCTCGATCGGTTCGCCGTCGTCCTCCACCTCGGCAGCCCCAACGTAGCGGCCGGGAGTCAGCGCGTAGTCGGCTACCTTGATTTCCGCGAGCGTGGCCGAATAGCAGAATCCGGCTTCGTCGTCGTATGTCAGACCTGCCTCAACCGCCGAAGCCGTGCCGCGCCACGCGTGGTAAGTATTGGCGATCTTGGCGATGTCGTCGTCGGAGAGGGCGCGCTCAGCACGGTCCACCATGTAGCCCAGATTCCGGGCGTCGATAAAGAGCACCTGTCCCGTCCGGTCGACAGAGCCGCGCGAACCTGCAGTCTTGTCCTTCGCGAAGAACCAGGTGCAGACCGGGATGCCGGTGCTGCGGAAGAGCTGGGTGGGCAGCGCTACCATGCAGGACACAAGGTCGGCCTCCACGAGCTGGGCCCGGATGTCGCCCTCGCCGCCGGAGTTGGAGGACATGGAGCCGTTGGCCATGACCACTCCGGCGCTGCCGCCGGGCGCCAGCTTGGAGATGATGTGCTGGATCCAGGCGTAGTTGGCGTTGCCGGCCGGTGGAACGCCGTACTTCCAGCGCGGGTCGGACTCGGAGCGTGCCCAGTCCTTGATGTTGAAGGGCGGGTTGGCCATGATGTAATCGGCTTGCATGTCCGGGTGCTGGTCGCGGGCGAAGGTGTCGCCCCAGCGGGAGGCCAAGTTGGCGTTCAGGCCGTGGATGGCGAGGTTCATCTTTGCCATCCGCCAGGTGCGTTCGTTGAGCTCCTGCCCATAGACCGAAATCGCGGTGCGGTCCTCGTTGTGGGCGTCCAGGAACTTTTCGGTCTGCACGAACATGCCGCCCGAACCGCAGGCGGGGTCGTAGACGCGGCCGCTGTGTGGTTCGAGCACCTCGACGAGTACGCGGACCACGCCGGCCGGCGTGTAGAACTCGCCGCCACGCTTGCCTTCGGCCTTGGCGAACTTCTCCAGGAAGTACTCGTACACCTCGCCCAGGAGGTCACGGGCGCGGCCGGCTCCCATGCCGGTGAAGCGAGCGGAGTTGAACAGGTCCAGGAGCTCGCCCAGGCGGCGCTGGTCCACGTTGTCCCGGTTGTAGATGCGGGGGAGCGTTGCAGCCAGGCTCTTGTTGTCGGCCATGATCAGGTCCATGGCTTCATCAATGAGCAGTCCAATGGACTTGGGCTCGGCGCCGTCGATTGCATCCAGGCCCTTTGCATTCTCGGCCAGGTACCCCCAACGTGCCCGGGCCGGAACCCAGAACACGCCGTGGCCGGTGTACTCGTCCACGTCGTCGATGAGCAGTGCTATCTGCTCTTCGGCCAGGCCGTCAGCCTCCAGCTCGGCCTGGATGATCCCGCGCCGCTCTTCAAACGCGTCCGATACGTACTTCAGGAAGACCAGCCCCAGGATCACGTCCTTGTACTGCGACGCATCCATCGAACCGCGGAGCTTGTCCGCCGCCTTCCAGAGGGTGTCCTTCAGTTCCTTCATGGTGGACGGGGCGAGGTCCACCTTCAATTTCGGAGGCATTATGCGGTTCCTTCTGTTGGTGCGGCGATCGAGATGGGGTCTGTCAGGGTGAGGCTTCCGCCCGCTACGCCGTCCGTAATCAGGGTAGCGAGTTCTTCCAGTCGGTTGAGGCGTTGACGGGCTTCAGCCTGCTCGTGTTGCAGCCTGGCTAAGGCGTGGGAGAGGGGCTGGCGTTGAACTTCCGGTGCGCGGCGCGACCGCCAGTTCCGCCAGGACTTGTCTGCGGCGGGGCGGCTGCTGATGTCAGCGGCAACAACGTCCGGCACCAGACCGCCGGGATCTCCGCGGTCGATTCTCAGGATCCGTGCAGGGAAAACCACGACGGCGCCGCCCTCCGCATCGACCATCGCTGCGGGCTTGGGGCTGGTACAGAAGACAATGTCACCAGGTTCGGTGAGGTGCCCGGCAGGGTATTTGGCCGCGAAGTCCAGGAGCGTGATGAACCGTTGCCTGGCGTCGTGCGGGTTCACGAGTTCCTCACGGCCGAGGATTCTGCTTCCGCCCCGCCGGTTGAGGTCGGTCTCTTGAAGCCTGATTCCCTTGACGTACTTGAGGTTTCCGGCGGTCAGCAGTTCCTGAATTGAAGCGGCCCGGGGCCCGGCGCCAGGCGCAGCCGGCTGAACTCCGGGGAGCGCAGATGCTGATGTCCCAGCCGACAACAGGCGCACGAGTTCTTCGACCCGAAGCGCGCTCTCAGCGCCGCCGGCCGCCGCCGTCGAACTTCTGGCCGGCAAGCCGCTCCCGAGGGAACCCCGGCTGGCGAGAAGGACGCGGGTCTGCACCAGCCGGGTGAACCTGAACGAGTGCGCGCGGATGGTGGCGCGGTCGCCCATGGATGCGACGACGTCGCTGATCAGGTCCTGGCTGACATCCAGGGTGAGCGGCGTGGTGCTCAGGTCTGCCACGCTCGTCCAGCGCTGCGCGATCGGCACATCAGCGAAGGACGGTCCCAGCACCCAGAGGGCTTGCGGCTCACGGGGCTTGGCACGAAGTAGCCCTTGCTGGAGGCGGACGATGGCGCGGACTCTGCCCGAACGCAAAAGGTCTGAGCGCAGGTTGCCGGCCTCTCCATCGAGAGCGTCGCACAATACCCGGGCAGGCGCGATGACAACGGCGCGCTGACTGTCGTGCATTTGCAGCACGATGTTTTCAACGCTGTTCAGGATGCCGGTGGTGTCCAGGGCGCGATCGCCCGGGGCGGGATATTGCGCCACGTGTACAGCCGGACCATTGACAGTGAAGGCTCCCTTGGCGTCGACCTTCACGGGCTTGCTGTCCGTGCCATGCACCGCCAGGCGACGGCGGGCCAGCCGTGACGCGCTGCCGTGGTGATCCGCTGCCAGGAGAGTGATGGGCCTCGACTCTCCGAATTGCTCGATGATGCTCAGCATCACGTCGCTCCCGCCGGGCGTCGAGTCGACGAAGAGGAGCCTGCTGTCCAGGGTGGATGCCAGTTCCATGGCAGTTGCGCCCACGAGCTTCAGTGCCTCTTCCGTCAGCGCGGTGTCTGATTGCTCGCGCAGTCCCTCCTTGAACCGGTGGGCCAGCAGTTTTTCGAAGGCCGCCGGCGCGCTGAACGCACTGTCCGCCAACCGGTCGGCGAAGCTGGCCAGTCCCGAAAGCGCCGAGCCGAGGGCCTCCAGTTCGGAGTAGAGGAACACATCGTCAGGGTCCGCTTCATCTACGGCGTCCAGGAGTTCGGCTGCAGAACTTTGTGCCAGAGCCTGTCCCGTGATGACCTTGAGGGCGAGGAGCGCGGTCAGGCCTTCGAACGTCTGGCGGCTGTCCCGTGGCTGTTCGCCACGCGGTGCAGCCAGCCTTGCGAAGACCGCGACGTCGTTCCGAGCCTCCGGGTTGTTCCCCCGGCCGGTGGCCTGGAGCCAGGCGGTGACCTGGTCTGCGTCGAACAGCTCGACGCCGTTGGCCTGCGCAGTGGATACCGGGAACGGCAGCGGGCCTCCGCTGCTGCGCTTGCGCCACATGGAAACGACGGGACGCTGAACCTGGGCGAGCGAGGCGACATCGGAGAGCGTCATGCGCAATGTTTCCGTGAATGTCTCCATGGCTGCCCCCTTCAGTCGTGATCGTCCCATCAGCTTAGTGTCGGCCAACGACAATCCAGATTTGAGACTGATAACCCGGGTTATCAGCTGCATCGGGTGATGTTTGCCCGGTTCGCCCGTAAGTTCATTCTGCAGCCACGAAGCAATCTTCCGGAGCTGCGACGGCGGCGGGGAACCGCGTATTGGGGGATCAGTATCCCGCCGCCGTTTAGCGGTCATCCACAAATAGAGGAAGAGAACATGTTGAACACAGACGACGCAGGCAAACCGGTGCCAGGCAGTCCGGAATTTTCGGAGCCGGAGGCTCAGCCGGCAGCTGCGGCGCCGAAACGCAGCCGCAAGAAGGGCACTCTGCTGGCGACAGCCGCCGTCGTACTTCTTGCCGGCGGAGTGGCATTCGGCACCGTACTTCCTGACCCGAAGACCAGCGAGGCCTACAAGGCGCTGGCAGACGAGAAGGGAACGGTTGAGATCGAGCGCGACGCCGCACTGTCCAGCTATGCGTCCGTGAAGGGCAAGTACGACAGCCTTCAGGGCGGCATCACAGCCCGTGAATCCAAGGTTTCCGCACGGGAGACCGAAGTGGGCAAGGCCGACGCTGCTGTCAAGACTGCCGAAGCCGCGGTCAAGGCTCGCGAAGAGGCTGTCACCGGTGCGGAAAAAGCGAAGGCTGCCAACACCGTCAGCGACGGCACCTGGACCGTGGGGTCCGACATCGAACCCGGCACCTACCGCGCTGTCGCGGCGGTGGGATCCACCTGCTACTGGGGGATATACCGCAGCGGCAGCAACGGCGGCGACATCATCGAAAACGACATCCCCGGCGGTGGCCGACCAGTGGTCACGCTCTCTCCGGGCCAGGACTTCAACTCAACCCGCTGCGGCAAATGGGAAAAGCAATAGCACCCGCAGCATCACCAAACGCACTCTCGAAAGGCACCACCACCATGTCTCACCAGAACTTTGATTCAGTCCCCTCCATGCCGTTTGCTGTGGCCCCGGCCAAGCGTCCGTTCTTCAAGAAGAAGCGCTTTGTGATTCCGGCTGGCGTCCTGCTGCTCGGCATCGTCATGGGCTCGTGCTCCAGCGGCAGCAAGCCTGTGGCGGATTCCAGCCCCATCGCTTCCGCCGCTGCCTCCGCGGCTCCGGCGGAGGCAGCGGCGCAGCCGGCGGCAGCACCGCCGTCGGCCGTTCCAGCACCGGCGGCTCCGGCGGCACCTGCGGTGGGGACACCCTTCACCGTGAAAATGCGCAACGGCGATGCGGCCCGGATCACGATTGTCACCGCAATGCGGACGGACGCGGTGACCACAACCGCCTTTGCCACCCCGCCGAAGAACGGCAGCTACCTGCTCCTGGACGTCCTGTGGGAGACCGAAGCCGGCAAGACCAGCTCGAACCCGCTCTACTTCTCGGCCAAGGACGCCAGCGGCCGGAAGGCTGACCTGAATATGTTCGCGGATGATCAGCTGGGCTCCGGGGATGTTCTGCCGGGGGACAAGTCGCGTGGATTCATTGCTTTTGATATCGCTCCCGGCACAGCAACAGTGATCATCTCCGATCCGTTGCTGCAGGAAGCGGCGCGGATCCAGATTCCTGGGTAGTTCCGGAATATCCTGATTGTCCGCCCAGACCCTGCGATCACAGCCAAAATGGAGAATTTCAATGAGCACTTCTACCGACCCACTTGTCTACGATGCAACCCCGATGAGCGCGTACGAGGCGCAGGTATGGGACGCGCTCAACGGGCACTGGCAGCGCCGCAATAACCGCCGTGGTCTGCCGAACTGGGCGAGCACCGCGCTAAATCGCACGGGTGAGGTCGCGGGAAACGCCGTGAGTCGGGTAACTGATGCTGTGCCAGAGGCGGTCAAGGAACCGATTCGTCGCGCAGGCGACGCGGTCGCCAACAAGGCCGGGCGGCCGGCGCTGGAGGCCGCGACAGCGCTCCTCGACCTGGTCAACGACTGGGCCATGGAGCTAAATGACCCGGAGAGCGTCGAGAAGCTCGCCCGCAAGAGGGGCCTCGAACTCAACAGTTTCACCGAATTACGGCAGCAGGACCTCAAGGTTTGCGACCGGCTGTTGAAGTTCAACACCCTCACGTGGCGGACCGCCGGCGCGCTCGAAGGTGGCGCCATGGGCCTCCTGGCTATGGTCCCCGTCGCCGGTATCCCGGTTGCGATGACAGCGGACATCCTCGTAATCCAGGTCCTCAGCACGTCGATCGCAGCGCGCATCGCATACTCCTACGGCTACGACGCCAAAGACCCCGATGAGCAGATCTTCATCCAACGCCTGGTCCGCCGGTCCTTTATGGCGCAGGCGGCCAAAGCTGAGCCGTTACGTGAGGCCGCAAGGGCGGCAGCGGCGGTCAAGGGACGCGTAAATTGGTCTCCCAAGCTACGCGCGGATCATCGCCTTCTGGTCGCCCTTGAGAAGTTGATGCAGCAGCTAGGCCCGGCCGGCGCCAGGGTCCCAGTTCAGAACGTCGCAAAGGTGGTGCCGTTCGTTGGTGTCCTCATCGGTGCCGGCATGAACTCCGCGATCCTCGGCAATGTAGCCGCCGACGCCCAGCGGTACTGTCAGACCCGATTCCTGTGCGAGAAGTACGGGCTGGCGCTGCCTGCCGCGCTCGCAAGCGATTCAGACAACGAGCCTTTGGCCGAGGCTCGTTAGGCAAGGGCAGCTGTTCCGATTTGCATGTGTAACGGTAGTGGTCGCAGTTTAAGTGACAGGAGCAGATCAGTATGCCTGGGCACGGTGTTGTATTCAGCACCATGCCCAGGACACCGACAGAGGTACGACTGAGAACAGCGTTTATTGATTTGGTAACGCAGTAAAGAGGCGTGAAGAGCCGGCAAAGGCCAGAGGAGGCAGTCGACTTGCATTAGAACGAGTTATTGGGCTGCCGAGAACCGAGTAGCGTATGGGCATGCGAATAGTCTCCTGGAACTGTGCCATGGGTTATGCAAAGAAGCGCTGGCTGGTGGAGGCGCTTCAGCCCGACGTCGCGGTCCTACAGGAGGTTTCGCAGAGACATATCGCTGAAACGGATGCTCCGTTCAAAGCCTGGGTCGGATCCAACCCTCACAAAGGCCTCGGCGTCATAGGTTACACTGGCCGCTCCCACACCCTCCACGAAGCGGGACGTCTCCTGCCCTGGCATATTCCGTTCACTGTGGACGGCGTGAACATCGTCGCACTGTGGGCCCACGTCCGCGACAAAGACCTCAAGTATGTCCGGGTCACTCACGAGGTTGTTGATCGGCACGCTGACTTCCTGACGTCCGCACCTTCTCTGCTTATCGGCGACTTCAACAGCAACACCATCTGGGACAGGGAACACCCGGGACGAAACCATTCCCTGTTGGTCGACAAACTTCAGGGACTCGGACTCCGAAGCGTTCACCATCGAACTGAAGGAATCGCTCACGGCGTCGAAATTACCAAAACCTACTTTCACACCAAGAAACTGCACTTCGGACACCATATTGACTACGCCTTCCTCCGCGGCGCATCAGCGTCCTTGGAGATCGGCCGGTACGAGGACTGGCTGCAGTTCAGCGACCACATGCCCCTGATTTTGGACATTAAACTTTTTGAAGAAGCTGCGGTTCCGGCCCGCCCAGCGAGTCCTGCACGGTAACCGTTCCGACCTTCAACATGGCGCATGCTGCGAAGCCCGTAGCCGTGATTCCATTAGAACAGCGGCCAGGGCACCGCCGACATCTCACCGCTCGGAGCCGGGAACCGACGCGCCAAGCGCAACCGGGCGCAGCGCGCGGCGACCGACGCAATTTCTTCGGCGCTGAGCAGGTCCGCCAGGTTTCGGCCCAGCTCACCGTCCAGTCCTTCGCTGACACGATCGATGCCCGCAAGTTCCTCGACGGTCAGAGCGTCTCCCAGCCACCCCCACAGCACCGTGCGCAGCTTGTGGGCACGGTGAAAGGTAAGCCCGTGGTCCACGCCGTGCCGGTGTCCGTCCGTGATGGCAAGGATGTGATCGCCTTTACGGTCGGCGTTGTTCACGACGACGTCGAACACCGCCATACGTCGGAGCGCCGGAGAGTCCTCGTGTATGAGGGCGACCATCCGTCCGTTCTCATCCTGACCCTCGAGGACGTGTTTCCAGCCGATCTCCGGTACGTCGTCCGACGCAACGAGGTCCACCGCGTTCTGGTCAGGGTCTGTCTCCTGCCACAGCTGCACCATCCCTTCGCCGAACGGACCATCGCGCAGCCAGGTGCGTGGCACCACGTTCCAGCCGAGGACCTCCGAAACCAGGTAGGCGGCAACCTCCCGGTGGGCAAGGAAGCCGTCGGGAAAATCCCACAGCGGTTTCTCCCCGGCTATCGGCTTATAGACGACTTTCGTGTCCCCGATGCTGCCCAAGAAGGTGGCGTTCGACGCCGTCGTAATGCGCCCAGTGAGCGTCAGCTCGGCCGTAAACAGATCGGGCGCCGGCATCAGGCCTCGGGCCGAGTGCAGACGTGCCCGTCGGCGTCTACGGGGTAACCGCAGAGCGGGCACGCGGGACGCCCGGCGCCCACAACCTCACGCGTGCGCTTAGCGAATGCGCGGGCGGTGCCAACCGGCATCCGCACCAGCAGCATTTCGCGCACGTCAGCGTCGTCCTCATCAAGCGCTTCGTTGTTGTTATCAGCGTCGACATCGGTGATCGGGTAGGCCTCTATCACGACCTGCGCCGTCGCGGGGTCCCAACCCAGGCTCATGGCGCCGGTCCGAAACTGCTCCGTAACGGCCTCGAGTTGGTCATTGTCAACCAATTCAATGGGGGTACTGGTGGGAACGCTGTGGGGGTTGCCCTCGACGGTGAGAAGCTGGTCGAGAATTTCGTCGATTTTATCGGCGAGCAGAGCCGACTGCTGCTTCTCCATGGCGATACTCACGATCTGAGTCCCTGCCCGCACCTGCAGGTAGAACGTGCGTGCCCCCGGAAGGCCAATGGTGCCAACGACGACCCGATCAGGCCAGGCAAACTCATGAACACGTGTAGGCATATGAGCATTTTAGGCATATGAGCTTCATGGCGCCCTTTGCCCTGCACCGCCGCCCACCGGCGCGTCGCCAGAGTGGAAGCCGTTCGACAGCCAAGACAGATCCCCCGCGTCGGTGTTGGTCGCGTAGACGCTCGGCCGACTGGCTCCGTAGCGCACGATCGATACGGAGGCAGGGCCCACGTTAATGCGTTGAAACAGGTCGAGGTGCATGCCTAACGCGTCGGCGACGATTGATTTGATGACGTCACCGTGACTCACCGCCACCCATACGGCTCCTGGCCCGTACTCGGCTTCGAAGGCTGAATCGTGGCGTCGAATTGCTGCTACCGCCCGAGCCTGCATCGCGGCCATGGATTCACCGCCGGGAAAGATGACGGCGGACGGCTGCGATTGCACAGCCGACCACAGATCTTCGGTTGCGAGATCACTGAGCGTGCGGCCCTGCCACTGGCCGTAATCGCACTCGGTAAGATCGGATTCCAACGTCGCGTGCGGAGTGCCAGCCTGGCGATCAAGGATGAGTTGGGCGGTCTGCTGACAACGCTCGAGAGGGCTCGATACCACCCCAACTACGGGCACGGCGGCGAGCCGCTCTCCGGTCAAAGCCGCCTGCTCGCGCCCGATCTGGTCCAGGCTGACACCGGCGGCCCGACCGGCCAGCAGTCCAGTGGCATTGGCTGTGGTGCGGCCGTGCCGCACGAGAATAACTGTCGCCATCCACCTAGCCTAACCATTCGCTCGACGGCCCTCCTGCATGGGGTCCTCCATTTCCATCGCTCCGGTTCTGTTCGGGTTATCCCGCTCGCCCGCCGTCGGGAGCTATTCTGGCAGAATCTCCGCACCCTTGGAATGAAAGGGTCAAGGCGACAACCGGGGGCCGATACAACCCCGACCGAACGACGTTTCAGGAGGCAACGAGCACCCCTTGTCCCCAATGTCTCAGCGCGAGCATCCCGCTCGCCCGCCGTCGGGAGCGGAAAGACGGCGGCCATTGATTACTCGGTTCCGATCATGCTGATTGCTCCCCAGGCCCGATTTCTCGGCGCATTCTTGGAGATGAGTCACGTCGACCCCCGTGGCTGGTGGGCGGCCTGGCGGGCGAGGAGAATGCACTGGGTGCTGCGTGAAACTGAGAGGCCCGCTAGGCTCGCCCTGTGACGAGTTCGCAGAACGGCAACGAACGCTACGTCGTCCGCCCGTGGTGGAGGGCAAGATCACTGCCTTGGGCGGCCTTGGTCGTTGTCTCCATCGTCGTCACAGTGATTGCCCTGGAACGGACGGCATTCTTCATCTACACGCCGGTCCCGGAGTTCATAGAGCGGTTGCGCGTTGGCAGGCTGTTAATACTCGCCGGGTCTGCCATATCGCTTGCAGCAGCAATATGGTCGCAGGTCCGCGGTAACCCGCTTTGGGTGACGATCTGCGTTGCCTCGCCGGCAGTGCTGGTGGGCATGGCTACCATGATCATGACGCCCCCCTCTCTGATTCCGCAGATCACCGGTCTTATCGCCCTGCCGGCAGCCCTGGCGGGACTCATAGGAGGGCTCCTTCCCGACACCAGGCCGTGATCGTGAGTGCCGATAGGGGGTGCCATCGTGATCCTGTTCGCCCCGGTAGCCCTGCGTGCCGTTCGGACAGCGGTCACCGCGTCCACGTAGGCGGCGACGGGGCAATCTTCTGCGCCTTCACGCTCAGGTCCTGACTCCGCCGCTTCCACTTGGCGGAAAACGAAGCGCACAGCACAGACTGGGTCTTCGGTATAGCGTCGGGCGGTATGGCGCTCCTACTTGTTCAGGTGAATTTCAAGGCTCGGGGTGACTCGGCTCTCGGCCGGTTTTGGGCGGAGGCCCTCGGCTGGGGTGTTTCCAACGAGGGAACCGGAGTGACCAATGTTGAGCCCGTGGGCTTCGTCTGGCCGGACCCGGTCGCGGTCTGCGTAGATGTCGTCGTCGTCCGGACCCCGAGACAGTGAAGTACCGCGCGCACCTCGATCCCGCCACCCTCTGCGGCCCATAAGGCGGAGCTGGTCGCGCGCCCGTTGGAACTCGGTGCGACGTCTGCCGACGTGGGCCAGGGTGATGTGCCGTGGACGGTCCTGGCCGACCTGGAGGGAAATGTGTTCTGTGTGCTGGCGCCGCGACCGATCTACCGGGACACGGGGCCGATCGCCACTGTGGTGGTCAACTGCGCGGACCTGCGGGCCATGGCCCGGTTCTGGGGCGAGGCTACGGATTGGACCCGGCACCAGATGAACGACGATCATGCGAGGCTGCGTTCGGCCAAGGGCGTCGGGCCGTATCTGGAATTGCTGCGCGCCTCTGGCGAGGAGACCGTGTGGAACCGTGTTCATCTCGACCTGATGCCGTACCCGGGTGATGATCAAGCGGCAGACGTGGCCAGGCTGCTGGCTCTGGGCGCCACTGACGCCGACGTCGGCCAGGGCAATGTGCCGTGGGTGTGCCTCGCCGACCCGGAGTGCAACGAGTTCTACGTCCTCACCCCGGGCTGACGTGGAGCCTTTCATGATGATTCCGGCTAATTCACCGGATCTCCTGGTGAAAAGTCTTGCGAAAGTTCGGCTTCGATTTCGCTGATGCTGGGTAGCGTGGCAGCGAATTCCTCCGGCAAGGGCGCCACAATCGCGGATTCCCATTCGGCGATACCGATCGGTTTCGAAAAGCCCCGCAGGGAATACTCGGCCACGATGTTGTTCTTGGTTTTGCACAGGAGCAGTCCGATGGTCGGCTCGTCGTCGGTATGACCCAGGAGGTCGCCAACGGCAGACACGTACATGTTGATCTTGCCGGCATTATGCGCAGCTGCTCATAATGCCGGTTATGCGCAGCGGGACGTTATGCCTTCTGCGGCATGATCGATGGTCCTCGGACGGGGCCCTCCTAGTAATGGCTTTGCATAACGATCCAGCCTTGAAGGGTGGCGCATAAGCGCCACGACTCAAGGTTGGAGGGCTGCAATGGAGAAGCAGATTGTCACGGTCGCCGATCTCGTGGGGGCGATCATCGCTGAGATGGAGCGGCGGAACTACAAGCCGTCCGTCATCAAGCAGTACCGCATCGTGTGGGACAAGCTGTGCGGGCACTCAGGTGCGATGCCTGTGGGTGCCTTC
>NZ_PZKO01000001.1:0-10258 GCF_014926485.1 Pseudarthrobacter sp. AB1
GAGGCCGGGGCTTGACCTGTTTGAGGACCAGAGCCTGCCGCAGCGCCTTCCGCGCATGGTCACGGTGCCAACGCGTCAGGGCACACAGCTCGTCGAGAATGGTCTTCTTGGCGGCCCGGCCCGACCGGGCATATCGGAGGGCGGTGGTCTTCGTGACGGCCTTGCGTTCGCTCATCGAAAGCTCCATGGCTCACAGTGCCGGGCCAGCGGATGCCATCCCAGCAGACGCGCCGCTACGCGGGCATTATCAAATGATTCTTCGATAGCAGCTACGCGGGCATCTTTGATGAGTCAACGCGAACAATCGACACAAGGCGGGTAGAGATGTAACGTGTGGCTCACGCCTCGCGGTATGGCCGCGATGCAGCCGACTTCCCTGCCTGGAGGGGCAGTACGTTCCTCGAAAGAAATTTGGGCTCGGACCCCAGGAGGATGAATGCCACGGCTTCGACGGCATCGGTTGTTGATTATGCTCGCAGGAATACTGGCCGCCTTATCCGTGGCGACCGCAGTTGTCATCTTCATCGGGCTACCCGGCAAAAAAACAGTGGCACTGGAACCGCCTAAAACTACTTCCTCGCCGCCGCCTGCTTCCTTTGTGCCACAGCCTGCAGCCGATGCCCCCGCTGTTGCTCAGGCACTCCAGGGCTTGGCCACAGATCCTGCCCAATTGATGGCCTCCGCTGCAAAAACCACCGTTTCGGGCAACATCCGAGATGCCGTTCCCACCGGAAGCAAGATCATCACGGAAGAAAGTTCGTGGGCCCCCGATGGTCTGGGCGGAGGCACAATATTCGTCACCATTGCTCCACCAAACCAGCCCGCACGGCAGTATGTGGCGGTAATGGTCAAGGAAAACGGGAGCTGGAAGGTTCTTTCCACCTTCGTGCTCGGAGGAACGTCGTGAACATCGGCAGGGGACAGATTGCTACCTGGCCGCGGTTCTTCGCGGTGCTGATGATTGCTCTTCTGCTTAGTTCGGCACTTACTGCGGCGAGCCCAGCAAACGCCGCGGCCTCCGATCCGTGGCAATGGGCTACTGATTGTTCGGCGGCGAAACTGGGTTTGGAAAAAGACACCGTGGACTGGGCTCGAGTGTTGAACGGAGACCTCAAGCCCGACGGGCGTGCTGTTAGCCGTAGTCCTGCCAAGGATGGTTCCTGGTACCCGGTTGTGATGGTGCACGGTTGGACTGCTAGTGCCACGATATCCAGCCCAACAGATCGATCGGGAGCCTTCTCCCACCTGATCGATCTACGGAGCCAGTATCCGTTCACCGCTGCCGTGCCCAGGTCCTTAATCGGGCAGCTTCAAGATCTCCCCGGTGCCGCCGTGTTCACGTTCGACTATCACCCGTACTCGGGACGCTGGATAGATGACAGCCACCTCGGGCCTGCCCTGGGCAAGGTCATCGACTGCCTGTACAAGGCGAGTGGTCAGAAGGTAGTCATCGTTGGCCATTCCATGGGTGGACTGGTGGCCCGCTGGGCGGCGACCAATTCCGGCATTTCCGGGACCGACCGTTCAGCAGAAATCAGCACCGTTGTTACCCTCGGAACCCCAGAGACAGGATCCATCATCGCAGGACTGGTCGATGGCATCAGCGCTGCCGCTGCCTCATCTTCACAAGTGGTGACCTTGATTCGCACACTGCTCTCCGTTTGCGGGAAGCTGTCGTCTCAGTCGATCGAGACAGGAACAATCTGCGACTGGTTCCCCTTGTTTTTTCGGGCCTTTTCTGGTGATGCTGGCATTGCGCTCCGGGCAGGATCGGCTCAGCTTGCCGCTCTCAAACCATGGCCGAAGGGAATCAACATCGACGCCATTTCGGGAGACACAGTCTTCGAAGTCCCCCAGAACACCGGGTGGTTCGCCCTGCCATGGAACACAACAAAGATAATTGGATCTGGCGACATGATTGTCACTAAATCCTCAGCTACTGAAGGTGCTACTTCTATCCAGCCCATTGAATGTCAGTACCAGTTCAGTGCTGTCCGCGGCGCTACGAATCAGATTGGTGTCGACATAGGCCTAGTGGCTATAAGCGAAATATCCCGCATCCAACTCAATACCTTCAGCGGCGCCTGCTTTCACACCGATCTGATGCGCGACATTCAGGCGACGAATGAGGCACTTGGAGCCGTCAACGACGACATCTCATCACGACTGTCCGTTCCGGGTTTCCCAGCAGAACTCAAGGGCAAATGGTGCTCTCATTTGAACCCAGACAACTGCTTCAGTATCGCTGACAAGAAGGCCCGGTTTCCGGACCTGTTCGTAGCATACAGCGGACCGGCGGTCGACGCACCCGGCGCAACGGATTACCAATTCTGCATTGAGCACGTGCCTGGCAACTCATGTCCACCGCTAGTGTCGATGGGCGTTCGCTACTATCCAACAGGGATCGGATGGGATTGCTCAAAAAATTACTACGCGGAACAGCTTCCCACCTGCGATCCGGATTACTCGGCTGCTCACGACATAACCAAGCCGAGGATCATTGTCCCTCCAAACCATCAGCAGGACAGGGTTTACCACGATTCGGAGCCGATGTATTTGGTCAGTGGGAACTAGGGCGGGTAGTTGTAGATCCCGGCAGGAACCTGCCGTCGGCGCCCTAGCGAGGTTTGTAGACGTAGAACCGGTGTTCGATGCGGTGACTAAAGGATGTGCTCTTCGACGTCGAGGGTGAACAGCACCCTGCAGTCGCCGCGCTGTGCGGTGCGGTGCGCAGGCCGAGGAGTTCGTTCGTCAGGGGTCTGCTCAACCGACGGGGATTATCGGCTAGTGCATCTGTGACGAATTCGACGATCGCGGTTGCTGCTTTCTCCGGCCAGCCGCCGGAATCCCTTCAGTGCCAGGCTGGCGACCTCGACGCTCCAGGGCGAGGGGCCGGTGGAGTCTGCGCCGTTCACCGCGGTGGCAACCCGAATTCACGGCGCAGTTCTGCGCCGCTTGTCGTGTTGCCGCCGCGATGTCGCGCCGGCCTCGTGGCCCTAACTGTAAAAGGCCGGCTCGCGGTTGTCCACACCACCGACGTACTCATCCCGCCCCGACCGCGCCGTCCGGGCTCCCGGCAGTCAACCCCGACATCTTCTCCGACATCTCCGACGAGCCGGTGGCCGTGCCTTCTCCGATGATCGACTCCGCTTCACCCAGTACGCGGCAGACTTTGCACACCCCGCGGGCGCGGTGTCGACCCTCAAATCTCTCCCGCGAGTACTCGGCGGAAGTCAGAAGGATGGCGCACGCACATACCTCGACAACCCCATTTGCCACCCATACACTGTCGGCATAGGCGCTGGGGCGCGAGGAGGAACTCTGATGCGTAATCCTGCCCGATTTTTATCTCTCGGCTTCCTCTTTGTCTTTCTGACGGCCTGCAGCAGCCCTGCTGGGGCTCCCGCGACAGCTGCGGCAACCGCGACCGATATTGCATCGTCTGCCTCCGGCGAAAGCGCAGCGACTGTCCCGAGCCCGCCTGCTCCCTCGGGCGGGGCAGAAGGGGCACCCGGTGGTGCGACCACGGTCCCGGGGGCGACGCCTAGTGTCAGTCGAGGGCCAGCTGGACCACAGGACAATTCCGCTGTCATCGTGACGCCACAACTGCAGCGGGACTTCTGCAGCAACCACATGCCCGTTGCTGCCCTTTCGCAGGCGTACGGAGCCCCAATTTATTACTTAGAACCGGACACCGTGGTCGCTGAAACGAAGGCCGGGATTCTCCACTGTTCGTACGTGACACCTGATGCACGGCATTTCATAAACGTCTCATTTGCCACAGATTCCGAGGCCGCGTCGTCATTTTCCTACTACACCAAGAGTGGAACACCGCCACTCAGGGTGCCTGGATTTAGCGTCGAAGCGTACAGGGTTCTTGTGCCAGGCGAGGAAGTCAGCGAGCCATTGCACCTGGTGTCGGTTCCCAATGGACACATCTGGTACTCGTTTCGTCTGGCGCAGTACTCGGGCAGCTATTCCTCCGCGCCTGAAGGCACCTTTGATCAGTATTCCGAGATTGCACGCATCCTGGTTGGGTCTTCACCCCATCCCCCGAACCTGCCAGACTAGACAATATGGCCCAGTACTCTTGACGGTGTCATGAGGTGCCAGTGAGTTTACGCTCCGTGGTGATCGGGGTGGCTGTCAGTGTTTGTTTGGTGCCGGTACAGGGTGGCCCGGACCAGCTGGGCGGCTTGGTGCGCCGTTTTTCCTTCGGAACGGGCCGTGGCGACGATCTGAGCTTTCGGCGGTCAAGGCGGGGTCGATCACTGGGCGCCCGAAGATGGTGCCGGCGGCGCGGGCGGCGGCGATGCCTGCGTTGAAGGGGTTGGGTTGGCTTGTGAAAAAGTGAAATATCCAACGCTAAGGACAGCGATCTCCGGTAACGAACTTTCGAACAAGACACACCAGGACATGTTCGGCCTATCACGAACAACGGAACAGTATCCGGCGCTAAGGGTTCGTTAATCGGGCCGGCAATATCCAACACGTGGACTGGCGCCGCCAACAGGGTTGTCTTGGAAGCCATGGGTTTCGAGACACAGAGGTTTCGAGACACCGGGTCGAGCGGATCCGGTACGGCAGGGCCCGGGATCAGGGTCACCGACCAACGCGCCGCCGGAACCCGGGCACCCCAGAATCTGTTCGTCAGCCGGCCCGAGGAACCCCGCATCGGCACTCTCCTGGACCTGCAAGGCTCAATCCTCACACGCAAAGCCAATCAAACCCTCAGCAGCCCCAACGACTGAGAACAGGCCCGGCCAGGCAGTCCGATTACCACCTGAATTCGAGAAGAAGCAGCGCCCACGCCTTCTAGTATCGGTTTGACCAACAGCCTGTGATGCAGTGTCGGTCCACACACCAGAAAGAGCTGGCCCGAGGACGATGACCCGGGGCGCAGGCAGCCGGATGTCCCCGAAGCCCAGGCCAACTCCACGCACATCTTTGCGGATAGGGACGGCGCCCGGCACCCGCATCGCAGGTGCCGGGCGCCGGTCAGTGTTTCGTTGGTGGCGGCTGCTTAGGCGAGGGCTGCGAGTGTGCGGCTCTGGCTGCGCCCGAAGACCCAGGCGTCGATGGAGAAGCGGCCGGCGCCGGCCAGAGCGAGGGCGGCTGCAGCAGCTGCAAGCACAAGCACGAGCTCGTATCCACCCTTGTCGGCGAAGATGCCGGCGGGGGCGTGTACCAGGAAGAGGGCGCCGAGCATGTCCAGGGCCAGGAGGGCGGCGACCGGGCGGGCCAGGACGCCGAGGATGATGGCGGCACCGCCGACGAGCTCGAGGAAGCCGATGGCGGGGGCGATCAGCTGGGCTGCCGGAACCCCCATCTGGGTGAAGGCTGCCTGAGTGCCGGGGATAGTGTATTCGAAGATTTTCTGCCAGCCGTGGGCGAAGAAGATGACGCCCAGGGCGAGGCGCAGCACGGTGCGGGCGATGGTGGACTGGGTGGCAGTGGTCTGGGCTTGAGAAGACATTTGATCGTGCCTTTCTGTCTTTGGGCTGCTGTCGAAGGGGGCGCGGTGAAGCCCGCCATTCGGTTTGGTTGTGGATTCAAGTAAAAGCCTAAGGGAAATTGGTTGTTGCGTCAACTATTAGTCGAATGGTGGTGACCAGCGGGCGCCGGGGAGAGCGCAGTGGCGGGCGCAAGGGCTCAGGCAGTCGCGTCGTGACGGCGATACAGAGCCGCCATCGCCGCGTCAAGGTCGAGTTGCTCCAGGAGCGCATCGGCAATCCCCCGCAGTTGGCCGAGCTGTTCGGGGGTGAGGGCGTCGATGACGTGCTGGCGGACGTTTGCCACGTGGCCGGGCGCGGTCTGCTGAACCTTTTCCCAGCCGGACTCTGTCAGGGCGGCGTTGGTGGCGCGCCCGTCCTCCGGACAGGGGAACCGCCGGACCAGGTCGCGCGCCTCAAGCCGCTTCACGACATGGGACAGGCGGGGCAGTGTCGCGCTGGTCTGGGCCGCGAGGGCGGTCATCCGCAGGGTCCGGTCCGGGGCTTCGGAGAGCATGGCGAGCACGTAGTACTCGAAGCTGGTCAGGTCCGCATCGCGGCGGAGCTGGGAGTCGAGGACGTTCGGCAGCAACTCGATCACTGCGTAGAGCCGCACCCAGGCGGCCAGCTCATCCTTTGAAAGCCATTTCGTTTCCATGCCAACCATTGTCGCCGAAAATAGTTGTTGCAACAACCATCAGAATCCGCTACGCTTTAGTTGAAGCCTCAAGCAACTGAGGCCGGAATACGAAGGAGATCGTCATGACCACTGTGAGCATCCTCGGAATGGGCAACATGGGCCCGGCCATCGCCAGCATCATCGAGAAGGGCGGTAACACTGCCCAGATCCTCGGCAGCAACGACACCGACCAAACCGTCACCGGCGAAATTGTCGTCCTGGCGGTTCCCTACCCCGCGATACAGCAGGTGCTGGCCCAGCGTGCCGATCAGCTGGCTGGCAAAATCATCGTTGACATCACCAACCCGTTGAACTTCGAGACCTTCGACTCCCTGACCGTGCCGGCTGATTCCTCGGCCGCCGCCGAGATCCAGGCGGCGCTTCCGAACTCCCGCGTGTTGAAGGCGTTCAACACGACGTTTGCCGCCACCCTGGCCTCGGGCGAGATCGCCGGCCAGCCCACCACCGTGGTGATCGCAGGGGACGATGCCGACGCGAAGTCCCATCTCGCCGCGGTCGTTACCGCGGTCGTTACCGCGGGCGGACTGCGCGCCATCGATGCCGGCTCGCTGCGCCGGGCGCGCGAGCTGGAGGCGATGGGCTTCCTGCAGATCGCCCTCGCCGCCGGCGAGAAGATCTCCTGGACCGGCGGCTTCGCCGTCCAGGCCTGACACTGCCGCCCACGCCCCGCTGACGCGCGGCATCTGAATCACCGGGAGCCGGACAGCCCTCATTCTGCCCGGCTCCCGGGGGCAGGCCCGGAACCCACGTACTGAGAAAGAGTTAACCTGATGCCGGTATCACCCGTCCGACTGAACCACGCCGTCCTGTTCGTCGCCGATCTCGGCCGGGCCGAGCTGTTCTACACCGAAGTCTTCGGGATGGAAGTCGTCGCCCGCGAGCCACGCGCGAACGCCGCGTTCCTGCGGCTGCCGCGCTCTGGCAACCACCACGACCTCGGCCTCTTCGGGGTCGGTGTCGGCGCCGCACCCAAGGTACGCGGCGGCGTCGGGCTTTACCACCTCGCGTGGCAGCTGGACACTATCGAGGAGCTCGCCGAGGCCCGCAGGACGCTGATCGACACGGGCGCCTACACCGGCCAATCCAGCCATGGTGCTACCAAGAGTATCTACGGCGCGGACCCGGACGGCCACGAGTTCGAGCTCATGTGGATGCTTCCCCGGCAGCACTGGGGTGAGTACGAGAATACCGCTCCGGTCGAGACGCTGGAGCTTGACGCCGAACTGGCCCGATGGGCCGGGGTACGCACAGCAGGCCGCATCAAAGCCGACACTGACGAGGACAACTCATGAACGACGCTTTCGGCGAACCCACGGTCCTCTGGCATAGCCCGGACGCCTCCGACCGTCCGCTTGTGGTGCTGCTGCACGGGCGCGGCGCCGACGAAACGGGGATCATCGGCCTGGCCGGGCACCTGCCAGCCGGCCCCTCGTACGCAGCCGTCCGGGCACCGATCCCCACCGGGGGCGGGTACGCCTGGTTCGCCAACCGCGGGATCGGCAGGCCGGTCGCGGAGTCCCTCAGCCAGACGATGGACTGGTTCCGGGGCTGGCTTGACCAGATGGCACCGGTCGGCCGCCAGGTGATACTCGTTGGTTTCAGCGGCGGCGCCGCGTTCGCCGGTGCTTTGCTCCTGGCCGATCCGCAGCGCTTCGCCGGAGCGGCAATCCTGTACGGGACGCTACCGTTCGACGCCGGCGTCCCGACGTCCCCGGCGCGCCTGGCCGGAGTGCCGGTGTTCGTAGCCCATGGCGAGACGGACACGGTGATCCCCCGAGAACTTCTGGATCGCACCTGGAGCTACCTGCTGGGCGAGTCCGGCGCTCCCGCCTACGCCCGCCGCGACCCCGGCGGCCACGCCCTCACCCAGGCGACTGTCTCCGAGCTCGGCGGCTGGATCGCGGAGCGGCTGCAGTTCCTCGCCCTCCGCAGCCCCCTGCCCCCTGGCCCCACCACCTGGCCGGCCCTTCCCGACAGCACACTGCCGGCCCGCTCCGGCGCCCGGCCCGAAGTGTCATGGTCGATTCCGCAGGAGCAGCGCACCGACAACAGCCCCCGACATATCCAAGAGCAGCTCCTCAGCCGTATCAGCGCCCTGCCCGGGGTAACGACCCGGCAGTCCGCCATCTCCGTACCCGGAGCACACGGCTTCATGATCGAACGCGCACCCGGGGCGCCCTTGGATGCCTTCCTGGTGCCACAGGCCGGAGAGTTCGCACACCTCCACCCCGACTACGACGGATCACTGCACCTTGCACTCCCCCCGGCACTGGCCCGGGACGCAATAACAAAAGGATGGGCCGTCGCCCACCCGCTGGCAGGCATCCGGCTCACCCCCGGCATGAGCATGATCTACGGACCGCGGAACATCTCCGAGCTCGACATCGTCACCGGCATCATCCAGACCAGCCACGCCTACGCCAGCACAACACTCCCCCCACGCGAGAAAACGGCCTGAACGCTTCCCGCACCTCCTGTATGGCTGTTGGTTCAGAATCGGATAATTCGCAGTTCGGTTTGGCGGATTTAGCTGATTCACGTGACGAGGGTTGAGCGTGGGTGCGAAGAGGCCCCGTTATCACTGCGATCCACAATCTAGAGCACATCTCTGCGATGTTCACCCGGTGCGACGTCTCGTATCCCTAGGGATACAAGACGTCTCACCGACGCATGCTGTCGCCACGACCGCGCGGGTCCAAATTCGCGGAGTCGTGCGAGTTCATTCGGGGCCGGCGATTCCCGTAACTATGTCTCGGAACCTTCTGGTTGAATCGGTGTAGCCGCCGTTAGTTACGAGACATATTTGGAGCAGTCCATGACGAAACTGATCGGATACGCACGCGTTTCGACCCGGGCACAGGATGTTGACCGGCAGGTCGCTGACCTGCTCGGTGCCGGCGTTCGCCGGGATGACCTGTACACAGACCACGGAGTAAGCGGGGCCCGGGCCGGCCGGCCGAAGTTCGACAAAGCTATGGACGCCCTGGAGGAGGGCGATACCCTGGTGATCACCACCCTGGACCGGTTGGGGCGATCGACCGCCAATATGCTGGATCTTGCCAAAGCGTTTCGGGAGCGCCGGATCGGGCTGCGGGTGCTGAATCTGGGAGGCGGGGACGTGGATACCGGCACGCCGATGGGTTCGATGGTCTTCACCGTCATGGCCGCGTTGGCGCAGATGGAGCTGGAGATCAAGAGGGAACGGATCACCGATTCAGTGTCCAAGCGCCGGGCCGCCGACAAAGATCTGGGCGGACGTCGGGAACGCTTCACCCCCAGTCAAGTCGAGAACGCCCGCCGCCTCATCGCCGCCGGCGAGCCCGCAGCCCACGTCGCGCGCGACCTGGGCATGTCCCGCGCAACCCTCTACCGACGCATCGCACAAGCCGAAGCTCAAACCTGGATCACCGCCCAGGACTGAGCCCCGAAGCCCTTAGCGCGCAATTTCACGCCATTACTCCTAAACCCGTGTAGCCGCTCATCGCGAGTATCCGGTCTATGCGTGTGGGCAGGCTTGCCGGAGGCAAGCATTTACAGGGGGTCGGATAGTCATAGGCGTCCTATATGCGTCCTATATGCGGCCCGTGGCACCCGGCAGGCCGAGGCTCTCAAACCTACTTCTCAACGTCCCCGTAGGCCGCTGCGCGGCTTACTTCTTCTTCGCCTTCTTCAGGGCAGCGTTCTCTTTCTTTAGTGCTGCGTTCTTCTCTTTTAGTTTGCCCATCGCAATCGAGAAAGCCCCGTCCTTCTTGAGCTCCCGGGGGGTGCTGTTAACGCCAACCGAAAATAGGGCCAGGAACGCCAACTGAAAATAGGGCCACCGACCATTATGGAAGGTGATCAATTTGGATGATTGGGCGGAGATACGCCACCTGTTTTCGACGGGCAAGCACTCGAAGCGTGAGATCGGCAGGATCGTGGGGGTTTCCCGCGGAACGGTGGATCGGGCTTTGGAGTCGGACCGGGCGCCGAAGTATCAGCGGGCGGCCGGGGTGTCGAGTTTTGATGCGTTTGCTCCCAGGGTGCGGGAGTTGTTGGTGAAGACGCCGACGATGCCGGCAGCGAC
>NZ_PZKO01000003.1:0-7900 GCF_014926485.1 Pseudarthrobacter sp. AB1
CTTCGACACGGTCGGAACCGGAAGCCTCACCCTGTCCTTCATACGCACCGGCATCAACGTACGCATCGACCCCACCGAACACATCCTCGGAGCCGCCCAACGTGCCGGCGTCAGGATCGGCGCGAACTGCAAAGAAGGCATGTGCGGCTCCTGCAAAGTCGTCAAACTCTCCGGGGAAATCGAGATGAACCACCAAGGCGGGATCCGCGCACGGGAAATCGAAGCAGGCAAGTTCCTACCCTGCTGCTCCACCGCGCGCACCAACATGATCATCGACGCCTAAACGCACATAGCTGCACTAGGCCGGACAGGATCAGGGATCGTTCCACGGCAAGAATTCAAGTGTGAGAATGCCACGCGTGGCGTTTCGCTGGCTATGGATCCGCGGGCTCCCCGGACCAGGTCGTGCATTCCTCGGGCTCCTTCGGCCGGGCGGCCTGGTTGGCCTCTTTCGTTTTACATCTCTCCTTTACTGGCGTGTACCGCGCCCTTGAAGCGTCCGAGCACCGCCATAGACCGGTCGCATTCGACCCCAGGTTCCACTCCTGACTAGTTGAGTCCTGTCTGCCTTCCAGGGGCAGATCATCGCACTTCGGGTAGCTGACCCGCGGCGGGACTGTGGAATTAACGGTGTATCCGCTGGGAAGAAGACAGAAATATCCTAGGCCTACGCTGCCCGTGAGCTAGTCAGAGTGGCGAAGGAGCAGGGCCTGTCCCTGACCGGTACTGACGGTCTGCTCAAGCAGCTGACCAAGACCGTGATCGAGACCGCGCTCGATGAGGAAATGACCGAGCATCTCGGATATGAAAAGCACGATACGGCCGGTAAGCAGACCGGGAACTCCCGCAACGGGGTGCGCCCGAAAACGGTGTTGACGGAGACCACCGGCCCCGTGGAGGTGGACGTGCCGAGGGACCGGGAAGGAACGTTCGAGCCGGTCATCGTCAAGAAGCGCCAGCGCCGCCTGACCGGGGTCGATGAGATGGTCCTCTCGCTCTACGCCAAGGGCCTGACCACCGGGGAAATCAGCGCGCACTTCGCCGAGATCTACGGTGCGTCGGTGTCGAAAGAGACGGTCTTGCGGATCACCGACAGGGTGCTCGAGGAGATGGCCGCGTGGCAGAACCGGCCGCTGGATGAGGTCTACGCGGCCTGCCCGAAGTCGTCACCAACGTGTGGCCGCTGACGACCGTGCAGACGTGCATTATTCACCTGATCCGGAATACCTTCCGGCTGGCCTCGAAGAAGGACTGGGACGCCCTCAAACGCGATGTGAAGCCCATTTACACGGCGCCGAATGCTGCGGGCGGCCAGAGCGGCTTTCGAGGAGCTCACGGAGCGCTGGGGCAGGAAATACGGGGCGATCGTGCGGCTGTGGGAGAACGCGTGGGAGGAATTCATCCCGTTCCTGGACTATGACGTGAAAATCCGGCGGGTGATCTGCAGCACCAACGTGATCGAATCCCCGAACGCCAGGTACCGGCGCGCCGTCAAGGCCCGGGGTCATTCCCCACGTAGCAGGCTGCGCTAAAGTGCCTGTATCTGGTCACCCGATGCCTCGATCCGACCGGGGCCGGCAAGACCCGGTGGGCCGTGCGTTGGAAGCCCGCTTTGGACGCCTTCGCCATCACTTTCAGCAACCGATTCCCGGCCGCCGAAAGCTACTAAATGAAAACGCCGGAAACACCGTTTACGAGATAGTCCCCGCATTGATACTGCCAGCACCCTTCGTTCGCGCTGCGGTTTGATGCCCACTCCTCCACTCTTCTTCGTGCCAGTTGACGAAAGCGTTGTTTTCGGCGGTAGAACCAAGGGAGTAGGAGTGGCTGCGAAAACTCCCGCTTGCTGGGACTTAGGGGTTTTAGGTCAGAAGAAGTTTTGCATTCGTCCATGAAAGCTATTCGTTCTCGAGGGCCGGTGAGGTCACTCCCGGTTGCATAGGCACTGTCCGGCGGCGCTTTCACTGAGCTCGCCTGCAACCATCCAGAATCTCGCAGTGATCAGCGACCGACCACGCTGACACCCTCCGGCAGCACGGTGGTTCGCCAAGTAGCTTGCCGTGCTATGCATCCCCCTGCTGCGCCAGCAGTTCGTGCCGGTGGTGGAGCAGGAACTCGTGCCGGTGGTGAAGGCCAACCCAGGGTGAGGCGCCGAAGGCGTCAATACTAGGAATTTCCCGCGCGGCAGAATCCTCGCGTTTCTGTGGCGGGGCGGACGGAGAGGATCGGACCGCATCTTGGCGAATGCTGTTGTGCGGAGCTCGATCTTGGGGCATGGTTTCGTCCTCGTCTCCGTTGACGGTTGGGAGATCGTACGTACGCCGCCAGCGCGGGGGGATGAACTGCAGGAAGCCCAAGACGTGCTTTCTGTCAGAACGCTTTGAGGATGTCTTCGACGCGGGCTTTGGCGTCGCCGAAGAGCATTTGGGAGTTGTCGCGGTAGAAGAGGGGGTTTTGGACTCCTGCGTAGCCGGCGGCCATGGAGCGTTTGAACACCACGACGTTCTCGGCTTCCCAGACCCGCAGGACGGGCATCCCGGCGATGGGGCTTCCCGGGTCTTCGGCCGCGGAGGGGTTCACGGTGTCGTTCGCGCCGATGACGAGGACTACCGAGGTGTCGCCGAGGTCTTCGTTGATTTCGTCCATTTCCAGGACGATGTCGTAGGGGACCTTGGCTTCGGCGAGGAGCACGTTCATGTGTCCGGGCAGGCGCCCGGCGACGGGGTGGATGCCGAACCGGACGTTCACGCCGCGTTCGCGCAGCTGGTGGGCGAGTTCGGCGACGGGGTATTGGGCCTGGGCCACGGCCATGCCGTAGCCCGGGGTGATGACAACGGACGAGGCGTTGGTCAGCATCTCCGCGGTGGCTTGGGCGGTGATTTCACGGTGCTCACCATACTCGGCGTCCGCCGCGGCGGGGGCGGCGATCCCGAAGCCGCCGGCGATCACGGAAATGAAGGACCGGTTCATGGCCTTGCACATGATGTAGGACAGGTACGCACCGGAGGAACCAACGAGGGCGCCGGTGATGATGAGCAGGTCGTTGTTCAGCAGGAAACCAGCGGCGGCTGCGGCCCAGCCGGAGTAGCTGTTGAGCATGGACACGACCACGGGCATGTCGCCGCCGCCGATGGAAGCCACCAGGTGCCAGCCCAACCCCAGGGCCAGGACGGTCACCACAACGAGGAGCCAGAGCTGGGAGTCGTTGACGTACCAGACGGTCAGGGCAACGAACCCGGCAAGGGCGCCAAGGTTGATCGCGTTCTTACCCGGCAGCATCAGGGGTGAGGACTTCATCCTTGCCGAGAGTTTCAGGAACGCCACGATCGAGCCGGTGAAGGTCACCGCGCCGATGAAGACGCCGATGAAGACCTCGGCATGATGGACAGCCGTCAGGTCCGGGGACAGGTCCGGGGCTTCCAGGTGCCCGTTCCAGCCCACCAGCACTGCGGCCAGGCCAACGAAGCTGTGCAGCAACGCGATCAGCTCCGGCATGCCCGTCATTTCCACGACCCGGGCACGCCAGAGCCCGATGGCCCCGCCGACCAGGACCGCGGCCACGAGCAGCACCAGGCCGGTGAGTCCCGCCCCGGTGCCCCAGGCGTCCTGGAGTGTCAGCCAGATGGTGGCAGCGAGGGCGATGATCATCCCGGTGATGCCGTAGATGACCCCTGCCCGGGCTTTCTCGTGCTTACTCAGCCCGGCGAGGCTGAGGATGAACAGCAGGGCCGCGACGATATAGGCCGCCCCGGCGATGGAATCGGCGGTCAACGGACCGGAGACGGTGTCAGACACAGTTGAGCTCCTGATAATGATGTGCGTTGCTTCGGTGACGGCGCTCATGAACGTGCCTTCCCGGCCGAGAACATCGCGAGCATGCGNCGGGTNACGGCGAAGCCGCCGAAGATGTTGATGCTGGCCAGCAGGACCGCGACCGCAGCAAGGACCTGCATCACGGGGTTCTCGGAGGTGACCTGCAGCAGAGCCCCGACGACGATGATCCCCGAGATCGCGTTCGTGACAGACATCAGCGGGGTGTGCAGGGCGTGATGGACTTTCCCGATCACGTAGAAGCCGACCACGACCGAAAGCATCAGGACCGTGAAATGCTGCGGCAACGGCGCGGGGGCAACCGCGTTGANCCCGAACAACACCGCGACGCCCGCNGCAAAGAGCCCGNCCTTACCCGCGGGACTGAGCCCCTGCTTCTTCTTCGACGCCTTATCGGCGGAGCGTTCCCCGGCGCGGNNGGCGGCCTCGGTCTGGGAGGCCGCCGGTGCGGCGGAGACCTGGACCGGGGGTGGCGGCCACGTCTTCTCCCCGTCCCGCACCACCGTGACCGAGCGCTGCACCACATCATCAAAGTCGATCCGCAGCTGGCCGTCCTTGTCCCTGGTCAGGAGCTTGAGCAGGTTCAGCATGTTCGTCCCGTACAGCTGGGAGGCCTGGGCCGGNAGCCGNGCCGGGAGATCCGTGTAACCCAGGATCACCACACCGTTCTCCGTCACGATCCGTTCCCCGGCNACCGAGCCTTCCACGTTCCCGCCCTGCCCNGCAGCCATATCCACGATCACGCTGCCCGGCTTCATACCGGCCACATCCTCNGCCGTCAGCAGCCTCGGCGCCGGACGCCCCGGAATCAGCGCCGTAGTGATAATGATGTCCACATCCCGAGCCTGCTCGGAGTAGATCTCCGCCGCGCGGGCGTTATACGCCTCAGACGTGGCCTTCGCGTACCCGTCCGAGGACTGCATCTCCTCGGAGACCTCAACCTTGAGGTACGTCCCGCCAATGGACTTCACCTGATCAGCGACCTCAGGCCGCGGATCCGTCGCACGCACAATCGCACCCAGGCTGGACGCCGCCCCGATCGCCGCCAAACCCGCCACACCAGCACCGGCAACCAGCACCTTCGCCGGCGGAACCTTGCCCGCCGCCGTCACCTGNCCNGTGAAAAACCTGCCAAACTCATGCGCCGCTTCAATCACTGCCCGGTACCCGGCAATGTTCGCCATCGAACTGAGCACATCCATCGACTGCGCCCGCGAAATCCTAGGCACCGCATCCAGCGCCAACGCCGTGATCGGCCGCGCCGCCAAAGCCTCCACCAACTCCGGCCGCAACCCAGGACTCAACGACCCGACCAACGTCGCACCCACGGCCAAACGGCCGATCTCATCCTCACTGGGCGGATTGATCCGCAGCACCACCTCAGACCCCCACGCCTCGTCGGCCCCAACAATCAGGGCACCCGCCGCAGCGTAGTCCTCGTCCCTGAAGGAAGCGGACTCCCCCGCACCCTTCTCGACCACAACCGCATAGCCCAAATCCAATAACTGCTTCACCGTGGTGGGCGTCGCCGCCACCCTCGTCTCTCGGCCCAACTCGGCCACGATCCCAATACGCGTCATTTACTGCTCTCTCTAATATGTGATGCCCAGGTAAATGCTGTTGCCGGGAGGCAGTAGGGATCTGTCCGGCCTACGACGAGCAGCGGCCACGGTGGTTCCGTCGCCGCTGCTCTTCGTATTTCGCAGTGCCAGTTGCGGAGTGCATGTTCCTCGGAGACACGGCCGCGGAGACGGACGACGTCGCGGATACTGGGTAGTCCGGGGTCCCATCCCTTGGGGACGGGGCTCGTACTCGGTCCGGGTTGCCGTGCCCCCAGTCGCTTCTAATTGATCGGGGTGGGCGGTCGTCCGTCGCTGAGCACTGCCAGGACGTTGTCGGCGGCGAGCATCGCCATCGCGGTTCGGGTCTCGACCGTGGCGGAGCCGAGGTGCGGCACGAGCACCACGTTCTCGAGCTCGAGTAATCCGGGGTGCACGCTGGGTTCGTTCTCATAAACGTCGAGCCCGGCACCGGCTATTTGCCCCTGGCGTAGCGCGGCGGCGAGGGCCGCTTCGTCGATGATGGGGCCCCGCGCGGTATTGATGAGGTATGCCGTGTCCTTCATGGCNGCGAGTTGCCCGGAGCCGATCAGGTGGTGGGTGGCGGGTCCGTAGGGGCAGTGCAGGGAGACGATGTCGGAGTTGGCCAGCAGCTCATCGAGCTCGACCCGCCGGGCGCCCAGCTCNGCTGCAACCCCCGAATCGATCTCACTGCGTGACTGGTAGACGATTTCCATTCCGAAGGCCTTGGCCCGGCGTGCGGTCGCCTGGCCGATGCCGCCCATACCGACGATGCCGAGNGTCTTGCCCTGCAGGCTGCTGCCGAGCAGGAAGAACATGCCCCACTTCCAGTCTTTGCCTGAGCGGATGAGCCGTTCGCCCTCGCCGAGCCTGCGGGTTGCTGAGAGGATGAGGCCGAGCGCGATATCGGCCGTGGCCTCCGTGAGCACGCCGGGTGTATTGGCGGCGACCACGCCTCGTTGGGTGCAGGCGGGCACGTCAATGTTGTCATAGCCGACGGCGACGTTCGCGACCACTTTGAGCTGCGGGCCGGCGGCGTCGAGAAGCTCGGCGTCGACGCGTTCGGTGAGCAGGCTCACCACGGCATCGGCCCCGGCTACCCGGTGCAGGAGCTCCTCACGGCCGATCGACTCCGGACCTTCCCAGGCATCGACTTCGTGCTCCGCGCGCAGCTTTTCGAGTGCGGTTTCGGGTACACGTCCCGTGACGACGACCCGGCTCATGCCGTCTCGATCCACTTGCGCAGGCGGCCGAGGCCGTCGCGGATATCGGCGACGTCGATACCCGAGTAGGCGAGGCGGATGTACTGGCGGTCTTCGCCGGGCTGGCGGCGGCCGAAGTGTTCACGTGTACAGAAGGAGACACCGGTTTCGTACAGGGCTGCGGAGGCGAAATCGCCGACTGCCGTGTACCCCATGCGCTCCATGACCTCGGTGACGTCGGGGAACAGGTAGAACGTCGACTGCGGCACGGCGACGTGCATGCCGGAGATGTCGTTCACGAGTTCGCATGCGGCNTCCCGGCGCCCGCGCAGGATGTCGAGCATCTGCTGTACGGGTTCCTGGGTGCCGCGGAGCGCTTCAATGCCGGCCCATTGCACGTAGTGCGTTGTGCACGACTCATCGTTGGTGTTGAGGGTGCTGAGGATTTTGGCGATCTCGAGCGGGGCGACGGCGCAGCCCAAGCGGGATCCGGTCATGGCGAACTTCTTGCTGAAGGTGTAGAGGATTACTGTGCGCTCCGCCATGCCGGGAAGCGACGCGATCGAGTTCGAGACACCCTCATAGCGTGTTTCGAAGTACGCCTCATCGGAGAGTACCCAGAGGTCGTGCTCCTGCGCGAGCTGTGCGATTGCCTCCCGCTCGGCCGCCGTCGACTCGGCCGAGATGGGGTTCTGCAGGTCGTTGTAGATGATTGCGACAGTGTTCGGGGTGATCGATGCGCGCACCTGGTCGAGGTCGATCGCGAAGCCCTGGCTCGTGGGCAGGTAACGGTAAGGCACGGCCGTGCCGCCGAGATACTCGATCTGTGATTCGTAGATCGGGAAGCCGGGGTTGGGATAGAGCACTTCCTGGCCGGGGTTCATGACCGCCTGCAGGAACTTCGTGATCACGGGTTTGCCTCCCGTCATCACCACGACGTTGTCAGGGGTGAACTCGATGCCCCGGCGGGCCCCGATATCTTCAGCCAGGGCCTCGCGCAACTGCGGGATGCCAGGTCCGGGGCAATAGCCCGTGTAGCCGTCGGCGATGGCCCGGTTCATAGCTTCAACGATATGGGGGGCCGTCGGGATGTTGATGTCGCCGAGATGGAAGGGATACACAGGGTTCCCCTTCGCCTTCCAAGCGGCCGCGGCTTGGGCGACGCTAAAGGCAGTTTCGGTGCCCAGACGTTCGAGCCGGTTCGCGAGTTGCTGCATGCTGTTCCACTCCTCATCGAGATTGTGATCGATCTTCTGCGGTAATAATTCTGATTTTGCGTCGTCGCGG